>DATIDU010000323.1:0-10844 GCA_035456145.1 Gaiellales bacterium | reverse complement strand
ATGCCGTCGAGGTCGACGAAGGCGCCGAAGTCCACGATGTTCGAGATCTGACCCTCCACCTCGACACCGGGGCTCAGGCGGTCGAGGATCTGCTGGCGCGCCTCCTTGCGCTCCTCCTCGAGCACGGCGCGGCGCGAGAGGACGACGTTGTTGCGGCTGCGGTTGAGCTCGATGACCTTGCAGAGCAGCACCTGGTCGCGGTACTCCTCGAGATCCTGAACGCGGCGGATGTCGACGAGCGACGCGGGCAGGAAGCCGCGCACGCCGAGGTCGATGATGAGGCCGCCCTTGACGACCTCGATGACGTGACCCTCAACCGGCTCGCCGCTCTCGGCCGCGGCCTCGATCCGCTTCCAGGCCTTCTCGAACCGGGCTCGCTTCTTGGAGAGGATCAGGCGGCCGTCCGCGTCCTCCTTCTGGAGGACGAGCGCGTCGATCTCGTCACCGACGGTCACCTCCTCGTCGGGGTTCACGGACCGCCGGATGCTGAGCTCCGACACCGGGATGACCCCTTCGGACTTGTAGCCGATGTCGACGAGGATCTCGTCCTTGTCGACCCGGACCACGGTCCCGGTCACGACGTCGCCCTCGCTGAAATCGGTCAGCGTGCGGTCGTAGTCCGGGACGAGCACGCCGTCCACTTCGATCATCCACGTGTCGTCGGTTGAAGCCATGTCCGTCAGGATGGAATCCTCTCACATGAAGTCATGCGGCAGCCGGCCTCGGCCGGCCGGCCGGTAGTATACAAACGCCGTGCCCGCAACCTGGTGCAAGCAGGCGGAGCGCTCGGTCAGTAGCTCGTGATGAGCCGGCTCCCGACGGCGATCGCCGCACCTCCCGCGGGCAGCGTGATCTGACCCGCCCCTCCGAGCGTGAGGTCGGTCGGCAGGTCGGACGGGTTCACCGCAGCCGCCCCGCCGGGGTATGTCCGGCGCCACGCCTCGCCCACCTGCTGTGCGGGGACGTCGGGGTCAGGAGTGCCGAGGTCGAGGTCGTAGAGCGGCGTCAGACGCCCGCCGGGGGGCGGGCCGTACGCGCCCTGCGGAGTCGCCACCAGCAGGTACGACGCGAGCCCGTACACGTCGCGCCGGTCACTCGTGTCCGGGCCCGACTCGAAGACGACCGCCGCCGCCCGCTCACGGCCCACCTGGAGGTAGTACCGGAGAAGCGTGTTCCACTCGGGCCCGTGCAGGCGTGCAAACCCCGACCCCGCGGAGAGCGCGTCGGCGGAGTTGATCTGGGCCGGCTCGATCAGATCGGGCGGCCCGTTCTGGGCGAGCAGGAAGAACCCCTGCGTGCGCATCGCCGCGTGGACGAGGCTCAGGGCCTGCGCCAGATAGGTGACGCGGTCGTCGGGCGCGAGCTCGGTCTGGGTGCGCGGGTCGACCGGCGTGCCCGACCACTCGGGCTCGTTGCCCGCGTCGGCGATCTCGACCCCGGTGAAGCCGCCCGCCCCCAGGCTCTGCTGGACGCGGAGCGCCCAGGCGCCCTGATAGCTCGGGTCGCCGAAGTCGAGCAGCACCCACGCGGGGTGGTCGGCGGGGTGGATCTCATCGCCGGCGGCCGTGTGCAGGACCCACTCCGGATGGTGCCGGCGGATCCACGGCAGGTGGAACGCCGCCACGTCGCAGTGCTCGCAGCTGTAGAGGAGGGAGCGCTCCTGCCAGACCTGCGCGTCGGGGTTCGCCGCCCGCAGCTCCTTCGGCATCTCGCCCCACTCGTCGTTCGTGAACACCGCCCGGTAGTGGACGAGCGGGCAGATCGACGCGCCGCCCGGAGGCGGCCTGCTGGGAAGCCTCACGGCGAGCGGGATGCCGTCGGGGTGCACGTTCGGGCACGAGGGCGCCGTCGCGTTCGTCCCCGACCCGCCGCTTCCACCGCAGGCCGCGACCGCCGCGGCCAGCACGACGACGATCAGTCCTTGCCGCACGCCCCACAGCGTGTTTGGGGAGTGCCGATGACCCCGCCGTCCGGCGGCGTGATCACCGACACGACAGCGACTTGGAGCTCCGCACCACAGTGGCGGCAGTATCCGCCGTCGTGGGGATGCGTGCTGAGCGTGAAGCGGATGTCGGAGTCGATCCCCGGCCCGGAGGCCGAGACGACCCCGCGGCCGTCCCGAACGCGCCCGAACTCGAGGCGTACCTCGCCGCTCCACTCGCCGTTCTCGGAATTCACCGTGCCGACCGCGATCCCGAGCGCCGAGTCGAGCTCGTCTGCGGCGACGGCCGGAAGGAAGAGCTCCGCCGTGACCTGCTCGTGGCGCTCGCCGGCGGTGATCCACAGGTACGCACCCGGCTCGTCGCCGCGGCGTGCGGGCAGCGCGCTCAGCTCGCCGTCGACCTGCGTCCAGGTCACTTCGCCTCCAGCCAGGTCGCACCAGTCCCGATGTCGATCTCGAGCGGTGGGTCGAGCGGATAGGCCGACACCATCGCCTCGGTCACGAGCGCCCGCAGGGCCGTCATCTCGCCGTCGGCGGCCTCGAAGAGGAGCTCGTCGTGGATCTGGAGCACGAGGCGAGAGCGCCTGCCGGTGTCGCGCAGCTTCGCGTGGCAGGTGATCATCGCCACCTTGATGATGTCAGCGGCGCTCCCCTGCATCACGGTGTTCACGGCGAGGCGCTCGCCGAGGCTGCGGGTCTGATAGTTCGACGCCCGCAGCTCCGGAACGGGGCGGCGGCGCCCGAACAGCGTCGTCACGTAGCCGAGCTCCTTGGCCGACGCGATCGTCCGCGCGATGAACTCGTTCACGCGGGGGAAGCGGGCCAGGTAGGTGTCGATGTACGCCTGCGCCTCCTCGCGCGAGATGCCGAGCTGCTCGGAGAGCCCGAACGAGCTGATGCCGTAGATGATCCCGAAGTTGACGGCCTTCGCCCGGTTTCGCTCGTCGCGCGTGAGCGCCGCCGGCGGCTTCCCCAGCACCTCGGCCGCCGTCACGCGGTGGATGTCCTCGCCGCGCGCAAAGGCGTCCTTGAGCGCCGGCTCCTCGGAGAGGTGGGCAAGGATCCGAAGCTCGACCTGCGAGTAGTCGGCCGAGAGCAGCGTGTAGCCCTCTCCGGCGACGAACGCGCTTCGGATCTCGCGGCCGAGCGCCGTGCGGATCGGGATGTTCTGGAGGTTGGGCCGGATCGACGACAGCCGGCCGGTGGCCGCCGTGGTCTGGCTGAACGTCGTGTGCAGCCGGGCGTCCTCGGGGTCGATCAGGTCGGGCAGCGGCTGGAGGTACGTGTTCAGGAGCTTCGACTGCTCGCGCCACTGCTCGACGACGTCGACGATCGGGTGCAGCTCGCGGATCTTGGCCAGCACCCTGGCGTCGGTCGAGTAGCCGGTCTTGCCCTTGCGGTCGGCGGGCAGGCCGAGCCGCTCGAACAGGACCTCGCCGAGCTGCTTGGGCGAGCCGATCACGAACGGGCCGCCGGCGAGCTCGTAGCAGCGGGCCTCGAGCTCCTCCACCTGGTCGGCGAGCTTGGCGGCGATCTCCGCCAGGCGGTACGTGTCGACCTTGATGCCGACGCTCTCCATCGCGCCGAGCACCGGCGCGAGCGGGAGCTCGATGCCCTCGTAGAGGCCGATCAGGTCGCGGACCGCCAGCTTCTCGTAGAGGCCGGGATGCAGCCGTCTCGCGGCGGCGGCCGCGCGCACCAGGGCGGCCGTCTCCTCGTCGGCGCCGACCTGGACGCCGACGCCCGACTCCTCGGCCAGGTCGTCGATCTCGTAGCCGGCCCGGCCGGGATCGAGCAGGTATGCGGCGATCGCGGTGTCACCGGCCGGCACGAGCGCCGGATGCTTCAGGCCGTGGGTGATGACCCGCACGTCGCGGAGGGCTTCGAGGACCCGCACCGCCGGCTCCGAGACGACGATCGCTGTCGCGCCATCGGAGATCGCCAACCGGTCGCCCGCGGCGGCGAGACCGACCTCGTTTCCGAGCGAGCGCAGCTCGTCGGCTCCGCCCCCCCGCCACTCGACCTCGACCGCCTCCGACGGCTCGGCCGGCGGGGCGCCGGGCAGCGCCTCCTCGAGCTCGTCCACGCGCTTGAGCAGCGCCCGGAACTCGAGCTTTCGGAAGAGCTCCTTCATCGTCGAGCGGTCCGGCGGCTCGACCACGAGCGCGTCGAAGTCGACGTCGAGCGGGATCTCGCGGTCGATCGTCGCAAGCTGCTTCGAGTCGGCGGCGTCTTTCGTCGCGGCCGCCAGGGACTCGCGCCGTTTCGTCCCGGACACCGCGTCGAGATTCGCGTAGATCCCCTCCATGGTGCCGAACTGGATGAGAAGCTCGGCGGCGGTCTTGTCGCCGATGCCCGGCACGCCGGCGATGTTGTCCGAGGTGTCGCCCTTCAGGCCGATGAAGTCGGGGATCTGCTCGGGCGCGATCCCGTAGCGCTGGAGGATCCGCTCAGGCGTGTAGACGACGACGTCCTGCACGCCGCGCGGAGTCATCATGATGCAGACGGCATCGGAGGCGAGCTGGAAGGCGTCGCGGTCGGTCGAGACCACGCACACCCGGTGTCCGGCCCCCTCCGCCATGCGCGAGAGCGTGCCGATGATGTCGTCGGCCTCCTTACCCTCCACCTTCAGGTTGCGGTAGCCGAACGCCTCGACGACCGGCTCGAACCAGGGCTGCTGCTGGCGCAGCAGGTCGGGCATCGGCTTTCGGTGGGCCTTGTAGTCCGCGGCGATCTCAAGCCGGCCCGTCGGCTTGGAGTCCCACGCGACGAGCACGGTGCGCGGCCGGTAGTCCATGAGCATGCGCATGAACATGTTCGCCATGCCGAGCAGTGCGTTTGTCGGGAACCCCTCCACGGTCTGGAGCTCCTCGGGAAGCGCGTAGAACGCGCGGTACGCGAGCCCGTTCCCGTCGACAAGGAACACGTCGCACTGCTTGGCCGGCGCGTCGTCGAGGTTCAGGTCCTTGGGCTGGATCTGCTTGACGGTCGCCACCGTGGATAGGGTATCCGAGCGGATGGTCGGGGCGGGGCGCCGGCGATACGCTTCGCGGCGAGATGGCTGCCCACAATCCGTCGGCGTCCTACAGCCTCACCATCCGCGTCGAGCTCCCGGCGGTGGCCGGGTCGTTCGCCAAGGTCGCGCAGGCCATCGGCGAGGCCAACGGCGACCTCGGCGCGATCGACCTCGTACGCGTGTCGCGCGAGACCCGCGTGCGCGACGTGACGGTGTCGGCGTCGGATTCCGACCACGGCCAGCGTATCGTCGACGCCGTCCGCGAGGTGCCGGGCGTCAAGATCGTGAACGTCTCCGACCGGACGTTCCTCATGCACCTCGGCGGCAAGATCGAGGTGCAGAACAAGGTGCCCGTGAAGACGCGCGACGACCTGTCGATGGCCTACACCCCCGGCGTCGCGCGGGTGTGCATGGCGATCGCCGACGATCCCGACAAGGTGCGGGCGCTCACGATCAAGCAGAACGCGGTCGCGGTCGTGACCGACGGTACCGCCGTTCTCGGGCTCGGCAACATCGGCCCGAAGGCCGCGATGCCGGTGATGGAGGGCAAGGCCATGCTCTTCAAGGAGTTCGCCGGGATCGACGCATGGCCGGTCTGCCTCGACACGACCGACACCGACGAGATCATCACCATCGTGAAGGCCATCGCCCCCGGGTTCGGCGGGATCAACCTGGAGGACATCGCCGCGCCGCGCTGCTTCGAGATCGAGGGCCGGCTGCGGCGCGAGCTCGACATCCCGGTCTTCCACGACGACCAGCACGGGACGGCGGTCGTCGTCCTGGCCGGGCTCCTGAACGCGGCCAAGCTGGTGCGAAAGCGGCTCGACGAACTGCGGGTCGTCCTGGTCGGCGTCGGCGCGGCGGGAGTCGCCGTGTCGAAGCTCCTGATGGAGGCCGGCGTGACCGACATCATCGGCTGCGACCGCGAGGGCGCGCTCAACCCTTCCAAGAAGGGGCTGACCGCGATCCAGAAGTGGTACGCGAGGCACACCAACCCGCGCGGCTTCGACGGCACGGCGGACGAGGCGCTCGCAGGAGCCGACGTGTTCATCGGCCTCTCCGGGCCCGGCGCCGTCTCGGTCGACGCAGTCCGCACGATGGCCGACGACGCCATCGTCTTCGCGATGGCGAACCCCGAGCCCGAGGTACATCCCGAGGACATCATGGGCGACGTCCGCGTCATCGCCACCGGCCGCTCGGACTATCCCAACCAGGTCAACAACGTCCTCGCCTTTCCCGGCATCTTCCGCGGCGCGTTGTCGGCCCAGGCGACGGCTATCAACGACCAGATGAACCTCGCCGCGGCCCGCGCCATCGCCGCGGTCATCTCGGAGGACGAGCTCTTCGAGGAGTACGTCATCCCGAGCGTCTTCAACAAGACCGTCGTCGAGGTGGTCGCCCACGCCGTCCACGAGGCGGCCGTCGAGACGGGTGTGGCCCAGCGGCTCACGGCTTCGCCGGGCGACCCGTCGGCCATCTATCGCTAGGTATCTGGGCCCGCGGCCTGGCCGCGATCCACATGTCGATCACGCGCAGCTCGTCGGCCGAGTAGCGCCGGAACTCCGGAGCGAGCCGCGTCTTCTGGAAGACCTCTTCGTTCCCGTGTCGCAGGTCCTCCGAGACGATCTCCCAGCCGGCCTCGGCGAAGATGGCGAGGTAGTCGGGGTACCGGAGCCCGCTCTGCGGCTCGAGCCGGCTGTTCAGGACGCGCCATTGCCGGCTCGAGAACCGCAGCATGTTGAAGAGTTGATGCGCCTGTCGAACTTCGCGTAGTGGTCGCGCAGGTCGATGTGGTGCGAGACCACGACGTCGGCGCCGCCGACGCGACGCGACTCCTGGAGGATCTCGGCGATCACCGGCGGCGGCACGTGCTCGAAGACGTTGTTGCTGATCACCATGTCCACGCTCGCGTCCTCCAGCGAGACGTCGAGCGCAGTTCCGACCTCGTATGTGGTCCCGAATCTCGCGAGGAGCTCCGCCCGGCCGGCGGACGACCCCGGCGAGCTGCACATCTCCGCCTCTCGTCGTGGGTCCACCCACGGACAGAGGCGACGCAGGAGTCCGGTGCTGCTCGCGCTCCGCAGACATCTGAGCAGCTCCTCGACGGAGCCCACCGTCGTGAGCTCCACGATGTCGACGGTATGAACGGAGCGCATGCCCGCCCAGGAAGAAGCCGAGCGGCACGAGCGGCGTGAAACCCGTGCCGATCTCGAGGACGGCCGCCTCGCTCCGCTGCCGCGGTGAGTGCTCGTCGAGATGGCGCAGGTGCATCGGGACGACGCGGGCCATCTTCTCGACGACCCGCTCGGGCGTGAGCACCGTCGACCGGGTGCCGTGACGCTGGAGGAACGCGTTCATGGCAACGCCCTTTGGCAGCACCGAAAGGGTGTTCTGCACCATCGCCTTGGCGACCCAGCGCATGGCGGGCGATCCTAGATGGTTGACCAGCCCGACCGCAGGCCCGTGGCGGTGTTCGGTCAGTCGCCCTCGGCCGGAAGCGCGAGCTCGCCGTCGAGCGCCTCGGCCGGGATGACATGCGGCTCGACCTCGTGGACGTAGCGGCCGCCGCGCATCCACGACGCCGCCGCAGCGACGAGGCAGGCGACGATTGCGAAGTCGAACGCCTCGTCGAGGCCTGATGCGAACGGCCCGGAGATCAGGCTCGGGAAGAACGAGCGCCCCGTGAGGTACGCCGCATTCGCCGCGGGCACGTGGTGGACGGCCGGCCCGAGCAGCTCGCCGATCGGGTTCAGGCCGAGGAACGACGCGAGCAGGAGCCCGACCGGCGGGAGCTGCGACACGCGTTGCGCGTCGGCGGCGGGCACACCCTGGGCAACGAGGCCGTGGTTCAGGGTCTCCGGCAGGCTGGCCGCGAGGCCGACGACCATGAGCGTGAAGAAGACGCCGATCGAGAGCACCATCGCCGAGTTCTGGAAGGTGGCGCTCATCCCGGCACCCACGCCGCGGCGATGCGGCGGCAGGCTGTTCATGATCCCCGTCTGGTTCGGCGACGCGAAGAGCCCCATCGCCAGCCCGATGAGAAGCAGCAGCCCGGCGAACATCCAGTAGGCGAAGTCGACGGGGAGGAGCTCGAGCAGGAAGAAGGCGAGCGCCGCGAGCAGCATGCCGCCGGTTGCGAATGGGCGCGCGCCGAACCGGTCGGAGAGCCAGCCTGAGAGCGGGCCGGCCACGAGGAACCCCACGGTCAGCGGCAGCATGTAGATCCCCGCCCAGAGCGGCGTCTCGGAGAAGGAGTAGCCGTGGAGTGGAAGCCAGATGCCCTGGAGCCAGATGATGAGCATGAACATGAGCCCGCCCCGGCCGAGCGACGCGAGCAGGCTGGCGATGCTCCCGGCGGTGAACGCACGGATCCGGAAGAGGCCGAGCCTGAACATCGGCTCCTCCGCCGTGAGCTCGACCACGGCGAAGATCCCGAGCACCGCGAGCCCGCCGAAGAGCTCGGCGATCACCGCGGGGTTCGTCCACCCCATGGTGTGTCCGCCGTACGGCTGGATGCCGTAGGTGATCCCCACGAGCACCGCGATCAGACCGACCGCGAACGTCAGGTTTCCCCACCAGTCGACCTTGGCCGGATGCCGCTCGCCGCGCTCCTCGAGCTTCCACAGCGACCAGACCGTGCCCAGAATGCCCACCGGAACCGAGACCAGGAAGACGAGCCGCCACGACACCGGGGCGAGCACTCCGCCGAGTACGAGCCCGATGAAGGAGCCCGCGATCGCGGACACCGCGTTGATTCCGAGTGCCAGCCCGCGCTCGTTGTGCGGAAACGCGTCGGTCAGGATCGCCGACGAGTTGGCCATGAGAAGCGCGCCGCCGATGCCCTGCACGATCCGCATGGCGATCAGCCACCGCGCGGCCGCGGATCCGTCCATCCAGGTCAGCGACAGGAGCACCGACCCGGTGGTGAAGACCGCGAAGCCGACGTTGAACATCCGCACCCGCCCGTACATGTCGCCGATGCGGCCGAAGCTGACGACGAGCACCGCGGTCGCCACGAGGAAGCCCATCAGCATCCACAGCAGATAGCCGGAGTTCCCCGGATCGAGGGGGTTCAGGTGGATGCCGCGGAAGATGTCGGGAAGCGCGATGAGGACGATCGACGAGTTGATCGTGGCCATCAGCATCCCGATGGTCGTGTTCGAGAGCGCGACCCACTTGTAGCGCTCGGCGTGCGGCGTCACGCGCCTGACCGCTCGTCCAGCTCGTGCAGGATCTCCCGCACCCGCCGGCGCTTGGCGACCAGCTGGTCCTCAAGCTCCTCGAGCGCCTCCCGCCGTGCGCGCACCAGCGCCAGCTGGGTCTCGATCGGCTCGCGGGCCTCGGCCGCGATCTGGGCGCGCTCTGGCTCGGTCGGGTCGGCGTGCCACCGGTCGCGCAGCGCAGCCCGCGCCCGCTCGGCCTCGTCCCAGGCGCGAAGCTCCGCGAGCGAGAGCCCGAGGAGATCGCGGATCCGGATCAGCTCGGCGAGCCGTGCCTCGTCCTCGGAGTCGTAGAGGCGGTGGCTCCCCTGCCGCCGGTCCCGATCGGGCAGAAGACCGAGCTCCTCGTAGTACCGGACGGTGCGCGGCGTCGCGCCGACCCTGCGGGCCAGCTCGCCGATACGAATCTGCGTTGGGAACGTCGTCGGAGCCATAAATCTTACGTTCGCGTTATATTATCAGGGCAGTCAGCGTCAAGAATCTGACCCTCGCATCATGATCATCCGCTGGCACGGACAGTCCGCCTACACGCTGACCGGCGCGGAGCACACGGTCACCATCGATCCGTTCGGCCCGTTCCCGCCCGAGGTGGCCGCGCGGATCACGTTCGAGTACCCGCCGATCGAGCCGCATCCGGCCGACCTGATGCTCGTGACTCACGAACACCGCGACCACAACGCGGTCAAGTGATCGCCGGCGAGCCGCACATCGTGCGCTCGACCGCGGGCCGGTTCGAGACGCCGGCCGGCGAGGTGCTCGCCGTCGCCTCAGAGCACGAGGACGCGGCCGGCACCGCCCGGGGCCCCAACACGATCTTCGTCTTCACGCTCGACGGCCTGCGGATCGCGCATTTCGGCGACTTCGGTCAGGCCGGCCTGCGCCCCGAGCAGCGCGCCGCGATCGGCGAGGTCGACATCGTGTTCGTCCCCGTGGGCGGCGGGCCGACCATCGGCGCCGCCGCCGCGGCCGCGATCGTCCGCGACCTCGCTCCGGCCTACGCCGTCCCGATGCATTACCGCACGCCGGCGATCGGCTTCCTCGATCCGGCCGACGCGTTCATCGCGATGTTCGACGACGTCGAGCACGTCGCCGGGCCCGAGTGGGCCGTCGACACGGAACGACCACCCGCGACGCGGGTGGTCGTCCTTCAGCCGCCGGAATCCTGAGTCGGAACGCTCAGTACCGATCCATGTACGTGCGGATCTCCCAGTCGTGGACCTGCTCGTTGTAGGAGGCCCACTCCTCGCGCTTCAGCGCCACGTACTCGGTGAAGATGTGGTCGCCGAGCGCCTGGCGCATGATCTCGTCGGCCTCCAGCGCGTCGAGGGCGTGGGACAGGTCGTGCGGCAGGCTGCGGATTCCGAGCCCGGCCGACTCCTCCTCGGTGAGGTGGTAGATGTTGCGGTTGACCGGCTCGGGCGGGGTGAGGCCGCGCTTGATGCCGTCGAGGCCGGCGGCCAGCATGCACGCGAGCGCGAGGTACGGGTTCGCCGTGGGGTCGGGCGTCCGCAGCTCGATCCGCGTCGACCGCCCGCGCTTCGCCGGAACGCGGATGGCGGCCGAGCGGTTGCCGGGCGACCAGGCGATGTAGACCGGCGCCTCGTAGCCGGGCAGGAGCCGCTTGTAGGAGTTGACCGTCGGATTGGCGACGGCGGTGATCGCCGGC
>DATIDU010000322.1:0-3522 GCA_035456145.1 Gaiellales bacterium | reverse complement strand
GATCCGGTGGACACCACTCCTCCCGGCGTGCCCAGCGTCAGCGTGCTCTCGCCCTGGACCCAGGGCGTGGATCGGGTCATGGCCTGGGGGGACGACACCGACCTCTCGGACCAGTGGCGAATCTCGAACTCCCCCGTCGTTGACGCCAACGGCATGCTCGTCGACGGGGTGACGACGACCGCGATCATGTACGACTGGGACGTCACCGACCCGGCCACCGGCGGAAACAGCATCGACGGGCCGCACGACCTCTACGTGCAGCTCCGGGACCTGGCAGGGAACTGGGGCGCGGTCGGCGGCAAGGAGGTCATCCTCGACCGCACGGCTCCGGTCGTGGCCGGCGCGCGCGCACGGTTCGTTGACAGCGGGCTGGCCGTCGCCGCACCGGATGTTGCCGTGGCCTGGGAGATCAGCGAGACGGACGCAAACTGCCTCGGCAGCTGCGATAGCCCCGGCGAAGCGCAGGTGAGCACCGACGGCGCGACGTGGGACGCGTTTGGGACGTTCGCCGGCGGCGGGACGTATCAGGTTCGCGCTCGCCAGACCGATGCGGCCGGGAACACGAGCAACTGGACGGCGGTTTCCCCGGTCACGGTGAGCGAGCGGCAGGAGTCAAGCAGGGCGATCACCTGGTCCGGTTCGTGGACGCAGCATGAGGTGGTGACGGCGTACGGCGGTGGGTATCGCAGCACGACTCACGGCGGATCGATTCTCAGGACAACCATCACGGCGTCGAACCTCCTGGTGGTCGGCACGGCCACCCCGGGCGGCGGGTCGGTACGCGTCTACCTCGACGGCGTGCTGAAGGGAACCGTGGCCGAGCGAGGGGCCGGCGCCGTCGACCTCCTGCGGGCCGACTTCGGCCATGTCTCGGCGCATACGATCAAGCTCGTGGCGGTCGCGCGGCCGGGCCACCGGGCGACGTTCGACGCCATCCTCGCGCTTCGCCAGGCCGGCTGACCCGGTACCCTTGAGGCATGACGCACGTGCCTGCCACTGCTGCGGATCGGGCGAGCCTGTGGACATTCCGGCTCGTCGTGCTCGTCTCGGTCAGCGTTGTTCTCGGCGTGATCGTCGTCGCCGGCAGCGGCCTCTTCCCCGACCCGGCTGACGGGCCGGCACCGGGGAGGACGAGGGTTGCAGCGTACGCCGCGTGCGCGGCGTTCGCGGTGGCCATGTCGCTCATCCCGCTCGTGGTTGGGCTCCTGGAGCGGAGAGCGGGCACGCGGGTCGTGCTCGGGTGGCGGGTCGTGCTCGCCACGGGTGTCCTCGTTGCGGTGGCGGCGCTCGGGGCCGGGGTCTGGATCTGGGCATACCCGCCGCTTCACACCGAGTGCTTCACGTCGGTGTGCGAGAGCGGGCGGGTCAACCGCCAACTGGGCGACACTCGCATGCATCAGGGGCTGCTCGGCGGGGCACTCGTCCTCGGCCTCACCGCGCTCGCCGCCGCCCGGGTGCGCTCGCGGACCGAGCCGGCGGGATGACCCGCTTCGAGGCGCAGGGCCTCGACCACGTCGCGCTCGTCGTGGCCGACATGGAGCGCTCGGTCGCCTGGTACGTGGATGTCCTCGGGATGGAGCGCCGATTCGCGGACGTCTGGAACGGCCAGGGCGATCCGGTCGTGCTCTGCAACGGCGAAGCCTGCGTCGCCCTCTTTGAACCGGTGGAGGGCGACCGGCTCGAGGCCGACGGCGTGAACCGCCACTTCGCGATCCGCCTCGACCGGGCGCAGTTCGATGCCGCCCGCGCCGGGTTCGCCGAGCGGGGCATGGAGGCGGAGCTCTGGGACCACACGATCTGCCACTCGCTCTACGTGCGCGACCCCGACGGCCACAAGGTCGAGCTCGCCACCTACGACGTCTGAAGAATTGGGGGCAGACCCCGATTCTTCAGCGGTGGGTAGGGTGAGTGCATGCCGTGGCGGTGGGACGTGGCCGAGCGCGACCACGAGATCCAGAATCCGACGAGCGCGGAGAAGATCCGGCTGCTCGGCGACTACCTCCGTCTGACATCCGAGAGTCGCGTTCTCGACCTCGCATGCGGCAAGGCGGGGCCGGCGCTCATCCTGGCAGGCACGTACGGCTGCCGGATCTCGGGGATCGAGCGGATGTCCGAGTTCGCGGATGCCGGCCGGGAGCGCGTCGCGGCCGCGGGGCTCGAGGCCCTGATCGAGATCACGACTGCCGATGCGAGCGAGGCCGCAATCGAGCCCGCCGCGTGGGATGCGGTCCTCTGCCTCGGAGCGAGCTTCATCTGGGGCACGCTCGCCGAGACCGCCGCCGTCCTCCACCCGGCCGTGCGCCCCGGGGGATTCGTGGCGATCGGGGAGCCGTTCTGGCAGCGGTGGCCGCTTCCCGGCGGCGTCGAGTCCGAGGGCTGGGCCACCCTTCCCGAGACGGCCGCCCGCATGGCGGCCGCGGGCGTCGCGGTCACCGGGATCATCGCCGCCTCCGACGACGACTGGGACCGGTACGAGAGCCTGCACTGGCGGGCGCTGGAGGAGTGGCTCGCGCAGAACCCGAGCCATCCGGACGCCGCCGACATGCGCGAGCAACACGAGCGCTCCCGGGGCCGCTATCTCAGTACGGAGCGTGAGCTGCTCGGCTGGGCGATCTTCGTCGGCCGCAAGCCCTAGGCGGTGGGGTGGAGGAGGGGGACGGCGCCGTCCCAGCCGGCCCGCAGCACGGCCAGGAGCGACGGCGGGGTGATCGCACGGCCCGCTCCGCCCGGCCGTGGGACCCGCCGGTCGTAGCCGGCCGGCGTCCAGTGCAGGAGCTCGTCGTCGAGGACGAGCCACGGCTCGCCGTCGTGCAGCACGAACGCACCGTCCGGGAGCTCATCCGTCTCGACGTCGTGGAGCCGCCGCGCCCGCCCGGCCAGCCGCTCGTCGTGGAGGCGGGCGTCGATCGCGTCCGCACCGACCTCGCCGGGGTGCAGCGCGTCCCAGATCAGCCCGAGCCGGTTGTAGTCCTCGCGCCGGCAGAGTGCGCACGCCCGGTGCCCGGCCGCCATCGCAGTCGCCTCGTCGAGGAAGAAGAGCTCGGTGAACTTCCCGGGCTGGAGGAGCGGCCGCCGCAGCCACCCGCGGAACCGGAGCCGGCAGGCGATCCAGCGGCGGCCGTCGTGCCCTCGCCGGATCCGGCCGTGGTCGTCGTGCAGGCAGCCGCGGTTCCCGTAGACGAGCCCGCGGCCGGGATCGGCCACGAGGTCGCCGAGTGGTGTCACCCGGTTTTGAAGCGGCATTCCGGGGCGCCAGGATAGATCCCGTCGCGCCCGATGCGAAGCGGCGTGATCGTGCCCGCTTGCCCGTCCACGATCACCGCACACGTGTCGCATTCCTCGAGGAGCGATCCGGCGTCCACCAGCGTCAGTGGGCCGGCGTTCCAGATCGCCGGACGGTGGCGGTGGCCCTTGACGACGATCCGGCGGCGCCTCTCACGGAGCAGGGACTGGTACTCGTCGTTGGCCTCGAGGGCGTAGCCGTAATCGTCCGCCGTGATCGTGTTCATGTCGTTCTCGAGG
>DATIDU010000321.1:0-7275 GCA_035456145.1 Gaiellales bacterium | reverse complement strand
CGCGGCACGACGCCACCGCCTCGGCCACCTCGGGCCGGGGCGGATCGACCATCGCCGCCATACCCAGGAAGCACAGGCCGCGCTCGACGGGGTCGCGGTTCTCCCTCCCCGGAACCGCATCGACGACTCGGCGTGCGCCGGCCAGCACCCGCAGGCCGCCCTCGGCGAGCCTGCGCGCCTCGGCATCGATCCGCGCCCGGTCGTCCGCCACGAGCGGGCGCTCGCCGTCGGTGCCGAGGATCGCGTCGCAACGGCGCAGCACCTCCTCGGGCGCGCCCTTGGTGTGCACCCACAGACGCCCGCCGTCGCCGCGGTCGACCGTCGACATGAGGCGCAGGGACGGATCGAAGTGGAAGTGCTCGACCCTGGCCGCATCGCGCGCCGCGGACGACGTCGAGAGCCCCAGCCCGCGGGCGGCGCGGAGAAGGGCGATCTCGGTCGGGTCGCCGGTCTCGTGGTCTCCGTCGCCGAGAGTCGCATTCGTGCACGCTGCCATCGCCGCGACGAGGGCCGGCACGGTGGGCGGCGCGCCCGGCGTGGCCGGCGACGAATCGCTCGGATCGAGCGCGAGCGTCCCGGCGTCGGTCCAGAGCTCGATCACGCGCATTCGGTTGATTGTCAGGGTGCCCGTCTTGTCGGTGCAGACGACGGTGGCCGATCCCAGCGTCTCGACCGCCGAGAGCCGCTTCACGAGCGAGCCCTTGCGGGCCAGCACGCGAACCCCCGTGGCCAGGGCCAGCGTGATCGTGGGCAGAAGCCCCTCGGGCACGTTCGCGACCAGGAGACCGATCGCGAACACGCCCGCCTGGGACGGGGTGAGGCCGGCGACGATGCCGATCGGGACGAACGCGACGCCGACCACCACCGCCACCAGGGTGATCAGCCACGCCACGCGCTTCACCTGGCGCTCGAGCGGGCTCTCGTCGCGGCGGATGCGCTCGGTGAGCCCGGCGATCCGGCCGAGCTCGGTGGCCATGCCGGTGGCGACCACCTCCGCGACGGCCTCGCCGCCGGTGCACGTCGTCCCGCTGAACACCATGTTGGGCCGTTCGAGCAGGCCGGCCTCGTGCCGGTGCAGGCTCGCCGACCGGTAGACGGGGATCGACTCCCCGGTCAGGGCTGACATGTCGACCTCGAGAGCCCCGTCGACCAGGCGCGCGTCGGCCGGCACGCTCTCGCCCTCGGAGATCACGACGATGTCGCTGCGGACGACCTTCCGCGCGTCCACCTCCGTACGCTCACCGTCGCGGATGACGATGGCGACCGGAGGCAGGTACGCGCGGAGCGCCTCGACGGCGCGCTCGGCCTGGCGCTCCTGGATCATGGCGAACGCCGTGTTCAGGAGGATCACGACCACGATCACCACCGCGAGCGTCGTGCTGCCGGTGCCGGCCGAGAGGGCGGCGGCCACCCACAGGAGCAGCGCCAGCGGATGGGTCAACTGGCGGAGGAGCTCACGCGGCCACTGCCTGCCGCGGCGGCGGACGAGCTCGTTCGGGCCGTCCCGGACGAGGCGGCGCTCAGCCTCGGCCTGCGACAGGCCCGACCAGGTCACCGGCGGCACGGCACGGCTCATGTCGGAGGACGACACTACTCCGTGGATGTTCGTGTGACGGCCGGGGAGCCGCGTCGGGGATTCCGCCGAACGTGGATAGGGGCGTGCACCGATGCCCCCTGCTGGGTACTGACCTACCGTGAGGGCGTGACGGGGTCGCACGACATCCGCAGGGCGCCGCGTCCCGTGCACCGCGAGGACGTCGTTGCCGCCGCGCGCGACGTGGTCGCGCCGCCGCGCAGCCGGCAGACGGCGGACATCCGCGGGGTCGAGGGGTTCCGGATCGACGGCCCCGACGGCCGCATCGGCACCGTGACGAGCGTCTCGTCGAGCACGCCGGGCGCACCGCCGGACACGATCCAGGTCATGACGGGGCTCTTCATCGTACGGGTCGTGCCGGTTGCCGCGGCAGAGATCCTGCAGGTCGATGACGACCGCCGGCGCATCCTGATCCGCACCATGCTGCGCCGCCCGCGCACGCCGCACGTGCCCGGCATGCTGCGCCGGTTCCTGGCATCGTCCGGCGCGCAGTGAGTTACTGGTATCGGAGCGCCTCGGCCGGGTAGACCCGGGCGGCGCGGACGGCCGGCAGGTAGGTCGTCCCCAGCGCGACGGCGTACACCACGACGAAGATCAGCCCCATCAGGAGCCACGGCGGGTCGAAGCTCAGGTTCGTCCAGCTCGGCTGCTGCTGGGAGTCGTGGATGACGTTGAACGAGACCGCCAGGCCGAGCGCCGTTCCGAGCACGATCGACGTGAGCGCGATGAACGACGACTCGAACAGGAAGCTCATCTGGACCATCCTGCGCCGGTAGCCGACCGCGCGCAGCACGCCGATCTGCTGGCGCCGCTCGACGACCGACCGCGCGGTGATGACGCCGAGCGCCGTCACGCCGACGATGAGGCCCAGCCCCATGAAGCCCATGATGAGCCGGTCAAAGGTGAGCGACCCCGCGACCGCATCGTGAAGCAGCGTCGAGAGCGCGTCGGCCTGCATCCCGTTGGCCAGGAAGGCCGACTCGAGCCGCGATGCGGTCGCCTTCGCATCGACTCCGTCCCGGAGCGCGAAGAGGTAGACGGTCGGATCGACCCGGTCACCGAACGTAGCGGCGAGCGTGCTCTGGGACGTCGAGATCCCGGCCATCTCCAGCGGCGCCGTATCCGTGAGGACGCCGATCACCCTGAGCCGCACGTGGCGGCCCGTCTGGGGGTCGCGGACGTCGACCGAGACGGGCGCGAAGCGCCGGTCCTCGAGATAGAAGCCGCGCAGCTGGAAGGCCGGCGGCGCTCCGAAGTTGAAGTTGCTGCGCCGCTGGACGACCAGCGGATCGACCACCGCAAGGCCGGGATGGTCGTTCAAGGCCCGCCACACCGCGGCATCGGACGCGAAGCCCTTCGCCCGCGCCGCGAGACCGTAGGTGGTGTGGGTGAGAAACGCGCCGTCGAGGCCGCGCACGACGTAGTCCTCGGCGCCGCCCGGCACGCCGCCCTGGTGCGCCTTCACCGGCAGGAATGACTGGGCCGAGACGACCCGGAAGTCGGCAGCGTCGATCCCGGGCGCCTGCCGAAGGGCCGCCGGCATGTCTGCGACCGACGCGGTCGGCGAGACGGTCGCCCGGACGTCGAACCCGCCGCCGTAGGTCTGCATGTCGTTCATGCCGTTCACGAACGACGTCGTGGTGGTCGCACCGGTGACGAGCGTGAACACGACGAGCGTGAACATCGCCAGCGTCACGCCGGTGCGGAACCGGTTCCGCAGCGGATATGCCAGCGACATGCGCAGGACCGGAGCCAGGCTCCGGAACCGGCCGAACGTCCACGTGACCGCCGCGACGAGCAGGTCGGCGTTGTACATGATCGTCCAGCTGGCGCCGATCACGATCATGAGGCCGGAGAGGATGAAGATCGAGAAGTCCAGCGAGAGGTCCCCGAGCAGCCAGTCGCTGATCGGGAGCACGAACCACGCGACCAGGCCCAGACCGGCTGCCGTGCGTGCCACTCGTTCGGGCACGCCCAGGCGCTCACTCACCGGGACCAGTCCGAGCAGCGCGAGCGAGACGCCGAACCCAAGCGTGATGGCGTTCTTGGCGCTCACCCCCGACGCGATCAGGAGGACGCCGAGAATGAGCACGATCGCACCCATCACCCAGTATCGGCGCCGGCCGCGCTCGGCGGGCGGCTCCGGGAGGTTGCGGATCGCGGTCACGATGTTCATCCGGCTGACCCGCCACGCCGACGCGCCGACCACGACGAACGTGAGCAGCACGCCCAGGGCGTAGGCGACGACCATCGTGCGCCCGGTGACCGAATAGCTGACGTGGAACGCGCTCGTCTCGGCGAACGCGCCGGCCATGATGAGCACCATGACATATGCGACGCCGATCCCGATCAGGGCGCCCACCGCGGCCGCGAGCAGGTCATACGCCACGCCCTCGAACAGGAACATCTGAACGAGGTTGCGCTGCCTGGTCCCGACGGCCCGGGCAATGCCCAGTTCGCCGCGACGCTCCGCCGCCAGCATGATGAAGATGAGGAAGATGAGCAGGATCCCCGCTGCGATGGAGAACGAGCCGAAGGTCGTGAACATCGAGACGAAGGCGGCGCCCATCGCATCGGCCGTCTTCAGGGCATCCCGCTTCGTGGGATTCGCCTGGAGGCCGAGCGGGGCGAGCGCCGGCCGCAGCGTCCTGACGACCTCGTTCGTCGCCGCCACGCCCGACGTTGTGCCGCCGCTGTTCGAGACGAGCACGTACTTGATCTTGCCGGGCAGGCCGAGGAGCTTCTGCGCCGCTCCGAGCGGCATGAGCACCGCGGCGCCGTCTGTGCCGGCGCCGTCGGAGGAGATGATCGCCTTCACCCGCACGTCCACGGCCGTCTGGCCCGCGAACACGCGCAGCGTGTCACCCGCCGCGGCGTCGAGCTTGTCGGCGCCGTCGCGGTTCAGGTACACCCACCCGGGCGTGAGCGCATCGAGCGAGACCGCATGCCCGTCGGAGGTCGTGATCGCGCCGAACCCGTCGAGGGCCGCTCCGTCGCTGGCGAAGAGCGTTACCTGGGGCTCGTTCTGGCGGCTCGCCGGAGCCTGCACGGCGACCGGCTCAATGATCGCCGGGGCGACCCCGTCGACGAGCCCCGACCCGGCGACCGCCCGCCGCACCGCCGCGACGTCGGCCTGGGGGAAGTACCGGACACCGGTCGCCGACCCGGCCTGGGCCGCAAGGCTCGGGGTCGCGCCGCGGGCCGCCACGAGCTCGTCGGTCTGGCCGAGCGACGAGATCGCCGAGGAGCGGATCGTCTGCGTCATCGTGTCGCCCGTGGCCAGGGCCGCCGCGATGATCGCGGTTCCCAGCATCAAGCCGACGACGATGAGCGCGCTTCGCCCCGGCCGCCGCTCGGCGTTTCGGATGCCGAGCCGCAGGAACACCCGGTTTCGGAGCGCGACCACCGCCACCGACACCAGCGCCGCCGCGAGCGTCGCGACGAGGACGACCGCCAGAATGTCCATCGGGATGCCGAAGAGCCTGGTCATGGCCGCCTACCCGATCGCCACCGCCGGTGCATCGGCGAGGACGACGTTGTACTCCTCCCGTCCCGGCGGCGACCGGTAGAGCGTCACGAACTTCTCGACCTGCTCCGCGTAGAAGCTGCGGCCGCCGGCGATGCCGGCGTCGGCCGCCTCCTCGCTGTCCCAGAACGTGAGCGCGAGCACCTTGCCCTCGTCGGAGAGGAGCACGTACACGCCCTCGTACCCCTCCTGCTCACGCAGGGCCGGCACGACCGACTCGCGGAAGAGGGTCACCGCCTGGTCAACGCTCATGCGGACCGCGTCGATCTCCGCCAATGTCACACGGGCGATCATCTCGCTACCTCCAGGAGCTCCTCGTCGACGATCTGGCCGTCGACCATCCGAACGATGCGGTCGGTCGCACGGCCAACAGAGATGTCATGTGTCACGATCAGGAACGTCAGCCCGCGCGACCGGTTCAGGTCGCGCATCAGGGCCACGATCTCCTGTGCGTTCTCGCTGTCGAGGTCGCCGGTCGGCTCGTCCGCCCACACGATCGCCGGGTCGTTCACGAGCGCGCGGGCGATCGTCACCCGCTGGCGCTGGCCCCCGGAGAGCTCCTCCGGGACGTGCGCCGCCCGTGTGCCGAGCCCGACCATGTCGAGCGCCAGTAGCGCCCGGCGCCGGGCTTCCTTGGCGGGCGTATGGCTCACGAGCAGCGGCAGCTCGACGTTCTCGACCGCGCTCAGGACCGGCATCAGGTTGTAGAACTGGAACACGAACCCCATCCGCTGCGCGCGGTAGTCGGTTCGCTCGTCGTCGGACATCGACCCCAGCGAGACCCCCTCGATCAGGACGTCTCCGCCGTCGATGGCGTCGAGGCCGGAGAGGCAGTTGAGCAGGGTCGTCTTGCCGGAGCCGCTCGGGCCCATGATCGCGACCACCTCGCCGTGGTGGACCGAAAAGCTGACGCCCTGCAGCGCCTGCACCTGCAACTCGCCCGTGTCGTAGCGCTTCTCGACCGAGCGGGCCTCGACGATGGCCGCGCCGTCGACGACGGGTGAAGCCGGGACGACCTCGCGGGTCGCCACGCGCGCGGTGCGCTCGTCGTGCCGCAAGCCGATGGCCATGGCGCGCTCCTTCCGTTCGTAGAGGTCAAGTGTCGAACCGGACGTGCGGGAGCGCATCGGTGGACCCACCGAACCGAGGTTCGGGCAACTACGTGTCACACTCGACGGCATACGTGCAGAGCAACGCCGACCTCTACCGCCGCGGGATCGCGACCCTCCTCGCCTCGTGGGAGGAGTACGCCCGCGGTTCCACGGGAGCCGCGGTGACGCGCCTGCCCGGAGTCACGGCCGCCGTCTTCCCGGAGGGCCGGAGCGCGGCGTCTACAACAACGCCGTGCTGGAGCGCGGACTCGAGGCAGCGGCCCGTGGCGCCGCCGTCGAGGCGATGGAGACCGCCTACGCCGCGGCCGGGGTCGACCGCTTCGCGGCATGGGTGCACGAGACCGACCGCCCGATGGCCGCCGATCTGGACCGGCGCGGTTATGCGCTCTCGGAGACGACGCGGGCGATGGGCATGGATCTGGCCGCGATCCGCCTGCCGCGTCCCGAGATCGAGCTCGGCCCGCCCGACTGGGGCGAGTACGTGCGGATCGGCGAGCTGCCGCCCGGGCTCCTCGACGGGATCGACCAGGCGGCCTTTCATGTCGTCGTCGGGCGGCTCGACGGCGAGAGCGTCGCCGCCGGGATCGCGCTCGACCTCGACGGCGACTGCGGGATCTACAACGTCGGCACGCTCGCGCACGCGCGCCGCCGCGGCATGGGCACGGCGGTCACGGCCGCCCTCGTCCACGACGCCCGCGATCGCGGCTGCGAGACGGCGAGCCTCCAGTCGACGCCGGTTGCCGAGCGGATCTACGCCGCGGTCGGCTTCCGCGACCTGGGGCGGATCCTGGAGTACGAGCCGGCGGCGTTGCGTCGTTGCGGGGAATCACGCACGTGACAACCGTTGCAACCCCGATGCGAGCCCGGCCCGTGGCGCGATATGCCGCCCTTTCAGAAGGGAGGTGTCCGATGCTCGAGACGAAACAGCCGCCGACCACCGCGTTCGGCGATGTGGCGGCACCGAGAGCCGGCGTCCCGCGCCAGGCCGGACGGTTCTCGATGCACTTCTTCGAGATGTGCGCACCGATGTGCATCGGCTTCGC
>DATIDU010000320.1:0-9417 GCA_035456145.1 Gaiellales bacterium | reverse complement strand
AGGTTCTCGAACGGCACCGCCAGCATGTGCGCCCGGTGCAGCTCCGCGAGCACCTCGACGCTCGCCTCCCGCGGTCCCGCGTACCGAATCCGCTCGAGGTAGGCGTCGACATCCACGGCGGCAGGCTACCCACGGCCACGCGGGGTCTGACCCCGGTTCGACCATGTGCGTGGATCGGCGCCGATCTGTGGCGGTCCGCGGCGATTTGTGACGCGTCGTCGCCGTACGGTCGACGCATGCCCCGACCGCCCCGCCCGCTCCTCGCCGACGGCGTGTACCACGTGTTCAACCGAGGAGTTGCGCGACTGCCGATCTTCCTCGATACACGAGCGCGCCGGCCTCTGCCGGCGGCCGGGCGACTGGCCGTGGTCGAGCCACCGAGCGACCCTCGGCCACGTCCACCCGCCAACGTTTCTGGCCGCCGAGAGCCTGCTACGGCTCTTCGGCGGCCAGTTGGAGTACCGCGACTTCGTCGACCCCGCGATCAGGCGACGGCCTTCACAGCCTCCGGCTCAAGGGCCAGCTTCAGCACCTCGTCGATCGACATGACCGGGTGGAACGACATCGCCTCGCGCACGTCCTCGGGCACGTCGTCGAGGTCGCCGCGGTTCCGCTCGGGCAGGATGACGTCGGTGAGCCCGGCCGCGTGGGCGGCCAGGACCTTCTGCTTCAGCCCGCCGATCGGAAGGACGCGACCCTGGAGCGTCACCTCGCCGGTCATGCCGACGGTGTGCTTGACCGGCCGCCCCGTGAGGAGCGACGCGATCGCCGTCGTCATCGCAATGCCGGCGGACGGCCCGTCCTTGGGGATGGCCCCCGCAGGCACGTGGACGTGGAACTCCTTGCCCTCGAAGACCGCCGGGTCGACATTGAGCTCGGCCGCGTGCGACCGCACGTACGAGAGCGCGATCCGGGCCGACTCCTTCATGACGTCGCCGAGCTGGCCCGTCAGGAGCAGCTCCTGCGACCCCGGCATCGCCGTCGCCTCGATGAAGAGAACGTCGCCGCCGGTCCCCGTCACGGCCAGGCCGGTCGAAACACCCGGGACGGCGGTGCGGACCGCCGACTCCTGGAAGAACTTCTGCCGGCCGAGTGCCGCGCGGGCACGATCGGTGTCCACCACCACCGGAGGCTCCGCCTTTGCGGACGCAATCTCCGTGGCTGTCTTTCGCAGCACCGTGCCGAGCTCGCGCTCCAGCTGGCGGACGCCCGCCTCGCGCGTGTACTCGTTGACGACCAAGCGCAGGACGTCGTCGGAGACGTCGACCTCCTCGGGCCGCAGGCCGTTTCGCTCGACCTGGCGCGGCCAGAGGTATCCGCGGGCGATCGCGACCTTCTCCTCGGTCGTGTAGCCGTCGAAGCGGATGACCTCCATCCGGTCGAGCAGCGGGCCGGGGATTGTCTCGGCGACGTTCGCCGTGGCGATGAAGAGGACGTGCGAGAGGTCGAGCTCGACGTCGAGGTAGTGATCGCGGAACGAGTGGTTCTGGGCCGGGTCGAGCACCTCGAGCAGGGCCGAAGACGGGTCGCCGCGCCAGTCGGCGCCGACCTTGTCGACCTCGTCGAGCATGATCACCGGGTTCATCGTCCCCGCATCGCGAAGCGCCCGCACCAGCCGCCCGGGCAGGGCGCCGATGTAGGTACGCCGGTGGCCGCGGATCTCGGCCTCGTCACGGACGCCGCCGAGCGACATGCGGACGAACTCGCGTCCGGTCGCGCGCGCGATCGATTCGCCGATCGAGGTCTTGCCGGTACCCGGCGGGCCGATCAGCGTGAGGATGACGCCGGAGCGGCGGTCGTCGGGGACGCCCCGCTCGGCGCGCAGCTTGCGCACGGCCAGGTACTCGGTGATGCGCTCCTTCACGTCCTCGAGGCCGGCGTGGTCGGCGTCCAGCACCTCGCGCGCATGCACCGGGTCGAGCCGCTCCTCTGAGCGCTTCGACCACGGCACCGCGATCAGCCAGTCGAGGTAGGTGCGGATCATCGAGGACTCGCCGGACTGCTCGCCCATCCGCTCGAGCCGGCCGAGCTCGCGCTCCGCCTGCTCGCGGACGGCGTCCGGCATGCCGGCCTCGTCGATCTTGGCGCGGTACTCCTCGGCGACCGACGCCTCGTCCTCGCCGAGCTCCTTGCGGATCGAGTCCATCTGCCGCCGCAGCAGGTACTCGCGCTGCTGCTTCTGCGCCCCGGATTCGACGTCCTCACGGATGCGCTTCCGGATCTGGAGCTCGGCCAGCCGGCCGCGCTGCAGCTCGAGCGCGAGCGTCAGCCGCTCGACGACGTCGACGGTCTGGAGCAGCTCGACCTTCTGCTCGTATGACAGGTCGGGCGCGTAGCCGGACGTGTCGGCGAGGGCGCCGGGCTCGGCGATGGAGCGGACGAAGGCCGACACGCGGCCGTCGTCGCCGCGCAGCTCGAGGATCTCCTCGACGATGGCGCGGTACTCGCTCTCGAGCTCGCGCGTCTTGGAGGGCGGCGGGGTCTCGTCGGGCCGCTCCTCGACGTCGACCCACAGGCGGCCCTGCGGATCGGACTGGGCGGCGCCGGCGATGCCGCGATGGAGCGCCGAGAGCTGGACGGCGCGGATACGGCCGGGGAGGCGCATGCTCTCGCCCACCTCGGCGACGACGCCGACGGTGGCGTAGTCGCTCTCGTGGCGCGGGACCAGCAGCACCTGGGCCTCGTCGCCCGGGTCCACCGGCAGCGTGACCTCCATGCCGGGGAAGACGACGGTGTCTTCAAGAGGGATCAGGAGAAGTCGTGGCATGACCGAACGATAGCGCAATAGTTGAGGTTGTGAAACATCGATAACCTCGATTATGATTGCTGCATGGACGACACCTGGGAGCTCCTGATGGATCTCGTGATGGCCGAGCGCGCCCGTATCCCGCAGATTGCGGCCGAGTTCCGGCTCTCACCGCCCCAGGTGCACGCCCTGCGCGTCCTCTCGCCCGAGCAGCCGCTGCCGATGGGCCGGTTGGCCTGCGCGCTCGGGTGCGACGCCTCGAACGTCACCGGGATCGTCGACCGCCTCGAGCGGCGCGGGCTGATCGAGCGTCAGCCGTCCGAGCGCGACCGCCGGGTGAAGGTGCTCGTCGTGACCGCCGCGGGCGCCCAGGTCCGGCGCCAGCTCATGCTCCGCCTGGGCGAGCCGCCGCAGGCGTTCGCGACCCTCTCGCCGGCCGACCGCAAGCGCCTCGCGAGCATCCTGCGCCGCGCGCTCAGCCGAGCAGCCGCCGCACCAGCCCCGTGATCTGATCGGCCGGGACGTGCTCGGCCGCGAAGCGCAGCGTGACCGCCTCGAACCCGTTTATCCGCCCCGCCCGTTCGGCGTCGTCGATCGCGCGCAGGAGCCCCGCCTTGGCGGCCTCGCCGAGCTGCTCGTCGGTGAGATGGTGGGCGCGGCGGAACTGCTCCAGCCGCGAGTCGCTCGCAAACGCCAGGACGAGATCCTCGCGCGAGACGTGCAGCTTGCAGGCGGCGCCCGCGAGCGCCGAGAGCGCAACCCGGTTCTCGATGTCGGTGAGGCCGTGCGTGTCGCGCCACGGCTGCGGCCGGCACGGGTTGGCGACCGCCGCCGGGGCGTAGTCGAGCCCGCCCGCGGAGATCTGGTAGCCGAGCACCGCGCCGACGGCGAGCACCGCGAGGGCCGGCATGCGCAGGTCGATCACGCCCCCTCCTCCCGGAGGCGCGCGTACACCAGCGGGATGATCGCCGCCAGCGCGAGCGCAGCGGCGACGAGGAACGAGCGCGAGAACGCGTGCGTCCCGGCCCGCCGGGCCTGATCGGTGAGCTCCGCCTCGAGCCGCGCGTACTCGGGCCGGTCGGAGGCGCTCGGATGCTGGGCGGCAAAGACCGGGTGCAGGTCCGGAAGGCTCGTGCCGCTGTTGGCGAGCGCGTCGGCAACGCCCTGGCCCAGGCGCAGCTTGGCCTGGATCGAGAGGTCGGAGTCGATGACGGCGGCGGCGCCGGCCCGCTCCGCGGCCATCTCCTGCGAGTCGAGGTCGGCGGTGAAGAGCGGGGTCAGGATGAGGAGGCCGAGGACGACGCCGCCGTGGCGGAACGCGACCGTCCAGCCGCCGTGCAGGCCGTCCGGCGCGAGGCCGCCGAGCGCCGCCGTGGTGAGCGGGCCGAGTGTGAGTGCGAGCCCTGCACCGATCAGGACCTGCGGAGCGACCGTCCACACGACCTCCGAGTCCGGCAGGAGCGCGAGCCCGGCGAGCCCCCCGCCGACCAGGATCGCTCCCGAGAGCGCGACGTCGCGCACCCGCAGGCGCGTCGCCACCGACGCGATGATCGCCGTCGCGGGCATGACGGACACGGCCGCCGCCGCCGCGATGGGGTCCATCCCCCAGCCGTCGACCAGCATGAGGACGAGCAGGAAGAGAGCGGCCGTGAGCGCCGCCGAGACGAGCGCGAGCGCCAGGTTGGGCGCCAGGCGCAGGGGTGCCGTGGACGGCCGCGGCACGACCCGGACGCGCCACGCGGCGATGACGGGGACGAGCACCGCGGCTGCCAGCGGCACCTGCACCGCGAAGACGGCCCGCCACGAGAGCGCCTGCGTTAGGACGCCGCCGATCGCCGGCCCGACGGCCGATCCGACCGCCGCCGCGCCGATCCAGAGCCGGGTGCCGCGCTCGGGTGAGCGGGCCACGACCGGCAGGAGCTCGAGCGCTGCACAGACCACGGCCGCCCCGCTCACCGCCTGGACGCAGCGGGCCGCGATCACCGTGCCGAGGTCGCCCGCGAGGCCGGCGGCCGCGGAGGCCGCGGCGAAGACGACCAGGCCGGCCGCCTCGACCCGCACCGGACCCAGGCGGCGCGCCGCCAGCGCCGCCGGCACCGCCGCGAGCGCCAGGGCCAGGTTGAAGGCCGTGATGACCCAGGAGATCCCGGTGACCGTGGCGTCGAGCGCGGTCAGCATGTCCGGGAGGGCGAGCACGACGACCGAGGCGTCGGCAAGCACCATCCCCACAGCCACCGCAAGGCCGGCCTCCGCCCACACAGGGCGGCGCCGGTGGATCACCGCCGGGAGGAGCGCCTCACTCGCCATGGGCGGACGCCGGCTCGGGGGCGCGAAGCCGGTTCCCCGGCCAGCCCGCCGCCTCGCCGAAGAGCGCCACGAGTGCCGGCACGAGGAGCGGCCGGACGATGAAGGTCTCGATCAGGATGCCCGTAGCCATTGCGAACGCGAACTCCCAGAACGCGCGAACCTGAATGATGGCAAGGATCGCGAAGCTGAGCGCCAGCGTGACCCCGGCGGTGCGGATCGCGCCGGCCGCCCGAGGCGTGACGTGCGCGAGCGCCTCACGCACGGGCCGGCCGCGGGCCTCCTGCCAGACGCGTCCGGTGATGAAGACGTTGTAGTCCGACCCGAGCGCGATGAGCAGCACCGAGGCGGCGAAGGGCACGTAGTAGGTGATCTCCCCGTGGTGCAGCCACGTCTGGAACACCCACACCGTGATCCCCATGGCCGCCGCCACGCTGAGGACGCTCGACAGCACGAGCAGGATCGGGGCAACCAGCGCCCGCAGGAAGAGCGCGAGGAAGAGGAAGTTCACCACCAGCACCACCACCGCCACGCGCAGGAGGTCCGTGCGCATCGCCGAGATCGTGTCGTCGGCGAGCGCGGTATCGCCTGCGACCGAGATGTGCGCACTGGCGAGCCCGGCCGACCGCGCCAGCCCTGGCAGACGGTCGCGCAGGTGGCTCAGGTGGTCGATCGCGGCGGCGCCATGCGGGTCGGAGTCGAACGCCACCTCGTAGCGGGCCGCGTCGCCCTGGCGGAACGCGGGCAGGGCGGAGGTCGCGAGCTGCTGGGCCGGGCCAACGACGGCGGCGACGCCCGGCTGGCGGCCGATCGCGGCCTGGAGCCGCACCAGGCCCGCGGCGTCCGCATCCCCGGCGCCCTCGACCAGGATCTCCGTGGGCGCGAGCATGCCCGGAGCAAAGGCCTGGTCGACGGCCTCCGCCGCCCGACGCTCCTGTGCGTCAGCGGGGAGCCCGCGCACCGACGTGAAACCCAGCCGCATGTGCTGCGCCTGCCAGGCCGCGACGGCGAGCCCGGCCAGGCAGGCGGCGACCATCAGGAAGCCGAGCGCGCGCCGCGCCTGGAGCCGGGCGAGCCGCGTCCGCAGGCGACCGATGCCGGGCTCGCCGTCCGGCGCCAGGCTGGGCCAGAAGAGCGCCCGCCCGAATACCGCCATCGCGGCCGGCACGAGCGTGATCGACGCGCCCAGCGCGACAAGCACCGCAACGGCCAGGCCGGGGCCGACGGCACGGAAGAAGCTGAGCTGCGCGACCTGAAGCGCCGCCAGGCTCGCGGCCAGGAGTGCGCCCCCGGCGACCACGATCGGGGTGATCTCCGCCGTCGTCCGCCGGGCCGCCTCGACACGAGGCACGCCCGCGGTGACGTGGGCCCGCATGGTGGACGCGTAGAAGATGGTGTAGTCGGTGACGATCCCGAGCACGAGCGCGATCATGAGCGGCTTCAGGATGTCGGGCAGGGTGAGTCCCGTGGCGTCCGCCAGGCGGTCGGTCGCGCGAAGGGCCATCAGGTAGGCGATGGCGACGGTCGCCAGCGTGAGCACGGGGGCGCCGAATGACCGGAACATGAGCCCCACGACGAGCGCCACCATCAGCACCGTGGCCGCCTCGACCCAGGGCAGGGCGTCCTCCACGATCGTGCCCTCGTGCAGCTGCGCCGGGAGGATGCCCGTGCGGCCGACCACCGGCGCGCCGGCCCGGCGGGCGTCCTGCATGTAGCGCCCCACCGCCTGCATCCGGCTTTCGAGCGACATGACCGGCGGGAACGCGAAGTAGCTGATCACCGCGGTCGACGACTCGTTCGAGCCCGGCACCGCGCCGGCCGTGTTCGTGACCGGCACCACCAGGAACGGCGGGTCGCCTCCGCCAGGGGGCCGGTCGATCGCGAGCGCCTGCTCGACCGCGCGCCGCTGCTCCTGGAGCGAGATGCCGTGAGGGTCGCGCTCCACGACCGAGACCTCCGCCGAGAACGGGACGTCGAACGCCTGCGCCGATCGCCGTGCCGCGTCCAGAGCCGGCGCGTGCTTCGGGACCAGCGAGATGAGGTCGCCCGGCGCAGACGTCGGCTCTGGCACGTTCACGACGACGTAGGCCGTCCCCGCGATCCAGGCGAGCAGGATCGGCCAGCGCAGCGCGACGACCAGCCGGGCGTATGCCGCGGCCGGGCGACTGGTGCCGGTGGGCGCTCCCGCGTCGCTCACCCGACCTCAATGCCCCGGCCGGCGGGATCGCAACCGGCTCGGGTCAGTCGGTGTCGACCGGCCACACGGCGGCGACCATCCGCTCGGGCCAGTTCCGCGGTATCGGGAGCCCCGCCAGCGTGCGGTAGAGGTACGACCCGAGCAGCATCTCGATCATGATCTCGGGATCCGCGTCCTCGGGGATCGCGCCCTGGTCGCGGGCCAGCTTGAGCACGGCCTCCATCTGGCGCCGAGTCGGATGGATGACGCGCTCGCGGAACGAGTCGAGCATCTCGGGATGCTCGTGCCGCTGGAGGTAGAGCGACGCAGCGATCCCGACGCCGTCGTTCGGCCCGACGCACTCGTGGAAGCCGCGCAGGAGCGCGATCAGGGTCGAGCGGGGGTCGCCGCACGCCCCCGGGTCCTTCGCCCCGGCCATGTCGCAGACGGCAGCGGTCACCATGTCGGCCTTCGTCGGATAACGCCGGTAGACGGTGGCCCGCGTCACACCGGCCTCCGCCGCCACAGCCTCAATCGACGTCCCGTCGTAGCCTTCGCGGCTCAGAAGCCGCAGCGTGGCTCCGACGATCTCGCGGTCGGCGGCGACATTTCGCGGCCGGCCGGGCGGCCGGGCGGACGGTGACGGTTCGGTGATTGCCATGCTGCGGAGATTATGATACACCACTGGTCTGTATCGAAACCACTCTTGGGAGATTCCACCCTCATGCCACATACTCAAGACCGCAAGGGGCTCGCGCTTCTTCTCCTCTGCGCGGTGCAGTTCATGGTGGTGCTCGACATCGCCATCGTCAACGTGGCACTTCCCACGATCAAGACGGCGCTCGACTTCAACGAGACCAGCCTGTCGTGGGTCATCAACGCGTACACGCTGACGTTCGGCGGCCTGCTGATGCTCGGCGGCCGCACCGCCGACCTGCTCGGCCGGCGGCGCATGTTCATGGTCGGCCTCGCGCTCTTCTCGGCGGCATCGCTCGTCTGCGGCCTGGCCACGTCCGAGGCGACGCTCATCGCCGCCCGGGCGATCCAGGGAGTCGGCGCGGCGATCATCTCGCCGGCCGCGCTCTCGATCCTGACGACGACCTTCGAAGAGGGCGCTGAGCGCAATAAGGCCCTCGGGATCTGGGGCGCAGTCGCCGGTACCGGAGGCGCCGCGGGCGTCCTCCTCGGCGGGATCCTCACCGACCAACTGAACTGGTCGTGGATCTTCTACATCAACGTCCCCGTCGGCATCGCGGCCATCGCACTGGCTCCGCGGATCCTGCGCGAGAGCCGGATCGAGCAGGGCCGGCGCGCGTTCGACCTGCTCGGCGCGACGCTGGTAACGGCCGGCCTGTCACTGCTCGTCTACGCGCTCGTGCAGACCGTCGACCACTCGTGGACGGCGCCGCGCACGATCGCCATGTTCGTCGGATCCGCGGTGCTCCTCGCCGGATTCATCGCCACCGAGGCGCGGGCGGCCGCACCGCTCATGCCGCTTCGCCTCTTCCGCAACCGCTCGCTCGCGGGCGGCAACGTGGTGGGGCTCATGCTCGGCGCATCGATCTTCTCGATGTTCTTCCTGCTCACGCTCTACATGCAGCAGGTGCTGGGCTACTCGCCGCTCAAGACCGGCATCGGCTACCTGCTCGTCGCCACGGTGATCATCATCTCGGCGGGGGCCTCGCAGGCGCTCGTCACGAAGATCGGCGTGCGCACCGTGCTGGCGGTCGGCATGGGCCTGACGGCGGCCGGCCTGGTCTACTTCAGCCAGGTCTCGGTCGGCGGCTCGTACTGGACCGACCTGGCGCCCGGCTTCATCCTGTCGGGCGTCGGCCTGGGCTTCTCGTTCGTGCCGGTCACGATCGCGGCCCTGGTCGGGGTCGACCAGAACGAGGCCGGCGTCGCGTCCGGGATCATCAACACCTCGCAGCAGATCGGCGGGGCGCTCGGAACGGCGATCCTCTCCACGGTCGCGTTCACCCGGGCGGCCGACTACGCGACGAGCCACGCGCCGACGCCCCAGCTGCCGCAGTTCGCGGCGGTGGACGGCTTCTCGGCCGCGTTCCTGGTCGGCGCCGTTCTCGCCATCGCAGGTCTGATCGCGACGGTAACGATGGTGCCGGGCGGACGTGCCGACGAGCTCGTCGGCGAGGAGGCAGCGGAGCCGGCCGCGGCGTGATCGCCGCGTTCG
>DATIDU010000319.1:0-5529 GCA_035456145.1 Gaiellales bacterium | reverse complement strand
CCCTTCATGCTCAAGACGATCGAATGGACCGGCGAAGCCTGCCGGTTGCTGGACCAGACCAAGCTGCCGACCGAGACCGTTTACGTCGACATCACCGACGAAAAGCGGATGTGGGACGCGATCAGGCGGCTGGTGGTCCGCGGAGCGCCGGCGATCGGTGTCGCCGCCGCCTACGCCGTGGCGCTCGCGGCCGCCAGGAGCACGGCCGGGAGCGTCGAGGTGCTGCGCGAGGACGTGACGCGCGCCGGGGTCGGGCTCGCGGCGGCGCGACCGACGGCGGTCAACCTGCCGTGGGCGGTCACGCAGATGGGCGAGGAGGCCGCCCGCCCGCACCGCGACGTCGCCGCACTTCGCGAGGCGCTGCGGGCGAAGGCGGAGGCGATCCACGCCGACGAGGTCGACCGGTGCGTGCGGATCGGTGAGCACGGCGCCGGCCTCCTGCGTGCGGGCGCCCAGGTGCTGACCCACTGCAACGCTGGCGCGCTCGCCACGGGGGGCTTCGGGACCGCGCTCGGGGTCATCCGCGCCGCCCACCGGCGCGATCCGGGCCTGCACGTCTGGATCGACGAGACCCGTCCGCTCTTCCAGGGCGCCCGGCTCACGGCGTGGGAGCTCCAGCAGGAGGACATCCCGGCGACGCTGATCACCGACTCGACGGCGGCCTGGCTCATGGCGGAGCGAAAGGTCGACGCGATCGTCACCGGCGCCGACCGGATCGCCCGGAACGGCGACACCGCGAACAAGATCGGCACGTACGGCCTGGCCGTCCTGGCCCGCGCCCACGGTCTGCCGTTCTACGTCGCCGCGCCGACATCCACGATCGACCCGGCGATCGAGAGCGGGCGCGACATCCCGATCGAGCACCGGCGTCCGGAGGAGGTCGCCGCCGGTGCGGCCCGCGGCGTGGGCGTCTACAACCCGGCCTTCGACGTGACGCCGGCCGAGTACGTGAGCGCGATCGTCACCGAGCGCGGCGTGCACCGGCCGCCGTACCTGTTCTCCTGAGCGCGCCTGGTGTGAACGAGCTTCGGGCGCTCCTCGAGCCCCACGGCCAGGAGCAGCTTCTGCGGTTCTGGGACGAGCTCGATGGGGCGCAACGGTTGCAACTGGCGGCGGATGTGGCGGAGATCGACCTCGACCTCGTCGACGGGCTGGTCTCGACCCTGCTCGAGTCCGGCCCCGCGCAGCCCGACCCGGGCACGATCGAGGCGCCCGAGGTCGTCCTGCCGTCGGCCGAGGACGCCGAGGCGGGGCGCGAGATGCTGGCGGCCGGCGAGGTGGCGGTCGTGATCGTTGCGGGCGGCCAGGGAACGCGGCTTGGGTTCGACGGGCCGAAGGGCTGCTACCCGGTGGGGCCGGTCACCGACCGCTCGCTCTTCCAGATCCACGCCGAGAAGGTGGTGGCACTCGGGCGCCGCCACGGAGTGCGCGTCCCGCTCTACGTCATGACGAGCCCGCAGAACCAGGCCGAGACGGCCGCCTTCTTCGCCCAGCACGACTCGTTCGGCGTCGAGCGCTTAACGCTCTTCGTCCAGGGCGAGATGCCTGCGGTCGATCGCACGACGGGGAAGATCCTGCTCGCCGAGCGCGGCCAGGTCGCGCTCTCGCCCGACGGCCACGGCGGCACCATCCGGGCGCTGGAGCGAAGCGGGGCACTGGCCGAGATGGCCGGGAGCGGGATCACCACGATCTTCTATCTCCAGGTCGACAACCCGCTGGTCGCGATCGGCGACGCCGGCTTCCTGGGCGCCCACCGCCGGGCCGGTGCCGAGATGTCGTCCAAGGTGGTGCGCAAGACCGATCCCGCCGAGAAGGTGGGGCTGGTCGTGATGCGCGACGGCCGCCAGGAGATGATCGAGTACTCGGACCTCCCCGACGAGCTGGCCGGGCGGCGCGCACCGGGCGGCGGGCTCGATCTATGGGCCGGGTCGATCGCGCTTCACCTCATCGATCTTGGGTTCGCGGCCCGGCTGGCGGAGGGCGGGGGGCGGCTGCCGTTCCACCGCGCGGTGAAGCCGGTGCCGTACGTCGACGAGTCCGGCCGGCTTGTCGACCCAGACGCTCCGAACGCGGTCAAGTTCGAGCAGTTCATCTTCGATGCGCTGCCGCTCGCGGACCGCTCGCTCGTGGTCGAGACCGACCGCGACACCGAGTTCGAGCCGCTCAAGAACGCCGCCGGCCCGGCGTCGCCCGAAACGGTGCGCGCCCGGCTTTCGGCCGTGTACGCGGGCTGGCTGGAGGCCGCCGGGGTGGCCGTGCCGCGCGGGACAGACGGCCTGCCGGCATATCCGATCGAGATCAGCCCGCTCGTCTCCCTCGACGGTGCCGACCTGCCCGAGCGGGTCGACCCCGGCATGGACGTTGCAGGTCCCGTGGTCATCTCCTGACGGATCGGGCACGGACCGCGGCCCACGTGTGACGCTTCGCGTGGCAGCGTGGGGCCGTGCGGCTCCTGCTCGACGTCGTCCTTCCGCCGCGGTGCGCCCTCTGCCCCTCGTCCGAGGAGCCCCTGTGCGGTCCGTGCCTCGCCCAGCTTCCGTATCTGACGGGGCCGGCGTGCGCCCGCTGCGGCCGTCCGACGGCCGTCCCGGTGGGTGACTGCCGCGAGTGCGCGGGCCGCCGGATCGCTTTCGAGCGGGCCGCGGCGGCGCTGGCGTACGAGGGCGGGGGGCGCACGCTCGTCGGCCACCTGAAGAGCGGCCGCCGCCGGGCGCTCGCCGTCCCGGCCGGCGCCGTCGTCGCCGCGCTCCTCGACGCCGGGGCGTGCGAGGCGGTGTGCTGGGTTCCCGGCGACCGGTGGCGGACGATCCGGCGGGGATGCCATCCCGCGGAGCTCCTCGCCCGAGAGGTTGCTCAGCGGTGGAAGCTGCCCGCGCTCGACCTGCTCGAGTCGGCGCGCCTGCGGCGCCCGCAGCGGGGGCTCGATCCCGCCTCCCGCAGGCGCAACGTGCGCGGAGCGTTCCGGGTGCGGCGGGCGGCTCCCGTACCGGCCGTGGTGGCCCTCGTCGACGACGTCTACACGACCGGTGCGACGCTCGACGCGTGCGCGCGGGCTCTTCGCGACGGCGGCGCGCGCGCCGTCGCGGGCTTCACGCTGGCCCGCGCGGTCCGCTGGTGACCGACTATGGTTCAGGGCATCCGATCCGCCGGGAGGCGCCCATGAAGCTTCAGGTGAAGGGCAGGAACGTGGACGTCACCGACTCCCTGTTCTCCCACGCCGAGCGCAAGCTGGGCAAGCTTGCGAAGCATCTTTCGGACGAGAGCCGGTGCGAGCTCGAGCTCGCGGTCGAGCACAACCCCTCGATCCCCGAGCGCCAGGTGGCCGAGGCGACGGTGTGGACGAAGGGGCCGATCCTGCGCGCCCGCGAGAGCTCACCCGACATGTACGCGTCGATCGACCAGGTCGCCGACAAGCTCGAGCGCCAGGTCAAGCGGTACCGCGAGCGGCGGACACGGAAGGCCGCCCAGCACATGGCCGTCCACCACGCGCCGCCGCCGGCGGAGTCTGCGGCGCTGCCCGACGAGGAGACCACGGTGATCGTCAAGACCAAGCAGTTCAACATGAAGCCGATGCCTCCCGAGGAGGCGATGCTCCAGCTGGAGCTGATCGGGCACGATTTCTTCGTCTTCGTGAACGCCGAGTCCGAGGACGTGAACGTGATCTACAAGCGCCGCGACGGCAATTACGGGCTCATCGAGCCCTCGCGCAACGGCGAGGGCTGAGGTACTCGCTAGAAGAACTTCGCGAGCGGCTTGACCTGCCGCGCGTGCCCGAGATAGGTGAACCGGAAGCCGGCCTCGATCGTGCGCAGGAGCGAGTAGGCCGACCGGCGCTTCGCGAGGCGCACGTGGGCGGGGCCGTTGTGGACGATGGCGATGAACGGCTGGTGGCCGCCGTGGACGCCCTCGACGCAGCAGCCGGACGAGTCGCCCTTGCTGGCCTCGTCCCAGGTGATGAAGATCGCGCCGTGGTGGCGGTAGCCGCGCGAGCGCATGACGCGCAGGACCTGATTGCGGATCCAGGTGTCGGCGACGTCCTCACTGCCGCTGTGCATGTTGTGCTGGTCGGTCGGGACGATGAAGCTGAGGTTGGGCGGGTGGCGCAGGCTGCGGCGGAACTTCGTGAACGGCACGATCCTGGCCCGCTGCCGCGGCTTTCGGACGATGCTCCGGAAGTAGACGAACGGGTTGTGGTGGCGGGTGTAGTTGCCGCTGTCGCGGCCGGTGTAGCCGGCGTGTGGGAGCGCCTCGATGAAGGCGCGCCACTTGAGTCCGTGCCGCGAGACCTGGCCGGCGAGTGTCTTGCCGCGGTAGTTCCCGTTGCAGCCGTTGCTCGTGCAGCCGTGCACCGAGCCGGAGATCATCGCCAGGTAGTTCGGCAGGCTGGGGTGCGCCACCGCGTAGTAGTTCGTCGCCACGCCGTGCCGGCGCGCGAGCCGGTTCAGGAACGGCACCTGCGGGTTACCGATGATCTCGTTGTAGCTGTGGTTCTCGAGCACGAAGACCCACACGTGCTTCAGCCGCGGCACGCGGGCCGCTCCAGCCGCCGGCGCAACCGTCGCGAATACCGCCAGCGCAGCCAGGAGCGCGACGGAGAGCCTGAACCACTTGGCCATCGCTCGTGAGTCTCGTACTCGTTCGTGAGGGGCGTGTGAGGGCAGCGTGAGGATTTCGCTTGGAAGCTGGCGAATTCTGGAAGTCCGTGTGTGGCCGCCCTTCTCGCCCGATCCGGGTTGGGACGCTGCGCCGGGGGCCGGCCGTATTGGGAGCATGCCGTGTGTGAGACTTGTGCCGGGCCGCCGGCTCCGCTCGTCAGAAGGCATCGTGGTGGTGCTCACCTGCTCGCTCGCCGTCGCGTGCGGAGGCGGCGCGGCGGCGGCGTCGAGCCGGGTCGTGCTCGCGGCGCACCATGATCCGGGGTCGGCGGGTGGGACGTTCGTCTCGGACTTCATCCGCCGCTTTGCGACCGGCGGTACGCTCGCCGCCGGCGGGTCGGTCAGGCTTCTCAGCAACGGCAATGTGAAGCTCCGGTGGGGCCGGTCCGCACCGCTCCTCCCGGTGCGGCCGTGGGGCCGGATCGTGGTCTCGTGCACGAGGCCGGTGCCGGCCACTGCGTTCAGGCTCTCCGCCGCAGCCAGGGGGGAGTCCGCACTCGTTCAGACGGCGGCGAGGAGGGTGAGTCGCCCCCTGGCGCTGGTTCCGATCGAGCACCAGGGCTCGCCCATCACACTGCCTCGCTCCGGGCCGCCGCAGCTCCTGTCCGCGATGCAGCTCTCGGTCGCCACCGAGGCGCTCTCCGTCGCCGGCACCTTCCTCGTCTCGGTTCAGTGGAACCGCGCCGGCTGCGAGTCCTCGACGACCGCCGTCCTGATCACGCACAGGTCGTAGGGGCCCCGTCGCTCCGCCGTCGTGAGCGAGGCGCATACGGCGAACGACCAGGTGATTCGTGGTCATCACGTTCGGCGTCGGTTTCGTCGCGCTCACAGCGAACGCCGCGATGGGCTCCGCGGATCAGCAAGTGCATCCCGA
>DATIDU010000318.1:0-12615 GCA_035456145.1 Gaiellales bacterium | reverse complement strand
CTGATCAGACAGTGGATGCGGTGCTGCGCGCGCTCGACTCGACCCGCAGGTCCCGAGGCCGGCGCTCGGCGTCAGCCGCCACGCCCGGGCGTCGCCTTCGTTGGCGGCGGGCGTGCCAATCGTCGGCCATCCCCGACGTGGACCCGAGGACGTACAGGACGAGCAGACCGCCGAGGATGATCGGGAGCGGCAGCACGAAGATCGTGAACGGGATGATCGCCACGCCGCCGACGATCGCCCCGAGCAGGAGCGCGAGGACGGCCAGGAACCCGCGCCGGGCTGCGAACATCGCGCGGACGAGGAGTGATGGTGAGGTGGTCACGGGGTTTCTCCATCCGATGGGAATTCATGCGTCTTCTTCCATGACGCATCACCGGGCGGAGATGTGACGGGGCCCCCCTGACCGCGGAGAGCCCCCGAGCGCCGAGTGGGCGCTCGAGGGCTCCGCCGGGCCGGCTACGCGGCCCGGCTTGCCCGCCGCGCGGGTGGGATGTTCTGGTTCAGGCGGAACACGTTCCGCGGGTCGTAGCGGTGCTTCACTTCACCCAGGCGGCCCCAGGTCGAGCCGGGATAGGCGGCCCGGACCCGCTCCTCGCCCTCGGCGTCGAGGAAGTTGACGTATGCGGCGTCGGTGCCCTGGCGGAGCGCCGCCGCTGCGTCCTCGGCCCACATCCGGTGGGCCGCATCCTCGTCCGCAGAGGCGTACATGGCGGCGACGTTCAGCATCAGCCGCCGACCGCGGTGGACGTACGCCGTCGCCTCCGCCGGGACGCGGGAGACAGCGCCGCCGAGGACCCGGATCTGGACGGCCGGCATCTGCGCCGTCGACGTCCCCAGCCGTTCGAGGATCTCGCCGGCGGCGTCCTCGTCGACCGTGTCGGCGAAGAACGTGCGCACGACCGCCCGCTGCGGCGCCGGCGCCTCCGCCGCGAACATCTCCGCGTACGGCATCGGCCGGACGAAGTCCGCAACGGGCGTGGCGAGCGCGCGGAGCGGCGCGACCGCGCGCTCCCCGTCCTCGATCGGCCCGGCGTGGACGAGCTGCGCGAGGATCAGGGGTCGGCCGACGACCTGCTCCGGGATGAACGGCAGCGGCGGCGCGCGGAGGACGTTGGCGATGACCGACAGCTCGTCCGGCGCGGCCTCCGCCTGGGCCACAAGGCCGGCGATGGTCTCGGGCGTCGCGGGCAGCGCGAGCATCCCGCCCGTGACCGTGTCGACCTGATGGAGCCGGTAGTCGAAGCGCGTGACGACGCCGAAGTTGCCGCCGCCGCCGCGGATCGCCCAGAAGAGATCCGGGTACGTGCCGGCGTCCACCTCGAGCACGCTGCCGTCGGCGGTCACCACCTCGGCTGCGAGCAGATGGTCGATCGTGAGGCCGTGCTTTCGCACCAGGAAGCCGGCGCCGCCGCCGAGCGTCAGCCCGCCGATTCCGACGGAGGCCGTGTCGCCGAACCCGACGGCGAGCCCGTGTGCAGCCGCCGCCGTCGTGACGTCGCCTGCGGTCAAACCGCCGGCGGCGCGCACGATCCGCGCATCGCCGTCGATCTCGGGCGCGCCGAGGCCGGTGAGGTCGAGGACGATGCCTCCGTCGCTCGTGCCGTACCCCGCGCTGCTGTGGCCGCCGCCGCGCACGGCGAGCTCGACGCCGGTCTCCTGCGCCAGCGAGACGACGCGTGCGACCTCGCCGGCGTTGGCGGCACGAACGATCGCAGCCGGTCTGCGGTCGACCGAGGGCAGGAAGACGCGGCGGGCCGCGTCGTAGCCGTCGTCGTCAGGGCCGAGCACGGCTCCGGCGAGCTCGGCGCGCAGCTCTGGGAGTGAAAAGCGTGACTGGTGTGGCGTCGTCATCGGCGACTCCTCTTGCTCGTTTCTTTCGGTCCCCGAAGCGTTGCGGCACCTGCGCGGCCCGGTCGTTCGGGAACCAGGCGTTCGCGGGTGCGGCGATCCGAACCGTGTCTTGGTCGATCGGGTCCATGGGTCTGGTCGTCTGACACGACGGGAGGGCCAAACGTGACCGGCCGGGGCGGCGATAATCGGCGTCGATGGCGCGACCGTTCACAGCAGACGACTACGCGGGCCGCATGACCCGGGCGGCGACCCAGGCCGCCGCCGCCGGCCTGACCGGCGTCCTCTTGACGCCCGGCCCCGACCTCACCTACTTCGCCGGCTACGCCCCGATCGCGATCACCGAACGCATCACGATGCTCGCGATCCAGGAGTCGCGGCCGCCGGCGATGATCGTTCCCGTCCTGGAGCGCCCCGGTGCGGAGTCGGCGCCGGGCGCCGCGGCGCTCGAGCTGCGCGACTGGGCCGACGGTGCCGACGCGTACGCCGCGGCGGGCGAGATGCTCGACCGAAACGGCGTGTATGCCGTCTCCGACTCCGCATGGGCGATGCACGTGCTGGGGTTGCAGGCGACCCTCCCAGGGTCGCGCTACGTCTCGATGACCGACGCCCTTCCGACGCTGCGCGCCGTGAAGGACGCCGAGGAGTTCGCTCGCCTGGCGGCCGCCGGCGCCGCGGCGGACGCCGTCTTCGAGGAGATCGCGACGACGCGCTTCTCCGGGCGGACCGAGGCCGAGATCGCCCACGACCTCGCCGGCCTCCTGATCGCGCACGGCCACTCCCGGGCCGAGTTCACGATCGTCGCGTCCGGCCCGAACGGCGCGAACCCGCACCACTCGGAGAGCGAGCGCGTCATCCAGGACGGCGACATGGTTGTGCTCGACTTCGGCGGCACGATGGACGGCTACGGGTCGGACACGACCCGCACCGTCCACGTCGGCAAGCCGACCGAGGAAGAGGCCGGGGTGTACGACATCGTTCGCCGCGCGCAGCAGGCCGCGTTCGAGGCCGTGCGCCCGGGCGCGGCCTGCCAGGACGTCGACCGCGCCGCCCGGCGCGTGATCGCCGACGCCGGATACGGCGACCGGTTCATCCACCGCACCGGCCACGGCATCGGCCTGACGGCGCACGAGCCGCCGTACATGATCGAGGGCGAGACGCGCCCGATCGAGTCCGGCATGTGCTTCTCGATCGAGCCCGGGATCTACCTCGCGGGACGGTTCGGCGTGCGGATCGAGGACATCGTCGTCGCCACCGAGGACGGCGCGCGCCGCCTGAACTCCACGGACCGGGAGCTGCGGATCGTCGGCTGAGCCGCTACGACCGGCGACACGGTTCGATCGCGCCGTCAAGAAGGGCCGGTCCGAGGGCGGCCCACGCGTCGCCGTAGTAGGTCGGGCTCCGCGTCGCAAGCGCCGCGGCCCGGTGGCGAAGCTGGCTCGCGGGCTCCGTATCGCCCGCCGCGGTCGCCGCTGCGGCACCGGCCATGAGGCTGAGCGGCGAGCCGCCGGAGGGCACCGCCGATGAGAGCACGTTCTGCCACCAGCGGCCGGCGAGTGCGCGGGCGTCCGGGTCGCACGCCGTCGCAAACCAGACCGGAAGCCGCGCCGCATCCTGGCCGTACTGAACGCCCGCTCCTCCGTCCGGCGCAGGCGCGGCCAAGAGCCGCCGCCCGGCGAGGACGGCCCAATCCGGCGGAAGCCGGCGGCCGTCCGCTGTGAGATCTCGCACCGCCGTCACCGCCGCGGACGCCGCCCGCGCCCAGCGCCCGTCACCGGTGAGTCGTGCGAGGGCCGCGAAGATGCCGGGCATGAGATACGACGGGTTGACGGTCGGCGGCGACGTCGCCCTCGCCCACGGCCCGGCGACCAGGAGCGGTGCGCCGTCCGGCAGCGCCACCGCCTCGCGGGCTAGGACCGCCGGGGCGACGCGCCGCCCCTGGGCGTGGAGCTCCGGCGCACCCGGCCCGGCGTAGCGGAGCAGGCCGTACGCGATCAGGACGTCGGCATCGGTCGCCGACTGCGGATCGAGGACATCTCCGCTCCCGGTGGCGTGCCAGGCGAAGAGCCCGTCCGGGCCGCGGAGGTGCGCGGCCGTCCACGACCAGATCGTGCGCACCCGTTCGGGCCGGCCCGCGGCCTCGGCGAGGAGCATCGCGTACGCCTGCCCCTCGCTCACGATGTCGCCGCCCTGGTCGTGCCGGATCACCCGGCCGTCGCCGGTGACGTGGCGGGCGAGGAATGTGTCGGCGGCGCTCGGCGAGGGCGACGCCGGTCCGCTTCCGCCGCAGCCGGGGACGCTCAGCGCGAGCGCCAGCACGAGGACGGCGCCGACGCGCACGTCACGTCGGCGGCGTGGTGGTGGTGGCCGGTGCGGTGGTCGTCCCGGTCGTCGTCGTGGTGGTGCCGGTCGTCGTCGTCCCGGTCGTCGTGGTGGTCGTGGAGGTCGGCGGCGACGTCGTGGTGGTCGTGGTCGTGGTCGTGGTCGTGGTCGTGGTCGTGGGTGCGGTGGACGTCGACGACGTCGATCCCGTGCCGGGGTCGGAGGACGGCTTTGAGGCCGGCGCGGCGCCGTAGTCGGGGCTCGTTCCCTGGGCCGGGCCGAGCACCTGCGGCGGGACGACGGTCGCCGGGCCCGGGACGAACAGAATGCCCGTGACGACTGCCGCCGCCCCGACGGCAACGAGGCCGCCGGCCGCGAAGCCGACCCGGCGACCACCGGAGCGCCGGTACTCCGTCCGCCGCCGCTCGCGGAGGTCCGGCGGCAGCGCGGCGCGCCGGGCGCCGAGGCTGTTCATGGGCGCGGCGAGGAAGCTGATCGTCGGCCAGACGAGGAGCGCTGCGAGCAGCGGCCCGCCGTAGCTCGTGACGTGCGAGAGCGCCGCGGCGATGCCGGCCAGGCCCAGGGCGCCGAGGAGGCACTCCGCCCAGTTCGCCCGCAGGGCGTCGCCCACCGACGGCTCGTCCTGCGTCTTCGGGGTCCGCAGGAAGACCGCGCGCTTGGCGAAGAGCGCCTGCACCGAGGCCCGGGCGACCGTGAGGCTCGTCGACTGCCAGATGAAGAACGCGCCGAACGCGTCGCCCCAGGAGGCGCCCGTACCGCGGCGCAGAAGCGCGACCGCGCGGACGAGGCCGAGCACGACGAGGAGCGGGATCGCGGCGAGCAGGAACCCGGTGAGCTTTCGGTACAGGAGGCCGCTGCCGAAGGCGATGTTGGCCGCTCCGATCAGCAGGAACACGAAGAACACGAGGCCCAGGAGGTCGCCGTACCACTGGATGGCTCCGGTGAGATACGCCCATCGCTGTGCGGGGCTGAGGTCGTTCTCCTCGCTTCTGCGGCCCGGCAGCATGGACCGCCAGTGCCGGCGCAGGATCTGGATCCCGCCGAAGCACCAGCGAAACCGCTGTCCCTTCAGCGCCTCGAAGGTGAGCGGCATGATCCCCTTGCCGAACGACCGGTCGACGTGCAGGCCCGACCATCCGGCCCGCAAGAGCCGCAGCGACAGCTCGGCGTCCTCGGTGATGCACCACTCGTCCCATCCCCCCACCGCCTCGAGGGCGCGCCGCCGGATGAGCCCCATCGTGCCCGCGAAGATGGCGCCGTCGCGCTCGTTCCGCGACGGCTGGGAGACGGCGAAGAAGTAGGAGTACGAGTAGTAGAGCCGCCGGAAGTACGCGTCGCCCTCCCAGTCGCGGTAGTCCTGCGGCGCCTGGATGAACCCGACCCGCTCGTCGGCGAAGAGCGGCACGCACCGCTTCAGGAACTCGGGGTCGATCTGGTAGTCGGAGTCGACGACGCCGATCAGGTCGCACGAGTCGTCGACGAGATGCTCCAGCGCATAGTTCAGGGCGCCGGACTTGTAGCCGGGCCAGTCGCTCAGATGGACGAACGTCACGTCGTGCTCGCGGCACCACGCCTCGACCGGCCGCCAGAGCGCCTCGTCGTCGGTGTTGTCGTCGAGCACCTGGATCTCGAACCGCGGATAGTCGATCGCCTGGAGCGACCGCAGCGTCTCGATCACCATGTCCGGCGGCTCGTTGTAGCAGGGCACCTGGAGGCAGACGAAGGGCAGCGCTCCGTCGGGCTCGTCCGGCAGCTGTCGCTCGCCGACGCGGCGCGCCCAGCTGGCCCGTCCGAGCGCGTCGCAGAGCTCCCACAGGTAGGCCGCGCCGAGCGCCGCCGCGGCCACCTCGAGCAACCACAGAACGAGCCCCCCGGCGGTCCCGGCGATGCCCAGATGGCTGGCGAACGTCCACCACAGCATGAAGGCCAGATAGGTCGCGAACAGGTATGTCGTCGCCGCCCAGCAGAGGTGGCCGCGCGCGCCCCAGCGGCGCGTGACCGGGAGCCAGATGACGCTCGCCACGACGAGCCCGACGGACACCGCCTCGATGTTGCGGGTCGTGACGCCGATCAGCCTGAGGACTGCGGCCAGGACGGCGACCAGGATCGCCGTCCACAGCAATTTGAGAACGACGCGTCCCATCCGTCGCCAGCGCTCCTCGACGGGACGAATGCGCGAGGTGGCGGGCAGGAACAATGCTCCTGTCGTCACCGGGGCGGCAAGTAGCCCCGCGAGCAGAAGCGCAGACAGCGTCGCAGCGGACGCGTGACTAGACACGTTACGCGGCGATACCCCGCGACGGCCGCAGGCTACACACAGAACCCCTGGGGTCAGACCTCGCATCGACGCTCGTGATCCCGGCGTGACGCCTTCGGTGCGGGGTCTGACCCCGGTTCCTCAGACTCAGAGCTCGAGGTTCGTCTCGGGGTCCCCGCCGGTGCGGTTTTCGCGGTTCACGGCGTCGAGCGCGGCCATCTGGCCGGCGTCGAGCTCGAAGCTGAAGACGTCGAGGTTCTGCCGCAATCGCGTCGGATCGGACGACTTGGGGATGGGGATCGCGCCCAGCTGGACGTGCCACCGGAGGATGACCTGAGCCGGCGTGCGGCCGAGCGCCGCCGCGATCGCGCCGATCTCGGGGTGGCGGAGCACGTCCGTGTCCGGCCCGAGCGGGCTGTAGGACTCGGTGACGATGCCGTGCTCGTCATGCCATGCTCGGAGCTCGGCCTGCGGAAACTCGGGGTGCAGCTCGATCTGGTTCACGGCCGGGCGAACGCCGGTCGCCTCGGTGATCTCGTCGATCTGGGCGGGCGTGAAGTTGGAGACGCCGATCGACCGCGCCTTCCCCTGCTCGCGCAGCTCGACGAACGCGCGCCACGTCTCGACGTACTTCCCGACCATCGGCAGCGGCCAGTGGATGAGGTACAGGTCGACGTGGTCGAGGCCCAGCCGGGCGAGGCTCTCGTCGAGGCCGGCGAGCGCCTCGCGGTGACCGTGCTGCGCGCCCGGCAGCTTGGTCGTGACGAAGACCTCCTCCCGCTGGATGTCCGCCTCGCGGATCGCGCGCCCGACCCCTCGCTCGTTGCCGTAGTTCGTCGCCGTGTCGACGAGCCGGTAGCCCGCGCGCAGCGCGTCGGCGACCACAGCGTGCGCCCCGTCATCGTCGAGCGGCCACGTTCCCAGTCCGAGCAGCGGAATCGCATTCCCATCCGCCATCGTCCGCCGGGGCGCGCCTTCACTCATCATCGCCCCGCCATCGTATGTCCCGGGCGCCCCGTCAGACGGCGGTGCCCACGATCTGGCCCACGACCATCGTGAGCGCCATGGCCGCGATCCCCCAGACGACGACGCGGGCGGCACCTCGCACCGGCGACGCCCCGCCCAGCCGGGCGCCGGCCCAGCCGGTGAGCACGAGCGCCACAGCGGTGGCCGCAACGGTCGTCGCCGTGCGCGCCGAGGACGGTGCGAGCGTGACCGCGATCAGCGGCAGCGCCGCGCCGGCCGTGAACGACGCGGCGGACGCGCCCGCGGCCTGGAACGGGCGGGCGTGGGAGAGCTCGGTCATGCCGAGCTCGTCGCGGGCATGGATCTCGAGAAGGTCGTCGCGGGCGCTGAGCTCGGCGGCGACCTCCTCGGCGAGCCGTGGCGACAGGCCGCGCTTGCGGTAGATGGCCGCCAGCTCCTGACGCTCGCCGACCGGGTCGGCCCTGAGCTCGGAGCGCTCCAGCACGAGATCCGCCCGCTCGGTGTCGGCCTGGGAGCTCACGGAGACGTACTCGCCGGCCGCCATCGACGCGGCGCCGGCGACCAGGCCGGCGACGCCCGCCGTGAGGATCGCCGAGCGGGTCGAGCCGGCCGCGGCGACCCCGACAATGATCGCCGCCGTGGACACGATGCCGTCGTTGGCGCCCAGGACCGCTGCCCGCAGCCAACCGGCGCGGTGGCTGAGATGGCGTTCGGGGTGCCGTACCCGCGGCATCGCGCGATCCTACAGGCGGGCCGGAAGGCGTCGGTATAGTGGCGTCGACGTCGACCGGAAGGGGGCGCACGATGCGTTTCGTCAACGGGCGAACGGCAGCGCTGGCGGCAGTGGGGACCGTGGCGGCGGCAACGGTCGCGTTCGGCGCGGGCGGCGGCGGTGGCGTCTCGCCCACGCCGTTCGGGACGCCGACGCTGGGAATCCCGAACCCATCAAGGCACATCACGGCGGTGCGGGGCGACCGGATGTGGGACTGGACGCAACAGACCCGCTCCGAGGTGCTGGCGCGTCACGGCATGGTCGCAACAAGCCAGCCGCTCGCGGCAGAGGCCGGCCTCCAGGTGTTGCGGGACGGCGGGAACGCCGTCGATGCCGCCGTCGCCACCGCGGCGATGCTCGGCCTGACCGAACCGGAGAGCGCCGGGATCGGCGGCGACATGGAGGCGATCGTCTACTCGGCGAAGACCCGACAGCTCTACGGCCTGAACGCCGCCGGCTGGGCGCCCGCCTCGCACACGGTCGCCTTCTACCACCGGCGGGGCCTGAAGGAGGTGCCGTTCTACGGCGTCTACAGCGCGACCGTGCCCGGTGCGGTCGACGGCTGGAGCCGGCTGCTTCACCGCTTCGGGCGGATGTCGCTCGGACAGGTGCTTCAACCGTCGATCGAGGCCGCCCGACAGGGCTTCGGCCTGACCGAGCGCATTCGCGGCGACTGGGAGAGCTATGACCACTTCTACGTGGACATGCTCCAAAAGGATCCCGAGTCGCGGAAGGTGTTCCTGCGAAACGGGCACGTTCCGGCGCTCTACAGCATCTTCCGAAACCCTGACCTGGCCCGGGCCTACGAGCTTCTGGCGAAGGACGGGCCCGATGCGTTCTACCGCGGGCCGATCGGTCGCGCGATCGTCCGCAGGATGAACGCCGGCGGAGCGGCGTGGCGGATGAGCGACCTCTCGTCGTTCAAGTCGGAGTGGGTGAAGCCGATCTCGACCACCTACAAGGGCTACGACGTCTTCCAGATGCCGCCGCAGACGCAGGGCTTCGCGACGCTCGAGATGCTGAACATCCTCGAGCAGTGCGGGCCTCGCCTCGGCTACAACCTGCACGCGCTCGGGCCGCGCTCACCCGAGTTCTGGAGCATCCTCGTGCAGGCCAAGCGGCTCGCCTACGCGGATCTCGAGCGATATAACGGCGACCCGCGGTTCGTGAACATCCCGCTTCACCGGCTGATCTCGAAGAGCTACGCCGCGTCGCTCTGCGGCAAGATCAGCCTCGGCCACGTGGGCGCGGAGCCGGCGGCGTCCGCGGCGCCCAGCGTCTCGATCGGCCGCGAGCGCGGCGACACGGTCTACCTGACGACGGCCGACCGCTGGGGCAACATGGTGTCGTTCATCTACTCGATCTACGACTACTTCGGGGCGAACATCTCGATCCCGGGATACGGGTTCCCGATGAACGACCGCGGGTCGTTCTTCAACCTCGACCCGTCGTCGCCCGACGTGATCGCGCCGCACAAGCGGCCGTTCCTCACCATCATCCCGGCCTTCGTCATGAAGGACGGCCGGCCGCTTCTGTCGTTCGGAAACATGGGCGGCGACGAGCAGGCCCAGGCACAGGCGACCGAGATCGTGAACATGGTCGACCTCGGGATGAACGTGCAGGCGGCGGGCGACGCGGCGCGGTTCCACCACAGCCAGGACGCCGACCGGGTCGACCTGGAGTCGCAGCTCTACGCGCTCGTGGGGCCGCAGATGCGCGCGCTCGGATTTAAGGTGCGCGACGTTCCCGGAAACGACGACGTGTTCGGCGGCTACCAGGCCATCTTCTTCCAGGCGGCGGGCGGAGCGCCGCCGCCGGAATGGGTGACGGCGGGCGACCCGCCCGTGAATGGGGTCTACCGCGCCGGATCCGACATGCGGAAGGACGGTGAAGCGGTCGGCTGGTGACACGCGACGGGTGGGTGGGCCCGCGCTTCGGCCCACCCACCCGCTCTGCCCGTGGCATGACGCCGGTCAGGCGGTGTCGCGCCCGATCGTGAGGCCGTAGATCACGAGGCCGTTCATGATCAACGCAAGCAGTGCGCCGAACGGCGAGGCGAAGAGGAAGAAGAACCAGATGACAACCGCGACCACCGCCGCGGCCACACCCAGCAGGTTGCCCGCATCGCTGCGGGCGAAGACCAGATAGCCGGCCAGAAGCTGGATGATCCCGAACACGAGGATGATCCAGCCCCACGTGCTGACGCTCGAGAACAGCACGTCGCTCACGTAGTACTTGCTCCTGTGGATGGCGGTGATGCCGCTGATCAGGTTGAAGCTGCCCGCCACCACCAGCCAGACGGCGGCGAACATCGTCCAGCCGGTCAGCTCGTCACGTCGTGCTCCATGCGTCATCTCCTCGCAGTCCTTTCGTCGGAGTCGTGCGATGTTAGGGACGCGGCCGGTGAGGCTCCTACTTCGAAACGGATGATCGGGGCGTAGAAGCCCGCAGCCGAGATTCCGTGTCATCCCGGATGCATGCGGCCATCTGCGCCGCCGATGATCGGGATGCCCGCTGACTCGCGGTCGACACCGGCATGACCCGGTGCTCCGGGGTTCGACTCCCCGCGGCGGCCATCAATCGCTCCTCGACAGCGCGCCGCATCGGGGAGCACACGGATCTTTAGGGCCGGGTTTCAGGCAGCCGTGGTCCGGCCTCTCCCCGATGCGCCCTCACCGCCGCGGTGATGAGGTTCATGTGCGGCCGTGCGCTTCGCGGTCATGCAGAGGCACAGGAGGTTGGCGATGGCAACCATCGAATACCCGGCCACCTACGCCGTCCCCGGAAGCCCCGACAGCATCGTCGAGGTCTTACCGCGGTACGACAACTTCATCGGCGGCCACTGGATCGCCCCGGTGAAGGGTGGGTACAAAGAGAACCTGACGCCGGTCACGGGGAGGCCGTTTACGGAGATCCCCGCGTCGACGCCTGAGGACGTCGAGCTGGCGCTCGATGCTGCCCACGCGGCACGTGAGGCGTGGGGTGAGACCTCGACGACGGAGCGATCGCGAGTTCTGAACCGCATCGCCGACGCAATCGAGGAGCACAGCACGATCCTCGCGATCGCCGAGAGCTGGGACAACGGCAAGCCGGTCCGCGAGACGCTCGCGGCCGACATCCCGCTCGCAGCCGATCACTTCCGCTACTTCGCATCGGTCATCCGAGCCGAGGAGGGGAAGATCTCGGAGATCGACAAGAACACGATCGCCTACCACTTCCACGAGCCGCTCGGGGTCGTGGGGCAGATCATCCCGTTCAACTTCCCGCTGCTCATGGCGGCGTGGAAGCTCGCCCCGGCGCTGGCCGCGGGCAACTGCTCGGTGCTGAAGCCGGCGAGCCCGACGCCGTGGTCGATCCTGAAGCTCGCGGAGCTGATCCAGGACATCGTCCCGCCGGGCGTGCTGAACATCGTGAACGGCCCGGGCGCGGAGATCGGGAAGGCTCTTGCCACCAGCAAGCGGATCGCCAAGATCGCGTTCACCGGTGAGACCGTCACCGGACGGCTGATCATGCAGTACGCGGCGCAGAACATCATCCCGTCGACGACCGAGCTGGGCGGCAAGTCGCCCAACATCTTCTTCGCCGACGTGATGGCGGAGGACGACGCATTCCTCGACAAGGCGGTCGAGGGGCTCGTGCTCTACGCCTTCAACAAGGGTGAGGTCTGCACCTGCCCATCGCGGGCGCTCATCGACGAGTCGATCTATGACGAGTTCATGGATCGCTGCCTCGCCCGGATCGCCACGATCCGGCAGGGCAACCCGCTCGATCCGAGCACGCAGATCGGCGCGCAGGTGTCGACGGCGCAGCTCGAGAAGATCGAGGGCTATGTCGACATCGGCGTCAAGGAGGGCGCCGAGGTGCTGATCGGCGGCAAGCGCAACATCCTCGACGGCGACCTGGCCGAGGGCTACTACTTCGAGCCGACCGTCTTCAAGGGCCGCAACGACATGCGGATCTTCCAGGAGGAGATCTTCGGTCCGGTGCTGGCCGTGACGACGTTCACGAGCGAGGCGGAAGCACTCCAGATCGCGAACGACACGCTCTACGGGCTCGGTGCCGGCGTCTGGACGCGGGACACGAGCAAGGCGTTCCGCATGGGCCGCGCGATCGAGGCGGGGCGCGTGTGGACGAACTGCTACCACCTCTATCCCGCAGGTGCAGCGTTCGGCGGCTACAAGGTCTCCGGAGTCGGGCGTGAGAACCACAAGCAGATGCTCGACCACTACACGCAGACCAAGTGCCTGCTCGTGAGCTACAGCCCCGAGCCACTAGGGCTGTTCTAGGACCACGATGCCGGCGGAAGAGCTCAACGCGACCGACGTCGCCCACACGGAGCTTGCAAGGCTTCGTCAGCGACACGGTCCACTGATGCTCTTCCAATCCGGCGGCTGCTGCGACGGCAGCT
>DATIDU010000317.1:0-9823 GCA_035456145.1 Gaiellales bacterium | reverse complement strand
GAACGCGGTCATGTCGCGCCAGGCCGCCTCGCCGAGCGGGCTCGTCGGGAGCCCGGCGGACGGCTCCGGAGCGTTGTACGCACCCGGCGCGCAGTCGTTCGGACCGTCGGGATAGAACAGGCTCGCCACGGCCTGGATCTGGGCGCGGCCGACGCCGAGCTCGTACTGGCCGCCCGCGTACATCGAGATCCCCTCCCGGAGGCAATGGTCGAGGCAGGCGCACAGCCGCTCGAGCGTCCCGAACCGCGACGGCTTGACGTTCAGGTGCCGGGTCGGCGGAAGCGCGGCGAGATCGGCCACCGAGTGCACCGGGGCGTCGAACGAGATGCGGTCCGCGACCCGCTGGATCTCCGGCAGCACCTCCGGGCTGGTCGACGGGTCCTCGATGATCGCCTCGGGCAGAGCCTGCGCGGCCATGCGAACGAGCCCCGCCTCGTCGCGATCACCCTGGTCGTAGTCCGTCCCGTACTGACCCTTGATGTCGACGACCCGGACGGCGCCCGACACCGCCAGGCGCTCGAACTCGGCCGGCCCCCACTCGGCACCCGCATCGACCTTCATCTCGACGTCCGGGTAGAGCGCCACCCACCGCGCCGGGTCGAGGTTCGACGAGACGACGAACCGCACCGGTGAGTACGACCGCCCGACGGCACCGCCGAGGGTCGTCCCGGCCTGCCGCAGCGCCAGGTCGAGGAGCGCGCTCTCATAGGCCCAGCGGCGATAGTCGCGAGCGGCGTGCTGCACGGTCTCGACCGGGAAGAGATCCTGCTCGTCGAGGAGGGCGCTCCACCCGGCCAGCGTCCGCTTCCCGCGCAACGGGAGCGGGTCGAGCCGGCGGTGGGCCTCCTGGTCGTCGGCGGAGTACGAGACGTCCTCGCCGCGGCCCTGCACTCCGCCGCCCGCCACGACGACGGTGGTCGAGTGGCGGACGAAGTTCGGCGTCTCGAGCTCGCGCGGCTCGAGCTCGTAGCCCTCAACCTCGGCCTCGAGCGCGGAGAGCGTCGTCCACAGGAGGTCGCCGGCCATGGGCGGCATCATCGCCGCTGCCCGCCGGGCGTGCGTAGTTCCCCGCAGGCGGAAATGCGCGCTCTCTCCGATGCGGCTTCCGTGGCCCCCGAACCATGCTCTGACCATGCGCCAGCGCATCGTCATCCTGGGCGGAGGCACCGGTGGCACCATGATGGCGAACCGGCTTCGCCGGGCACACGCCCAGGAGGACGTCGAGATCGTCATCGTCGACCGGAGCGACGACCACGTCTACCAGCCGGGCCTCCTGTTCGTGCCGTTCCAGCTCGCCAGGGCCGCGGAGATCACCCGCCCCCGGGCCGCACAGCTCCGCCACGGCATCGAGCTGCGCCGCTCGGAGATCGACCACATCGACCTCGGCGCCTCGACCGTCCACCTGACCGACGGCCCGGCGCTGGAGTACGACCTGCTGGTCGTCGCCACCGGCGCCGAGCTCCTGCCGGAGGACACCGAGGGGCTGACCGGCCCCGGCTGGGGCGAGAAGGTGTTCACGTTCTACGACCTCGCCGGCGCACAGGGGCTCGCTACAGCGCTCGCCCAGTTCCCCGGCGGCCGGCTCGTGGTGAACCTCGTCGACATGCCGATCAAGTGCCCCGTCGCCCCGCTCGAGTTCGCCTTCCTCGCGGACTGGTATCTGCACGACCGCGGCGTGCGCGCGGACGTCGAGCTGAGCTTCGTGACGCCACTCGACGGCGCCTTCACCAAGCCGATCGCCTCGGAGCGGCTTTCCAGCCTGCTCGGCGAGAAGGGCATCGAGCTCGTAACCGAGTTCGCAACAGGGCAGGTCGACGGCCACGGGGGCAGGCTCGTGAGCTACGACGAGCGCGAGGTGCCGTTCGACCTCCTCGTGACGGTGCCGCTCCACGGCGGCGCCGGCTACGTGGCCCGCTCCCCCGGGCTCGGCGACGAGCTGGGGTTCGTGCAGACCGACCCGCACACGCTTCAGTCCAGGGCGGCCGCGAACGTCTTCGCGATCGGCGACGCGACCAACCTGCCCACGTCCAAGGCCGGATCCGTCACCCACTTCGAAGCCGACGTGCTCACGGACAACATCGGCCGGTTCGTCCACGGGCTCCCGCTCGAAGGCGGATTCGACGGCCACGCCAACTGCTTTGTCGAGACGGGCTTCAAGAAGGCCCTCTTGATCGACTTCAACTACGACACCGAGCCGCTCCCGGGACGGTTCCCGGGCCACGCCGGTCCGCTGCCGCTGCTCGCGGAGTCACGGCTGAACCACATGGGCAAGCTGATGTTCCAGTGGTTCTACTGGCACGTGCTCCTCCCGGGCCGCGACATCCCCGGCATCCCCACGCAGATGTCGATGGCGGGGAAGCGGGCGCCCGCGGCTCAGATCCAGGAGGTGGAGCAATGAGCACCGAGACCATCGCCGGCAGCGCCGTCGAGGTCGATCCCGAGGGGTTCCTCGAGGATCCCAAGCAGTGGAACGAGGGGATCGCCGAGGAGATCGCCCACGGGAACGGCATCGACCATCTGACCGACCGGCACTGGCAGGTCGTCAAGTTCATGCGGACGAGCTACCTCGAGAACGGCACGGCGCCGTCGATCCGCTCGCTGGGGAAGCTCTCCGGCGTGCCCATCAAGGAGCTCTACCAGCTCTTCCCCAAGGGCCCCGCCAAGCTGGCCGCCAAGATCGGGGGCATCCCGAAGCCGCGCGGCTGCATCTAAGGCATCGAAGGAGTGACCATGAGCGACACCATCGACAAGGTTTCCATCATCGTCTCGCGCGGTTCGCTCGAGGGGGTCTACCCCGGGCTGATCATGGCGAACGGCGCGCGCATGGAGGGCATCGAGGCGAACCTGTTCTTCACGTTCTTCGGGCTGGATGCGATCCACCGCTCGCGCCACAACCACGTCAAGGTCTCGACGGTCGGCGAGCCGGGCCTGCACCTGGCCACCTGGCTGGGCGGGTTCCCGGGCATGTCGGCGATCGTGACGCACCAGCTGGCGAAGAAGATGGAGGACCTCGACATCCCGCCGATCCCCGAGTTCGTCGAGATGATCGCGGACTCCGGCGCGGGCCTCTACGCCTGCAAGGCGTCGGTCGACCTGTTCGGCCTCGGCCCGGATGACTTCATCGAGCAGGTTGACGGCATCATCACCGTCGGCGAGTTCTACAGCCTCGCCGCCGGCGGCCAGATCGTCTTCACATAGCGTCGCGGGACAGCGGCAGGCGGGTGGCGATCTTCGCGGGCCCTGGGCCACGCAGGTCGTGGCTGGCCGATCGGATCTCCGGATCGAGCATCAGTCAGACTGATCGCGTTCGGTCGTAACCCGCCATTGCGGACAGCCCGATAGGCTCCCTCGCGGCATTCCGACCACGCAAGCCAGGGAGGTGGGCCGTGCCGCAGACACCTGACAGCCCCGGCCTCACGATTCTCATCGTCGAGGCCGACGGAGACGTGCGAGAAGACATCCGGTCGGTCGCCGACCGCCATCCGGACGTCAGCGTCGCCTGGGGTACCGAGACGGTCGGCGACGCCGTGCGAACGGCCGCGCTCGGACATCCGGACGTCGTCCTCGTCGGCGCCCACCCCGAGGGCCGGCTCGACGTCGACTCGATCGGCGACGTCCGCGCGGCTTACCCGGCCGCACGCGTCGTCCTGGTCTCGGCCACGGCCGACGCCGAGCGGCGGGCGCTCGCGATCAGCCACGGCGCGGACGCCTACGTCGCCAACGACGACGGCGGGGACCGCCTGCGGAGCGAGCTGCACGCCCGCTCCGACGTCGTGGGCTAACCCACGCTGCTGTCGCTCGGCGGGTCGAGCGCGATCCGGCGAGCGGTGGCGTCGCCGGTGATGGGATCCGCCGAGATCAGATCAACGGCAGCGGGCCAGCCGTCGGCGGTGAGATGCACCTGGGCGAACCCGGCGGGCGCGTGCCCGACGGCAAAGACGCCGCCGGCGCCGAGCGTGCCGCCGTCCACCTCGACGACGTCGCCGCTTCGATCGACGTGCTGGCGGTGGTCGTGGCCGGTCAGGACGATGACGCTTCCGCCCTCGGCGGCGATGTGAATGCGCAGCGCCGCCGCGACCCGGAAGTCGTGGACAAGCACGACGTCGGGCCGCACAGGGAGCCCGTCGAACCAGGTCTCGACCCGCGCCGTCTCGTCGGACAGCTCGGCCGGCGTGAGGTCGAGCCGGTGCCCGAAGCTGCCGGCCTGGGCGGCGAGCGGGTCGTCGTAGCCCGCCACCATGAGGCCGTCGACGGGGATGACCACAGGGCCAGTGACGCTCCCGTCGCCGGACATCCGGCCGGCGTGCGTGAGCACGATCGCCCCGGCCCGCGCGAGCCTGCGCATGACGACCGGCGAGTCGTGGTTGCCGGAGACCACGACGGTCGGGTGACCGAGCCTGGCGGCGCGCTGCGCGATCGATGCCTCGATCGGCGTCCCCTCGAGCACGAAGTCGCCCACCAGGAACACCGGCCGGTGGTCGGCGTAGCGGGCGAACGCCGGCAGCGTGAGCCAGTTCGCGTGGATGTCGGAGGCGACCATGAACGAGCGCTCCGCGACGGGCGTCCGGTCGCCGGCCGCTCCGGCCACCAGGGTGTCGAGCCCGGAGAGCGCCTGCTGGTAGCTCGACTGATAGGAGTCGCCGGCGCTCGTCAGCCGCTCGGAGAGCTCGAGCAGCCGCGGCAGGTCGCCGCCGTGTGCGTAGAACGTCGGCTGGCGGAAGACCCCGTAGTCGGGTGACCTGAGCGTGAGCGCGCAGACCGCGATCATGCACGCCGCCGCGGTGAGCCCCGAGGCGAGCCCGAGCAGGAGGATGCGGCGGCGGTGGACGATGGCGTTCAGCACGAGCCCTCCCACCAGCCCGCCGGCCAGGCCCCCGATCACGACGAGCAGGGCCGCGCGCCGAAGCGCCTCGCGAACTGCGGTCGGGGCCTGATCCTCAACAGCGCTCAGGTGGGCGCGCGCGTCGTCGGGCGTCTGGAGCGTTCGCAGCGCCGCACGGCGGTTGACCGACACCAGCGTGGCCGACATCCGGATCGGCGCCGCATAGGGCTCGGCGCGGACGCCCCAGTCGACAATCGGAACGTAGACGTCGACGCTGCCGTGGTCCGCGAAGCTGGTCGAGATCGACATCCGCGCCGGGCCGACCTGATACAGGGCGGTCGAGAAGGCGCGGAGCGCGATTCCCATGCCGGCGAGCGAGAAGGCCGCAAGGCAGATGGTGATCCCCGCAAGGCGCACGGCGGCGCGGACGCGCACATCGGCGATCCCGCGCCGGATCGCAGGGTGCAGCCTCCTGATGCTGGTTGTCAGGGTCACCTCCCTTCTTCTCGGCGAAAGGTGCCCATGTTTGAAGAAGAGCACGCGGGTCGGGCCTCGATTGTGAGGCCCGACCCCCTCTGCAGCCGGCGACGTCTGCGGGTTTCCCGCAGCCCGAATACGCCAAAGGTGCCTTCCGCGGCGGGCGGAGCGGCCGACGACTGGGATGAACGTTCCCAACCGCATCGCTTCACCCTTGGCTCGATCCGACACATCCGTTGCGAGCGCCAGGCGCGCACGCCTGATCTTCGCAGGCGTCTGCGCGGCGCTGGCGGTGTGGGTGGTTGCGTACCTCGTCGCGAGTCGGCTCGTCGATCCCGGCGGGACGAGCGGAACGATCCTGGGAGACGTCGTCTATCGGCAGCTCGAGGCGCTGGCGACCGCCATGCTGATCTGGGCGGGCCGGCGGGCCCGGGGGCCGACGCGCCGCTTCTGCTGGTTCATCGCGGCCTCGACCTTCCTGGGACTGTGTGGCGACGTGACGTGGGCCCTGCTGGTCCTCGTCATCCACTCTCCGCCGGCGCCGTCGCTCGCGGACGTCTTCTACGTCGGGAGCGTGCTGGCGTTCTTCCCCGCGCTCTGGGCCCAGTTCGGGTCCCCCCTGCGCCGCTGGCGCCAGACGCTCGACTCGTCGATGGTCGTGCTGCTCATCGTTTACACCGCGTTTGCGTTCGTGCTGCGGCCGCAGATCGACGCCGGACTCAGCAGGGACATGCTCGCGACGGTGGTCGAGACGTTCCTCGTCCTCGTCGCCGGCGTGTGGGCCGTGTTCGCGTCGCTCACCGTCGACCGCAGGCTGCCGTACGGCGTCCGCGTGATCGTCATCGGCGTGGTCACCCAGGCCGCCGCCTGGCTCGTCTACGCCTACGCCGTCAGCGTGCGTGGCGTCGAGGACGGCAGCTGGCTCTACACCGGCTGGCAGGCCAGCTGGGCGGTGGTCGTGGCGGGCTGCGCCGCCCTCCTGCTCGGTGTCGAGCGCCGGGCGAGCTCGCGGCCATGGTCAACGAGCACGTGGGTCGGCACGGGTGTCATAACGGGGCTCATCGTCGTCACCGTCGCCGAGTCGACCGCCATCCGCACGGCACCGGTTCGCGTCCTCACGGCGCTGATCGGGCTCGTTCTGCTCCTGCTGCGGCTCCAGCTCACCGTCCGCGACCGCGGGCGCCTCGCCGAGAAGATGCACGCGCTCAGCCCGGCGCCGATCACGATCGACATCGCACTCGGCCGCCATCCGGTCAGCGCGAAGACGGCGACGATGGCGGCGAGCAGCGACAGGTCGAGCACCGGATAGGTGAAGTTCACCGCCGCCGTCACCGCACGCCAAGAAGCTCGAAATGGGATCTGTGGTCGGAGGCGGAGACCGAGCACGGCGTCGAGGTGTGGCACTGACCCCGGTGGTATCCTGGGTCGGCAATGACGTTGCAGCTCGAGTCACTTCTCGTGCGGGACAGCCGGTCGCCTGGCGGCCTGTCGACGCATGCCCGAGAAGATCGGCCGACCGCCATCCTCACCGGAGGACGCCTGCCCTAGAGCCCTTCGCTCGACATGCACGGATCCTTCGATGAGGGCGACTCACACGAGTCGCCCTCAGTCGTTTCCGGGCGACACGCGACGACCATGCCTACACGCCGCCATCGTCTAACGGCCAGGACGGCAGCCCCTCAAGCTGCAGATCGGGGTTCAACTCCCCGTGGCGGTATCCACGCAACCCATGCGGGCGTAGAGGAGCTGGAGTCCTCGCCACCTTGTCAGGGTGGAGATCGCCGGTTCGAGTCCGGCCGTCCGCGTCGCCCCTGAGCATCACGACCCACAACGGAGCATGATGGAGCCATGAACGATCGCGCCATGGTCATAGAAGACGAGCCGTACCGCGAGCTCGACGGCGGCCGCATCCACGTCTACGGCTACTCCTACGACCCCCAGGCCGTGGAGCAGATCCGCACCGTCGCACGGCACGGCTGGGTCACCGAGGCGGCGCTCATGGCCGACAACCATCTCGGCTACTCGATGCCGATCGGCGGCGTCGCCGCCTACCGCGAGATGGTGTCGCCGAGCGGCGTCGGCTACGACATCGGCTGCGGCGTCATGGCCGTGCGGACGTCCGTCCCGTTCGACGGCGTTCGCGCCGACCTGTCCCGCCTCGCCGACGAGATCGCGGGCCGGATCAGCTTCGGCATCGGCCGCAAGAACCCGACGCCGGTCGAACACGCGCTGTTCGACTCGCCGACCTGGCGCGAGGTGCCCGACCTCACCGAGACCGTCCGCGGCCGCAAGGGGCCGTGGTCACTGCGCTCGCGCGCCGCGGAGCAGCTCGGAACCGTCGGCTCCGGCAACCACTACGTCGACCTCCTGGTCGAGCCGGCCGACGGCTCGCTCTGGATCGCCTGCCACTTCGGAAGCCGCGGCTTCGGCCACGGCGTCGCCACCGGCTTCCTGAACCTGGCGGCGGGCCGGGAGTTCCACGCCGGGCAGATCACCGGCGAGTCGATGCACGCCGTGCCGTCGCTCCTGCCGCTCACCGAGGCCGCCGCCCGGGAACTCGGCTCAACGGATCCCGGCTGGTCGGTCGACGTCGGCCGCCGCTACGAGGCGGCGATGCGGCTCGCGGGCGAGTACGCCTACGCCGGTCGCGAGCACGTCATCGGCGAGGTGCTCGGCATTGTCGGGGCGGAGGCCGTCGAGACCGTCCACAACCACCACAACTACGCCTGGAACGAGGAGCACGGGGGTGAGACCGTCCACGTCGTCCGCAAGGGCGCGACGCCGGCGTTCCCCGGCCAGGCTGGGTTCATCGGCGGCTCGATGGGCGACTGGGCCGTCGTCGTGGAGGGAGCCGACACCGCGCTCGCCGAGCGCACGCTGCGCTCGACCGTGCACGGCGCCGGCCGGGTGATGAGCCGGTCGAAGGCGAAGGGCAACCGCAGGGGCACCCGCCCGGGCATCATCAGCCGCGAGATGATGCGCGACCGGCTGGAGGAGTTCCGGCGCGAGACCGGCTATCCGCTGGAGGTGCGCGGCGGGGACGTCGACGAGAGCCCGTTCGTCTACCGCAAGCTCGAGGACGTCGTTCGCGCCCACGAGGCGACCGAGACGATCCGGGTGACGCACCGCCTCCTGCCCGTCGTCGTGTGCATGGCCGGAAGCGACATCTGGGACCCGTTCAAGGACTGATCGGCACGCGCTCGATCACACGGCCGTAGGCGCGCTCGTACGCGTCGCCGACGGGCCCGACGTCATAGCGCTCCTCGACCGTGCTGCGGCACTCCGCGGGGGCGATCTCGCCGAGCCGGTGGACGGCGGCCGCCATCTCGTCCTCGTCGCGGACGAGAAAGCCCGTCCGTCCGTCATCCACGACCTCCGGCGCGGCTCCCTGCGGGAAGGCGATCACCGGCGTCCCGCACGCCATCGCCTCCGCCATCACGAGCCCGAACGGCTCCGGCCAGCGGATCGGCATGAGGAGCGCGGCCGCTCGGGAGAAGAGCCGGAGCCGCCGGGCGCCGCCGACCTCGCCGGCGTACGTGACCGCCTCGCCGTCCACGTGGGGCGCCACCTCGGTGTCGAAGAACTCCTGCTGGTGGGGTTGCACCGGTCCCGCCAGGATGAGCGGCACACCCGCCTTCCGTGCGGCCGCGATCGCGCGCTGCGGCCCCTTGTCCGCCTCCATGCGCCCCATCCAGAGCACGGTGCCGGACTTCTTCTCGCGGAACGGGTAGTCGGCCGCGACCACCGGGTTCGGGACGACGCCGACAATCGAGAGCTCTCGCGGCGCCCGTCCCGCCTGATAGCGGCTGATCGCGATCGCGGCGGCCTTGTGGCCGTGCCGGCGGTAGAACGCCCGGGTCGCCCTCGTGAACGGCCCATGAAGCGTCTGCACGAGCGGCGTCTCAAGCCGGTGGGCGAATGCGAACGCCGTGAATCCGCTGTGGTCGTGGACGATGTCGTAGACGTCCCCGCTCGGCGCCCCCTGCGCGATCCCGTCGAACGCTGCCGAGACATGGTCGGCCGCATAGAGCGACATCTCGATCTTGTCCGGCTGGGGATGACCGAGCACCGACCGGACTCGGGCCCGGGAGCGCGTCCCCGGCGACGCGAAGAGCGTGACCTCGTGCCCGCGCCGCACGAGCTCCTCGGTGAGAAGATCGATCACGCGTTCCACGCCTCCGTACCCCCGAGGCGGGATCGGGATCCAAGGCGGTGCCAGCATTGCGATGCGCAGTCCCACCCACCTGTCGTACCCCGATCGTGGCGCGGGAACGCCCGAACCTATCGGTCGCGTAACAACCCGCGGCGGCCCTCGCCGCCGCGGGGTGCGGCCAGTACGCTTGGATCGTGGAAGACGCTCGGCCGCGCATCCTCCTGGTCGAGGACGACGCGACGATCCGGGAGATGACGCAACTCGCCCTCGAGCGCGACGGGTTCGCGGTCGCAACCGCGCATGACGGCGCGAGCGGGCTCTCACTGTTCCGCGCCGGCCCGCCCGACGCCGTCCTCCTCGACATCATGCTG
>DATIDU010000316.1:0-5790 GCA_035456145.1 Gaiellales bacterium | reverse complement strand
CGCCAGGCTCGTGGGCGAGCGGCCCGAGCTGGTGGAGCCACACCTGGGTACGGTCGTCGCCGGCGAGGAGAAGTTCGCGGCCGGGAACGCCGCCCGCTGGGCCGACGGCGTGCTCGTCCACGTGCCGGCCGGCGTCGAGGTCGAGGCTCCGCTCCGAGCGGCGCTCGAGCTCACGGCTGAGGGCACGGCGCTCTACCACCGGGTGCTCGTCGTGGTCGAGCGGGGCGCCAGGGCGACCTTCATCGAGGAGTTCACCTCGGCGGTGCCCGGCTACCTGAACGTGGTCGTCGAGCTCAAGGTGGCCGACGGGGCGCACCTCGAATACGTGACGATCCAGAACCACCACGCCGAGACCCGTCAGTTCGCCACCCACCGCGCGACCGTCGGCCGCGATGCGAGCCTCGACTGGATTGCGGCGGCGATGGGCGGCACCCGGGCCAAGTCCCGCATGGAGAGCTACCTGGCGGACCGGGGCGCATCCGTCAAGGTCACCGGTGCCTACCATCTCACCGGGCGCGAGCACATCGACTACGACACGACCCAGGAGCACGCTGCACCGGATACGACCTCCGACCTCGCGTTCAAGGGCGTCCTCGACGATCACTCCCGGGCGGTGTGGCGCGGCGTCATCCGTGTCGACAGGGGTGCGCAGAAGACCGACGCCTACCAGGAGAACCGAAACCTGCTCCTCTCACCCGACGCCCAGGCGACGCCAATTCCGGGCCTCGAGATCGAGGCCAACGACGTGCGCTGCACGCACGGGGCCACCGTGGGCCAGGTTGACGCCCAGCATCTGTTCTACCTGATGAGCCGTGGCCTCTCCCGCCGCGAGGCCCAGCACGCGATCGTGCGCGGGTTCTTCGAGCCGGTGCTCGAGCGGATCGGCTCCGAGACGGTGCGTGACTCCCTCGCCGCCGCACTCGACGCGCGCATCGGCTAGCGCGACATTTGGTATATGGGTCGTGTGCGCGACCCGGTCTATTTCGCCGCGCTCGTCCTTTAGCTCCTCGGAGCGACGGCGCTGGTCGTGTCGTTCGTCCTCACGCCGAGCCCCGACACCGTCATGCTGCGGTCGAACGGCCATCGGGTCAGGACCCCCGCGACGATGCACGCCGTCGACTACGCGATCTTGATCCGTCGGCAGGTACGACCGGTTCGACCACATGGAGCAGCCGCTCGACGCGCGCCCGAAGCGAAGTTAGAATTCGCACATGGGCCGTGTCCGCCGCATACCTGACGTACCTGCACGTCTGTCCGCAGGACGCCCGGAGCGGCATCGGATGAGGCCCGAACGCCTGCGGCTGATCGGGGTTCTGGCGCTTGCACTGCTCGGGGCGGCGGGCCTCGTGGTGTCGTTCGTGCTGTCGCCGACCCCCGACACCTTCATGGTCATGTCCAACGGACACCGCGTTCGCACGCCCGCCAGCATGCACGCCGTCGACTATGCGATCTTCATCCTTCGCATCGGCGGAGCCGTCGCCGTGCTCGTCGGCGCCTACCTCGCCTATCGGGCCTGGCGGCCCGACCGGATCGATGCACACGACGGCGTTCGCGAGCAGCCGCGCGACGCCTACTCGAATATCCCGCCCCACGCTGGCGTCCACGTGCCCGGTGGCGGCGTCGACCAAGGCGGGGCTCACTAACCGGCCGGCGAGGCCGTGCTCCTTGAGGTCTACACTGACCGCATGGCGGTCGAGGCTCCCACGACGCCGCTCGATGCGGCCCGGCTCAAGCTTGATTTCCCGATTCTGAACCGCGAGGTGAACGGGAAGCTGCCGGCGTACCTTGACTCGGCGGCCTCGTCGCAGAAGCCGCGCCAGGTGATCGACACGATCGTGGACGTGTACGAGACGTCCTACGCCGCGGTGCACCGGGCCGTCTACACGCTTGGCGAGCGGGCGACGGAGCGCTACGAGGGTGCCCGCGACACCGTCACCGCGTTCCTGAACGCCGGCTCCCGGCGCGAGGTCATCTTCGTCCGCAACGCCACCGAGGGGATCAACCTGGTCGCCTACGGGTACGGCCTCAGGTTCCTCGGGCCCGGCGACGTGATCGTCTCGACCGAGATGGAGCATCACTCCAATCTGGTTCCGTGGCAGGAGCTCGCGCGCCGTACCGGCGCCGAGCTGCGCTACGTCCGCCTGACCGACCGAGGCGAGCTCGACCACGAATCGCTCGATGCGATGGCCGGTGCGAACGTGAAACTGGTGGCGGCGACGCACGTCTCGAACTCGCTCGGCACGGTGAACGACGTCGCGGCGATCGCGCGCTGGGCGCACGGCCACGGCGCGGTGATGGTGTGCGACGGGGCCCAGGCGGCGCCGCACCGGACCGTCGACGTGCAGGCGCTGGATTGCGACTTCTACGCGATCTCGGGCCACAAGATGTGCGGCCCCGGCATCGGCGCGCTCTACGGGCGCGCCGAGCTGCTGGAGGCGATGGATCCCTTCCTGACCGGCGGCGGCCAGATCGCCAAGGTCACGCTCGACGGCACGACCTGGAACGAGTTGCCCTACAAGTTCGAGCCGGGCGTGCCGCCGCTGGCCGAGGCGGTCGGGTTCGCTGCGGCCGTCGACTACGTGACCGGCATCGGCCTCGACGCGATCCACGAACACGAGCAGGTGCTCACCGCCTACGGGTGGGAGCTCCTCTCCGCGGTCCCGGGCGTGACGCTCTACGGTCCGCCGCCGCCCGACCGGGCGGGGATCCTGTCGTTCACGGTCGACGGCGTCCACGCCCACGATGTCGCCCAGATCCTGGACTCAGAAGGCGTATGTGTCCGCGCCGGCCACCACTGCACACAGCCCGCAATGCGGCATTTCGACGTCGTCGCAACGACCCGCGCGAGCCTCTACCTCTACAACACCACCGACGATCTCGACCGGCTTGTCGCCGGCCTCGACAGGGTCAAGCGGACGTTTCAGGTGTGAGCGGCGAGATTGCCGTCCGGCCGCTCGAGCGCGTGCCGGAGCTGGCGGTCGGGCCTGTGCCGGCCCTCGGAGTCGCTGATGCGGCCCGGGTGGAGTCCGAGCGGCGACGGTTGGCCGCGCACCCGGCGTTGGTCGACGGGCCTGTGCTCATGGTTGCCGCCGCTGCGCCCGAGCGGCTCGTCGTCTATCCGGCGACGTACGCGTGGCACACAGCCGACCGGGCCGAGCCGCTCCAGGGAACGCACGGCGCTCTGGGAGTGCAGCTCGCGCTCGTCGGCGAGGGCGGTGCGATCCTGTGGCAGCGTCGCTCGGACACGGTCGACCATCCCGGGGGATGGACGATCAGCGTCGCGGGGACGGCGGTGCCCGGCCCTGGCCTCGATGAGCAGATCGCCGCCGAGGCGGCCGAGGAGCTCGGCCTCGGGCCGGACGACCTGCTCGGGCTTCGGCCCATGGCGCTCGTCGACGACCGGCGGGGTCGAACCGTCCAAGTTGTCTTCCGTGCGGGACTGTCGCCGGCGGCACGGATCGTGCCGCACCCCGCCGAGGTCTCCGAGACGCGGCTCGCTGCGGTCTATCCCGGCGAAGGCCCCGTCGAGCTCATGACCGCCGCGTGGTGGCGGGAGCTTGTTCGGCTTGCGGCCCGTGACGGGTAGAATTGCTCCAGATGGACGACTTCTACCGCGAGAACATCCTCGACCACTACAAGAACCCCCGCAATTCGGGGCATCTCGATCATCCGACGGCGACCGCCGAGGGCGTGAACCCGCTGTGCGGCGACGAGCTCGCGGTCGAGCTCCAGGTCACGGACGGCGTCGTGCAGGACGCGCGGTTCAACGGCCACGGCTGCGCGATCAGCCAGGCGGCGGCGTCGATGATCTCGGACGTGGTGAAGGGCAAGACAGTTGCCGAGGTGCGCGCGCTGGGGAGCGAGGACGTCCTCGAGGAGCTCGGCATCCCGCTCTCGCCGATCCGGCTCAAGTGCGCGCTCCTCTCCGTGAATGTCCTGCGCGTCGCGCTCGGCGATGCGTCGGACGATCGCGACATCGAGTGGAAGTCCACGTAGGGCCGGTCGACGACATCGCCGAGGGCGGGGTGAAGATCGTCCAGGCGGGGTCGCTCTTCCTCGGCGTGTACAGGATCGACGGTGGGTTCTACGCGCTCGAGGATCGCTGCAGCCACGACGACGGGCCGCTGTGCGAAGGCGAGCGCGAGGGCTTCGAGGTCGTTTGCCCGCGCCACGGCGCCCGCTTCGACATCCGCACCGGTGCCGTCCTGGCGCTGCCCGCCACCGAGGACGTCGAGGCCTTCCCCGTCGAGGTGCGCGACGGCCAGGTGTACGTCCAGGTTTGACCCGCTCGGTAGACTGACTCCGTGGAAGAGCTCTCCGAGGCGACGCAGGAGTACCTCGAGAGCATCTACTGGCTCTATGAGGCGGGCATCGAGCGCACCCAGGCCAACCTGGCGCGGGCGCTCAGGGTCTCGCAGCCGTCGGCATCGGAGATGCTGAAGCGCATGGCCGACGACGGGCTCGTGAGCCGCGACGACCACAAGCTGATCCAGTTCACCGAACGGGGCCACGAGGTGGCCGAGCGAATCGTCGCCAGGCACCGCCTCGTCGAGGCGTATCTCGTGAAGGTCATGGGGATCCCGTGGGACGACGTCCACGAGGAGGCCCACGCGATGGAGCACTCGATCTCGCCGCGGCTGGAGGCGAAGATGCTCGAGATGATCGGCGAGGTGCGCACGTGCCCCCACGGGCATCCGATCGGCGACTACCCGCGCGAGCCCGGCGAGGCCCTGCCGGCCGTCGAGTCCGGGAGCGAGGTCACCGTGCTGCGGCTCGAGAACGAGGCCGAGGAGATCCTCCATTACATGCACCGGGCCGGCGTCGAGCCGGGCCGGCGCTACACGATCGTGTCGCGCTCCGGGGACGGGGACGACGCCGTCACGGAGCTCGAGGACGACGCCGGCGCCCGCTCGACCGTCGAGGACCGGCTCGGCCGCACCGTGTCCGTCCGGGTCGAGACGCGCGGGGACGGTCCGGTGTCGACCCTGTCGGACGCCTCAGCCGAGCTCCAATTGCTCGGCGCCGACCGCTGGGGGATGTAGCTCAGCCGTGCTCTGGCCGGGCGGCTCCCTCCACCAGGCGAGGCAGCAGGTGTAGAGCGGGAAGCGGACGATCGGCAGCGAGGCCGTCGTCGAGCCGCTCCGAACGATCGCCACCAGAGTGCGGGCCGGGTGATCGACCGACGCGAGGAACCCGAGCGTCTGGCCGCCTGGCCCGAACGTCGGGGAACCCACGGTGCCGCACCGGAGCCTGGCTGTACAGTCGAATGCGAGGACGACGCTGCTGTGCCGCTTCGTCGGAGCCTCGACGAGGCCCTGGCCTCCAGACCAGCCCGCCGCGAAGTAGACGGCCTGGCCGTCGGGTGCCCATGTTGGGTCGTAGCCGTCGTAGATGCCGGAGACCTTCCGCGGGGTACCTCCCGCGGCAGGCACGACCTCGACGGCCCCGCTCCGATCGGCGTACTGCCCGCCTGCTGAGGCGAAGACGTACGCAATCCGGCGGCCGTCGGGTGACCAGGCCGGTGCGACGGCGTTCTCATGCGCAGGCGTGATGACCCGGCGCTTCGATCCGTCGGGCCGGCTCACCGCGATCGCCGTGCCGCGGTCGGGACGACCCGCTCGTCCCACGTCGTACGCGAGCTGACGTCCATCTGGCGACCACGTGACCGAGGTTGACGTGACCGCGTGGCCCGGTGTCACCGGCTTCAGATCGTGACGCGTGACGTGCATGACGAACACGCGGCCCGCGCCGATCGGCGATCCCACCACCAGCGCCAGGCGTCCGCCGTCG
>DATIDU010000315.1:0-13508 GCA_035456145.1 Gaiellales bacterium | reverse complement strand
GGGGGAACCCAGGGTTCCCCCGCGAGCCCCCTCCTTAAGGGTGGCGACGGTTTGGTGCGCGACGGCGAAGAACGCGGTCTTCGCCGTCGCCACGACCGTCTGGCGCACCACGCCCACCCATGGGGCCAGACCCATCCGGGGTCTGGCGCCGCCGGCAGTACCTCAGAGGAAGTCGATCATGGCGGCGTCGCCGTATGGGCTGTAGCCGACGGCTTGGTAGATCGAGTTGGAGGTTGGGTTGGCGAGGTCGGTGAAGAGCGCGCAGCGGCGGGCGCCTCGGCCCAGGACCTCCGAGGTCAACCCGGCCACCAGGGACGTGGCGTAGCCGCGGCGGCGGTGCTCGGGAGGGGTGTAGACCGGCCCGATGCGGGCGATGCCCGGTGAGGACTCCATTGCTCCTGCGAGCGCGACTGGCACACCGCCGACCTCCCAGAGGACGACGCCGGGTTCGGTGCCGATTCGGCCGGTGATCGACCGGACGACCTCCTCGGAGCCCTCGCTTCGGGCCAGCCCCGTCTCCACTGCGAACGCATGTCCCCACTCGGCCAGGAGCGGCCGGTCGGACTCGAGTGCGGGACGCATCCGGCCGGGAGCAGCGGGCGCGGAGAGCACCGCGTCTGTGGAGTACATCCGCATCGACATCGCGGTCTCAGCCAATGCCCCGGTTGCCCGAGACCAGCGCGCGGCGAACTGTTCGACCTCCGGCACGAACCCGCTCACGCCGGGAACCGGGACCGCGTCCCCCCGCACCGCCGCAACCAGCTCGTCGAAGCCGTCCGCACGGCCCATGGCCAGGAGGCGGAACGGCGGGGTCATGAGCGCGCAGGCGACGACCGCGCCGGCGTCCTCAACCAACCACAGGTGGTGATCGGCGTAGCGTCCGGGATCGCGCTCGATGGTCTCGAGCACGCCGAGCGGGACCGAGTGGCGCAGCTCGTCCTCCGCGAGGAGCGGTCCCACCCGCTCGTGGAAGGCGCGGACGTCGTCGATCCGGCTGCCGCGCACGCGGCCCTCGCGTCTACTTCTTGAGGGCGGGCTTGTGAGCGGTCGTGACCTTGAGCTGCCCGGCGGCGATCTCCTCGAGCGCCATCGTCAGGAAGTTCTTCGACCGCGATTCGACGAGCGGCGGCGCGAAGCTCTCGAAGCTGCCCTCGCCGAGCTGCCCGTGGTAGTCGTTGATCTGGCGGGTGCGCCGGGCCGCGGCGATCACCAGTGCGTATTTGCTGTCGACCTTGGCCAGCAGGTCGTCGATCTTCGGATAGATCATGCGTGCTCCTCGTCGTTGTGAGCCGAGCGCACCAACGCCGCCAGCTCGGCGGCCGCGCGCCCGGCATCGTCATTCACGATCACATGGTCGAACTCGGCTTGCGCCTCCATCTCCCGGCGGGCGATCGCCAGCCGGCCCTCGATCTCCTGGTCTGTGTCCGTGCCGCGCCCCCGAAGGCGGGCCTCGAGATCGGCCACCTCCGGCGGGGCGATGAACACCAGCACCGCCTCCGGCATCTGCCGCTTGATCGCGCGCGCTCCGACCACCTCGATCTCGAGCACCACGTCCCGGCCGGCTCGGAGTCGCCGCTCGACCTCGCTGCGAAGCGTGCCGTAGCGATTGCCCGCGTAGCTTACATGCTCGAGGAATTCACCCCCGGCGACCCGGCGCAGGAACTCGGGCTCCGAGAGGAAGTGGTACTCGCGTCCGTCGACCTCGTCGCGGCGGCGCGGACGGGTGGTCGCCGACGTGGCGAGCTCGAGGCCCGGGGCGCGCCGCAGCGTCTCGGCGATCACCGTCCCCTTCCCCACCCCGCTGGGACCGGACACGACGACGAGCCGGCCCGTCACGGCCGGCGCCTCCCCGCGTGGGTCAGGACCGGAACAGGTCGAGCAGCTCGCCGCGCTGACGGTCGGACAGTCCGCCGACGGTCTTTGACTGGCTGATGCGGCACTGGGTCAGAAGGCGGGTCGACTTGACCCGGCCCAGCCGCGGCACGGCCATGAGCACGTCGTAGACCTTTGCGGTCAGGACCTCCTCGGGCGGCTCCGCAATGACGTCGTGGATGCGCACCCTGCCCGCCTTCAGATCTCGCTTCAGCTGCGCCCGCCTGACCCTGATCTGATTCGCCCGATTGAGTGCGTCCATCCGCTGGTCGAGCGACCTGGACGGAGTGTGGGACAGGGTGGTCGGCGTCATCGTAGGGGGCGATTATACCCACGGCCCCGGTGTCTGCAACCGGAAAAGAACGGCCTGAATAGGCCGAATTCGGCCTCGATACGCTCAAGCTCGACTTGAGGTTGAGGTGGGTTGGTGAGCGGCGGCCACGAGGTCGCCGGGCGCCGCCACACCCCGCCGGTCGAGCTCGCCGAGGAGCTCACTTGCAGCACGTTCGACGACGCCGGGCTCACGGAAGAGCGCCGTGCCGATCCCGACGAGCGCGGCTCCGGCTGCCAGGAATTCGCTGGCATCTGCACCGCTCGCCACACCGCCCATTCCGATGATCGGAAGCCCGGTGGCGGCGTAGGCGTGGAAGACCGCGTGCAGCGCGACCGGCTTCACCGCCGGACCTGACAGGCCGCCTCCGCCGCCGCCGAGCAGCGGCCGCAGGGTGGTGCGGTCGATCGCGATCCCACGGAGCGTGTTGATGAGGACGAGGCCGCCGGCCCCGCCCTCGGCGGCCGCGGTCGCAATCGGCTCGATCTCGGTCACGCTTGGCGAGAGCTTGGCGAGCACGGGCAGGTCGGTCTCGTCCCGGCAGCGCTCGACCAGGGCGCGCGTCTCGCGCGGATCGGTGCCGATGGAGATGCACCCGGACTCGACGTTCGGGCAGGACACGTTGAGCTCGATCGAGACCACCGCCGGATGGGCGCCGATCCGGGCGACGGCCGTGGCGTACTCCCCCGGCGACCAGCCGCCGACGCTGGCGATGATCGGCACGCCGAGGTCGGCCAGCCGCGGCAGGTCGTGCTCGCAGAATCGATCGATACCCGGATTGGCGAGCCCGATCGAGTTCACCATCCCCGCCGGCGTCTCGGCGATCCGCGGCGGCGGGTTCCCCTCCCGCGGGTTGAGCGTCACCGTCTTCGTGACGAACGCCGAGACGCCGAGCGTGCCCGAGACGAGCGCGTCGAGCGTCCCCGACCCGTTCACGAACGGGGTCTCAAGGCGGACGCCCAGAAACGTCGTCTCAAGCGACGGCACGGCTCGCCTCCACCACCGGGCCCTCGACGCACAGGCGCTTCCAGCGCCCGTCGATCCTGACGGCGCAGCCGTGGCACGCGCCGAACCCGCACGCCATCGCCGCCTCCATCGCGAGCTGGCAGGCGACGCCGTGCTCGGCGGCGAGCGCGGCGACGGCCCCCAGCATTGCGTCCGGGCCGCACGCGTACACCGTGCCCTCGAATCCGGGCAGAAGCCGCGCGAGCGGCTCGGTGACGAGCTCGGGCTCGATCACGACGGTCGCATCGGGATCGACGAGGCCGGCGCAGACGGCGTGCGCCTCGCTCCGAAAGCCCAGGAGGACGCGCGCGCCCGGAAGGCGCCGCACGAGCCACGGCAGGATGGCGGCACCGATGCCGCCGCCGACCAGCAGAGCGGGTCCGGTGGCGAGCTCGAAGCCGTGACCGAGCGGTCCCAGCACGACGACGGCGCGCGCCTCCGTGAGCGCCCGCGTCCCCGGGCCGCGGATGTCGAGCAGGAAGGCCAGCTCGTCCTCGTCGGCCCATGCGGCCGAGATCGGGCGGGACAGGTACGCGCCGGCCGGGGCGGGATCGGCCTGCAGCATGAAGAACTGGCCCGGGACCCCGGCGTCGGCCTCGTCGCGGCGTAGCCGCAGGAGCGTGTAGGCGCCGCACGCCTCGACCTCGCGGACGGCGAGGCTACGCGACGGCGGGAGCATCCGTGACGGCCTCCATGCCGTGCAGATCCTGGAGCGCGACCGGCTCCGTGTCGCGCGCCTGCGCGATCGACTGCACCGCCGCCGACGCGCCCGCGATCGTCGTGATGCAGGGGATCCCGTGGGCGATCGCGGCCGCCCGGATCTCGTAGCCGTCCGTCCGCGCCCCGCGGCCGGCGGGCGTGTTGATCACGAGCTGCACGCCCGATGAGCGGATCAGGTCGACGACGTTCGGCGAGCCCTCGGTCACCTTATGCACCGTGGCGACCGGGATGCCGATCCGCGAGATCGCCCTGGCTGTTCCCGCGGTCGCCACGAGCTCGAACCCGAGCGACTGGAGGAGGGCGGCGAGCATCGGCACAGCCGGCTTGTCGCGGTCGCAGACCGAGAGGAAGACCGTGCCGCCGGCGGGAAGCGGCCTTCCGGCGGCGCGCTCGGCCTTGGCGAAGGCCGTCGGGAGGTCGGGCCCGATGCCCATCACCTCGCCGGTCGAGCGCATCTCCGGACCCAGCGTCGGATCGGCGCCGGCGAAGCGCTGGAACGGGAGCACGGCGGCCTTGACGGACACGTGGCCGCCGGCCGGCTCCGGGAGGTCGACGGCCAGCCCCAGCGCCGCCCGGCAGGCGCCTTCAACCAGGTCGCGGCCGGTGGCTTTCGAGACGAACGGCACCGTGCGCGATGCGCGCGGGTTCGCTTCGAGCACATAGATCTCGTCTCCGCGCACGGCGTACTGGACGTTCAGAAGGCCCCGCACGCCGAGCGCCTCGGCGATGGCCGCCGTCTGGCGGCAGATCTCGGCCTCGACGCTTTCGCCCAGGGACATCGTCGGGATGACGCACGTCGAGTCGCCGGAGTGGACGCCGGCCTCCTCGACGTGCTGCATGACCGCGCCGATGATCGTCCGCGAGCCGTCGCAGATCGCGTCGACGTCCACCTCGATCGCGTCCTCGACGAAGCGGTCGACGAGCGATCCCGGCTGCACCGAGCGCGACATGAGCGACGCCTCGTCGTAGCAGATCCGCATCTCGCGGCCGCCGAGGACGTAGCTCGGCCGCACCAGCACCGGGTAGCCGATCCGCCCGGCGATCTCGGCCGCCTCGGCGGCGCTCGCCGCCGTCCCCCACTCCGGCGCCCGCAGACCGAGCTCGTGCAGGATCGTTCCGAACCGGTCTCGGTCCTCGGCCACGTCGATCGCCGCGAACGGCGTGCCGAGGATCGGGACGCCCGCCTCCTCGAGGCGGCGGGCGAGCCGAAGCGGCGTCTGCCCGCCGAACATGATGACGACGCCGACCGGCCGCTCGCGCTCGACCACCTCGAGCACGTCCTCCACGGTCAGGGGCTCGAAGTAGAGCCGGTCGGACGTCTCGGCGTCGGTCGACACCGTCTCGGGGTTGCAGTTCACCATCACCGCGTCGTAGCCCAGCTCGCGGAAGGTCCGAACGGCCTGGACGCAGCAGTAGTCGAACTCGATCCCCTGCCCGATCCGGTTGGGCCCCGCGCCGAGGATGATCACGGACCGCCGCCCGGCCTTCGGGAGCTCGTCCTCGAGCTCGTAGGCGGAGTAGAAGTAGGGCGCCTTCGCCTCGACCTCGGCGGCGCACGAGTCGACAGCCTTGTAGACCGGCCGCACACCGGCCTCCCAGCGCAGGCGGCGCACGGTGGCCTCGTCGGACCCGGCGAGCGCTGCGATGCGGGCGTCGGCCATGCCGAGCGCCTTCAACCGGCGCCAGTCGGTCTCGACGAGGCCCTCGACGGGCGTCCGGCGCAGCATCCGCTCGGCGTGGGCGATCAGCTCCCACTCGTCGACGAACCAGGGATGGACGCCGGACTCCGCCGCCAGGAGAGCCGGGTCCTCGCCGGCCGTCAGCCGGCCCTGGATCGCGTCGAAGCGGTCCCATTCGGCCTCGGCTACCGAGCCGGACGTGCGCGGCTTGTGGTCGAGCTCGCGCGAGCGCATCGCCTTGCCCCACGCCTCGGCGAACGTCCGCCCGATGCCCATCACCTCGCCGACCGACTTCATCTGGGTCGTGAGGCCGGTGTCCGCGCCCGGGAACTTCTCGAAGGCGAACCGCGGCAGCTTCACGACCACGTAATCCAGGGTCGGCTCGAATGCGGCCGGCGTCGTCTTGGTGATGTCGTTGGGGATCTCGTCGAGCGTGTAGCCGATGGCGAGCCGCGTCGCCACCTTGGCGATCGGGTAGCCCGTGGCCTTGGAGGCGAGCGCGGACGAGCGCGAGACGCGCGGGTTCATCTCGATCACGACCAGCTCACCGGTCTCGCGGTTCAGCGCGAACTGCACGTTCGAGCCCCCCGTCTCGACCCCGACGGCCCGGATCACCGCCGCCGAGGCGTCGCGGAGCGTCTGGTACTCACGGTCGGTCAGCGTCTGGGCCGGCGCCACGGTCGCGGAGTCGCCCGTGTGGACGCCCATGGGGTCGACGTTCTCGATCGAGCAGACGATCACGACGTTGTCGAGCCGGTCGCGGATCACCTCCAGCTCGAACTCGCCCCAGCCCTTGACGGACTCCTCGAGCAGGACCTGCGAGATCGGGCTCTCGCGCAGGCCGCGCTCGACGGCGTGCTCGAACTCCTCCGGCGTCGCGGCGAACCCGCCGCCGTGCCCGCCGAGCGTGAAAGCGGGCCGCACGACCACCGGAAGGTGGAGCTCCCCTGTCGCGAGTGCCGCCCGTGCCTCCTGCATGGAGGTCGCAATGACGCTCGTCGGCACGCGCAGCCCGACGGAGGCCATCGTGGCGGCGAAGAGCTCGCGGTCCTCGGCCCGCTGGATCGCGTCGTGGGACGCGCCGATCAGCTCGATGCCGAGCTCGTCGAGGACGCCCTGCTCGTAGAGCTGCGAGGACAGATTGAGCGCCGTCTGGCCGCCGAGCGTCGGCAGGAGCGCATCGGGGCGCTCGCGCCGGAGCACGGCCTCGGCCCCGGCGATGTCGAGCGGCTCGAGGTAGGTGCGGTCCGCCCAGCCGGCGTCGGTCATGATCGTCGCCGGGTTCGAGTTGATGAGGACGGTGCGGATGCCCTCCGACCGCAGCACGCGCAGGGCCTGGCTCCCCGAGTAGTCGAACTCGCAGGCCTGCCCGATCACGATCGGGCCCGAGCCGATCACGGCGACCGAGCGGATGTCGCTGCGCCTAGGCAACGGCGGCTCGATCGGCGGCGGCGAGGCGGTCGACGAACCCCGCCAGCGCCTCGCGTGCATCGTGTGGGCCGGGGCTGGCCTCCGGGTGGAACTGGAGCGAGGACACGTCGCGGTCGCGCAGGGCGAGGCCCTCAACGGTGCCGTCGTAGAGCGACGTGTGCGTGACGACGGCCGGCCCGTAGGCGGTCTGGAACTCGCGTCCGGTATCGGGGCCGCGCACCGCGAACCCGTGGTTCTGGGCCGTCACGAGCACCCGACCGGAATCGAGGGCGAGCACCGGGTGGTTGGCGCCGCGATGGCCGAACCGCAGCTTGAAGGTCTCCAGGCCGAGCGCGCGGCCGAGCAGCTGGTGGCCGAGGCAGATGCCGAACACGGGCCGGGCGTCGATCATCGCCCGCACCTCCTCGACGCATGCGGGGAGCGCGGCCGGGTCGCCGGGCCCGTTGGCGAGCAGAATCCCGTCGGGCGCCGTCGCGAGGACATCGGCGGCGGAAGCATCCCAGGGCATGACCGTGACCCGCGCGCCCGCCTCGCAGAGCAGGCGGACGATGGATCCCTTGACGCCGTAGTCGAGGACGACCACGTGGGCACGCTCCCGTCCCACGGCGGGGAGCGCCTCCGGCTCGCGGCGCGACACGCCGGCGGCCAGCGCCTGCCCCGCCATCTGCGGAGCTGCCCGCACCACCTCGAGCACCTCGTCCACCGTGGCGGTTCCGGTCGAGACCGCGGCCCGGACGGCGCCGCCGTCGCGCAGCCGGCGCGTGATGGCTCGCGTGTCGATGCCCTGGAGGCCGACGACTCCGTGCTCGGCCAGCCAGTCGGCGAACCCCGTGCGATCGCCGGGAGCGGCGTTTCGACCTTCGCGGACGATCACCGCCCGCGCGTGCGGGGCGTCCGACTCCGAGGCGTCCGCCTCGACGCCGTAGTTTCCGATCATCGGCTGCGTGAAGGTGATGAGCTGGCCGGCGAAGCTGGGGTCGGTCACCACCTCCTGGTAGCCCGTCATGGAGGTCGTGAAGACGAGCTCGCCGACGGCGATCCCGTGCGCCGCGTACGGGCGGCCGCGGTAGACGGTGCCGTCCTCGAGGACGAGGAACGCGGGCACTAGTGCCCCCTCTCGTGACGTTGGGCTGGAGCTGGCGAGCGAAAACCGAGCGATGCTCGGACGCAGGGAGCGTCAATACTGAGGAAGTATTGGCGCGACCGAGGACAACGCAGCGCGACGGTTTGCAGCCGCCAGAACGGATCAGACGTTGCGGGAGGGGGCACTTAGGCGACCGCCTCGATGAGCCGGTGGGCGACGGTGCCGGCGGCGACGGTGAGGTGGCACCGGGCCCGGAGCGTCTGGCCGGCGAACGGGCAGTTCGCCGAGCGCGAGGCATAGGGCGGCTGAACGAGCCAGCTCTCGCTCAGGTTCCACAGGCTCAGATTGGCCGGCTCGCCCTCGCGCACCGCCGGGCGCGGAAGCCCGAAGGCCGCGGCCGGGCCGACGGACATCCGCTCGACGATCGCTGCGAGCGGTACGAGGCCCGGTTCCACGAGGTGCGTGTAGACGGCCGGGAAGGCCGTCTCCAGCCCGATGACGCCGTTGGGCGCCTGGGCGAACGGCTGCTCCTTCTCGTGGTCACGGTGCGGTGCGTGGTCGGTGCCGATGCAGTCGAGCGTCCCGTCGGCCAGCGCCTCGATCAGCGCCGCCCGGTCGGTCGCCGCCCGCAGCGGCGGGCTCATCTTGGCCCGGGACGCATCGAGGCTGCGGACGTGCTCGTCGGTCAGGCACAGATGGTGCGGCGTCACCTCGGCCGTCACCTCGACGCCGAGCTCGCGGGCCCGGCGGATCTCGGCCACCGACTCGGCGGCGGAGACGTGGCACACGTGGACCGGCGCGCCCTCGTAGCGCGCAATCGCGAGGTCGCGGCCGACCATGACGCTCTCGCCGATCGACGGATAGCCGCGCAGCCCCAGCTCCGCCGAGACGGCGCCCTCGTGCATGTCGGCCCCGCCCGAGAGCGAGAGGTCCTCCTCGTGCAGCGCCAGCCGCAGACCCGTTACCGAGGCGTACTGGAACGCCCGCCGGAGCACGGCCGCCCGCTCCACGGGACGCCCGTCGTCCGAGAACGCTGCGGCGCCCGCCTCGGCCAGTGCGACCATCTCGGCGAGGCGCTCGCCCTCCTGGCCGGCGGTGATCGCAGCCATGAACCCGGTCGCTACCACCGCCTCCCGCCCGGCACGCTCGACGAGGCCGGCGAGCACGACCGGCGTGTCGACCACGGGGCGGGTGTTGGGCATCGCCAGGATGGCAGTGAAGCCGCCGGCGGCGGCCGCGCGGGTTCCCGACCCGATGTCCTCCTCGTCCTCGTCCCCGGGTGTGCGCAGGTGAACGTGCGGGTCGACGAGCCCCGGCAGAAGCACGAGCCCGCCGGCGTCGATGGTCTCGATCTCCGTGTGCGGGAGCTCCGGGCCGACCTCGGCGATGACGCCCTGGTGGATGCGGACGTCGAGCGCCGCTCCGTCGAGGCCCGAGCCGGGATCGACGACGCGGGCGCCCGCGATCAGGAGGTCAGCCGGGATGCCGGGAGCCCAGGCCAGCCGGTCCATCAGGCCACCTCCTGACCCGCGGCGGAGACGACGTCGGGAGAGACGATCCGAAGCGCCGTCTCGGAGTCCGCCTTGCCGGGCCCGGCCAGGAGGTCGTAGAGGACGGCCATGCGCACGACGAGTCCGGCCCGCACCTGGTCGACGATCCGCGACGCGGCCGAGTCGGCCACCTCCGGGTCGATCTCGACGCCGCGGTTGATCGGGCCCGGGTGCATGACGAGCTGGCTGGGCCGAAGGCGCGCGGGCGTGACGCCCCAGACCGCGGCGTATTCGGCGAGGCTCGGCACGTAGGCGGCGCCCGCCGCCATCCGCTCGCGCTGCATGCGAAGGACGTAGACAACGTCGGCGGATTCCAGCGCGTCCATCGAGTGCGACACTGCGACGCCCAGGGAGGCGGCGTCGCGCGGGATCAGTGTGGGCGGGCCAACCAGGGTCACGTGGGCCCCCATCGTCCGCAGCCCGAGGATGTTCGAGCGGGCGACGCGCGAATGCAGGACGTCGCCGACGATGGCAACGTGCAGGCCCTCGATCCCCCCGAGCGCGGCCCGCATCGTGAAGAGGTCGAGAAGGCATTGCGTCGGGTGCTGGTGCGTCCCGTCGCCGGCATTGACCACATGGGCCTCGGTCCAGGCGGTGATCATGCCGGCGGCCCCAACCGCCGGGTGCCGGATCACGATCACGTCGGGGTCGTACGCGGAGAGCGTCTGAACCGTGTCGCGCAGCGACTCGCCCTTGTCGACGCTCGACCCGGCCGCCTTCAGGCTGATGGTGTCGGCCGAGAGCCGCTTCGCCGCGAGTTCGAAGGAGGAGCTCGTGCGCGTCGAGGCCTCGAAGAACACGGTCATGACGGTGCGGCCGCGGAGCGTCGGCACCTTCTTCAGGTCGCGCTGCATGACGCTCTCGAAGCCCTCGGCCGTCTCCAGGATGCGCTCGATGTCGGCCCTGCGCAGGTCGGTGATCGAGATCAGGTGCCGGCGGTTTGCGCTGCTCTTGGGAGTGAGTGGATCCACGCGCGCGCTCCTGTCAGGGATGGATGAGGACGACCCGGTCCAGCTCGTCGACTTCGATGAGCTCGACGTTCACCCGCTCGGAGCGAGCGGTCGGGAGGTTCTTGCCGACGTAGTCGGGACGGATGGGGAGCTCTCGGTGCCCGCGGTCGACGAGCACGGCGAGCTGGACGCGCTCGGGGCGGCCGTAGTCGAAGATCGCCTCGATCGCCGAGCGGATCGTGCGGCCGGTGTAGAGGACGTCATCGACGAGGACGACCGACTTGCCTTCGAGCGGGAAGTCGAGCCGCGTCGCCTTGACGACCGGTTGCGGGTGCGCCCGCTGCTCGGCCCTGAGCGTGACGTCGTCCCGGTAGAACGTGATGTCGAGCGCCCCGGTCGGCACGCGCGTGCCGGTGTACTCCTCGATCAGGTCGCGCAGCCGCTGGGCCAGGGTGGCGCCGCGGGTGTAGATGCCGACCAGGCCCAGCGCGGAGAGATCGGGATGCTTCTCGACGATCTCGTGAGCGATCCGGCGGAGGGTGCGCTGGAGCGCTTCCTCGTCGAGCAGCACGCGCTCGGTCGCGGTTGTGGTCATTCGAGGGCTCCTTCCCGGCCTCGCAGGGCGCGGATTAAAGGTGGCTCGGTGATTCCGGGACAGCCTACCAGGGAAGGCGGACGCGCCTTCACCAGCCGGAGAGACCCCGGGGTCCAGCCTGCGTGAAACATTGGCACCAGGCACCGGTGTTTCACACGTTGCCAGCGGTCGTGGCTCCGGCGAAGACCGCGCTCTTCGCCGGAGCGCCGCAAACATCCGCCACCCCTTAAGGAGGGCGCCCGCGGGGGAACCCTGGGCTCCCCCGCGTTACATCTCGACGTCGATCGACTCGAGCACGACGCCCTGTGCGGCCGGCTCGGTCGGGTCGGTGCGAAGCTCGGCGTCCACCTCCGCGCCCTCGGCGAGCGTGTCGCGGGCGGCGTCCTCGAAGTGCTCGCGGAAGTGGGCCGGGGTGAAGTGCGAGAGCGCGCCCAGACGGACGCGCACCCGCGTTACGCGCGAGGCGCTCTCGGCGTCCGCCCGGGCTTGGATCTCGCGCATGACGTCCTGCATCAGGGCCTTCTCGTGCACTCGGCCACCTCCTCCCGGACCGCGTCGGCCACCGTGGCGGCCGCCGACGCCACCGCGGGCGTGAGCTCGGCGCCGATGGTGAAGCTCCCGCCCTCGATCCCGTAGACCACCGTCCGTGCCGGCAGGCGCCCCAGCGCCCGCGCCAGCTCGACCGTCTCGGCGAGGCTCATGTGGTGCGTCGAGGCCCGGAACGGGTCGGGGGGAAGCGGCCGCTCGCCGGCGTCCAGGCGATGCACCGTCCCAGGCTCGGAGCCCGAGGAGACCGCGTCGACCACCCACAGCGCCTCGGCACCGTCCCAGGTGTCGATCAGCGCCGTCGGCTCGCCCTCGCGCTCGGTGATCGCGACTTCCTCTGGCAGCGTGCCGCGCAGATGGCGGGCGACCTCCAGCCCGGCGGCGTCATCGCCGCGGAGCCGGTTTCCCACGCAGACGACCGCGGCCGTCACCGGCGCTCGATGTCGAGCGTCAGGAAGTGCGTCGCGCAGGAGATGCACGGGTCGTAGTTTCGGATCGTCTGCTCGCAGCGGATCGTGAGGTCATCGTCGGGCATGTCGAGCGAGCGCTCGACGACTCCGCGCAGGTCCTCCTCAATCGTCCGCTGGTTCTGCGAGGTCGGCGGCACGATCTTGGCGTCGAGGATCGTCCCCTCGTCGTCGATCTCATAGCGGTGGTAGAGGATGCCGCGCGGCGCCTCCGTGCAGCCGTGACCCACGCCGGCCCGCGGCACGACCTCGACGGAGGGCGCGTCGGGTTCCTCGTACTCAGCGATGATCCGAAGCGCCTCGTCCGCCGCGTACACGAGCTCGACCGAGCGCACGACGATGCTTCGGAACGGGTTTCGCTCGGACGCGTCGAGCCCGGCCTCCTTGGCGGCGTCGCGGGCCACCGGCGAGAGGCGGTCGGCGGCGAGCGCGAACCTGGCCAGCGGGCCGCACAGGTACGAGCCGCGCTCGATCAGCCGCGAGTGCAGCGCGTTCGACCATTCGACGTGCTCCTCGACGAAGTGGTCGTTGTACTCCGTGACGTCGATGTCGAAACCGTGGTTCGATACGAGCCGGCCGCGATCGATCGGGTACTCGCCGTCGTGGTCCAGGGCGACGAACTCGTAGTCCTGCTCGTAGTCGGGAAAGTCGAAGCCCGACGTGATCCGCACGGCCTCGAGTGCGATCTCGCGGGCCCGCTCCAGCTTGGGGACGAGCGGCGCCAGCTCGCGCTTTCGCGGCGCTCGATACCAGCCGCCGACCTTCACGTTGATCGGATGCACCTCTCGCCCTCCGACGACCGTCATGAGCTCGTTTCCGGTCTTCTTCAGCTCGAGCGCGCTGGCGACGACGGCGGGGTTGTCACGGGCGAGCTCGATTGCGCTCGGGTATCCCAGGAAGTCGGGGGCATGGAGCATGAAAACGTGCAGCGCATGGCTCTCGATCCACTCGCCGCAGTAGAGGAGCCGCCGCAGCGCCTGAAGCTGGCCGCCGACCTCGACGCCGCAGGCCATCTCCATCGCGGCGACCGAGCTCATCTGGTAGGCGACCGGGCAGATGCCGCAGATCCGGGCGGTGATGTCCGGCGCCTCGGTGAACCCGCGTCCGCGCAGGAACGCCTCGAAGAAGCGGGGCGGCTCGTAGATGTTGAGCTTCACCTCCTCGACCTCGCGGCCGGCGATGCGGACGTACATCGCCCCCTCGCCCTCCACCCGGGCCAGGTAGTCGGTCCTGATGGTCTTCGTGCGTGGGGCGCTCACCCGGATCGGGCCTCCTCGA
>DATIDU010000314.1:0-4862 GCA_035456145.1 Gaiellales bacterium | reverse complement strand
CAACCTCGGCCGCCCCGACCCGCCCCCCGGGCAGCAGGTAAGCCATCGCGGCCCGGTTCGACGCCGCGACGGCGACGTCGCAGCGGTCGGGGTCGGAGCGCCGGCTCGAGCGGAAGAGGCGGAGGTCGGCCAGGGGCTCGGCGGCGTCGGCGACCTGCTCGACCTGGCTCTGGGAGTGGTCGGCGAGCACGATGACGCCGTATCGCTCCAGGAAGCGGTCGAGCCCCCCGGCCGCGTCGACCATCAGCCCGAGGGCGTTGTCCGCGCGCTCGACCGCGCCGAGCACGTCGCCGCCGCGGTGCCCGGCCGCGTCGGTCTCGTACAGGTAGAGGAACAGGAAGTCGAACCCGTCGCGGGTGACGAGCCAGCGCGCGACCGCCCCGCCGTGCCGGTCGATCCCATGGCCGAAGTTGCGCGGGGCCCCTGTGAGGTCGGAGAAGAAGAGGTCGCCGAGGAAGTACCGGCGCGGTCCGTACACGGCATCGACGATGCCGACGGTGCGGGCGAAGCGGCGCGCGGCCGGGCGCGTGATCTGGTGGCGGTTGCGGCCGCGACAGATGTAGAGGTTGACCGCGGCGGTGTCGAGGCCGGCGTCCTCAAGGGCCTCGAACACCGTCGTCGCCCGCGGCGAGAGGTGAAGCAGGTTCAGGTTGACCAGGATGTCGTCGATCATCTGGCGCGTGCCCTCGGCGAGCGTCGCCGCGAAGGACGAGCCGTACTCGACGAACCGGCCCTCCCCGCGGTGGTACCACGTCATGCCCGGGATCCGCGAGCCGACCGGATGCTCACCCGTCACGATCGCCGACAGGCACACCGGCGTCAGGGACGGGAAGGTCGACACGCACGCGTCGGTGCGCGACCCGGCGTCGGCCAGCGCGGCGATGGTCGGAGCCCGCCCCTCGGCCACCACACGGTCGAGAAGCTCCGGTCCGAGGCCATCGACGACGGTCAGGACGACCTTCTTCCTCATGAAGCGCATCGTAGGCCGCGCTTCAGCATGACCACCGGGGTCAGACCCCGCATCGCCGGCCGGGACGCCGGCGTGACGCTTTCGATGCGGGGTCTGACCCCACGGTTATCTGAGGACGCGCAGGCCCTCGTAGCGGCGCCCCTCGCGGATCCGCACGCGCTGCAGCAGGCCCCCGGCGGCGAGGGCGAGGAGGTAGCCGGCGATCGGGATGACCGCGATCGCTGCGCAGGCGAGGCCCGCGCCGTCCTCGATCAGCGCCGTGCCGCGGATGTCGCCGCCGCCCTTGACCGCCCCGGCTCGGAGGCTGCGCATGGCGATGGCGGCGGCGGCCGCGACGAGCGCGCCGACGGCGAGGCCGACGTACGGAATCGTGTCGCCGGCTCCGAGCTCGAACGCCAGCCCGCCGGCGACGACACGGCGGCCGAGGCGAAAGCCCGCCTGGGCGCCCGGCCAGACCGCGTCCACGGCGAGCTCGACCGCAACCAGGGCCCACGTCGCGGCCACGACGATGCCCTCGTCGGCGATCCCGAGCGGGCCCTCCAGCCATCCGAGCGCGGCGGCCGTCGCCGCGACGGCGAAGGGTGCCGTGGCCAGGAGGCCCGCGGCGGCAGCCAGGCCGAGTCCCTGGCCGAGCGCGATGACGACGTCCATCGGCGCCGAATCATACGGCGGCGTCGGTGCGAGCGGACGGGGGTACCAGGACCCGGATCGCGTCGCGCTCGTAGCGGAAGTGCACCCGCTCGACGTGGCCGAGGTACTCCCCGTCGATCTGGATCGCGGTCGGGACGTCGCAGGCGACGGTGAAGTCGTCGAGGTCGTGGAGGTAGCCGACCCGGCTCGAGCCGTGGCGGGCGTGCCGCGGCCAGAGGAGCGCGTAGACCGGGAGCCGCCACAGGTCGCGCCGGCGAAGCTCACGGGTGAAGACCACGTCCAGCCCGTGCTCGAAATCGGCTCTCGGGGCCACCTGCACGGGGACCCGCCCGAAGAACGTGTACGGGTGCTGGTTGGCCACCGCAACGTACGAGGCGCGGTGGAAGCTGCCGCGGGCCGTACTGATCGTCATCCGCTCGTGGAGCGCGAAGCCCTCCTCGCGGAGGATGCCGAGCGCGGCCTGCACCACCTTCAGGTCGCCGGGGCGGTCGCGCTTGTCGCGCTCCTCCCGGAGCCGGTCGACGACCCCGGTCGCCTCGGCGTCGAGCCCAAGCCCGGCGGCGAATGTGAACCGGCGCTCGTCCGCGAGACCCAGGCCCACGTCCTTCACGCTCCCCTGCCTGATCGCCTCCGCCATCATCCCGCCGGCGGCGACCGTGTCGCGCGGGAAGCCGAGGTGCCGGGCGAAGACCGACGACGCGCCTGCGGGCAGGACGCCCATGAGGACGCCGGCGCGGACGCCGTTTGCCACCTCGTTGGCGGTGCCGTCGCCGCCGACACCCACGACCGCGCCGGACGCGACCTCGCGAGCCAGTTCCACGGCGTGCCCGGCGCGCTCGGTCGGGGCCACCTCCAGGTCGCAGACACGTTCGAGCTGTGCGACGACGGCGTCGAGGACAGGCCCGCGAACGCCGGTGGCAGTCGGGTTCACGATCAGGCGAACACGCATGCAGAGCTACGATATCGGCCCGGTGGACGCCCGCTCCCTGCGCACGTACGCGATCGCCGCGGCCGTGCCGGCCGCCGCGGTGATCATCGGCCACCTCGCATGGGCATGGCACGCCCACCCGTCCAGCGCCGACCGCCGGTCGGCGGCGTTCGACCACGGGCTCGGGCTCGCGGCGATCCTCGCCGGCACGCTCGTCGCCGGCCGCGCCGCTCTGTGGCTGGAGGGCCGGATCTGGCACCCGTGGGCGGACGCGGCGGCCGTGGTCGGCGCCGTGGCGATCCTGGCCCATCTGGCGGCGGCCTGGCGCGACCAGGGCGTGGGCGACGTCGCGGTGGCGGTCGTCCATGCCGTGGCGCTCGGGGCGCTCGCGGTGACGGTCAACGTGATCCGGGCGTTCGAAGAGCGGCGCCGAAGCGCCTAACGCACCTCCAATTCTCAATTCCCGGCCAATGCCCCGGGCCTATCACTAGAGGGTATGAAGCAGCCAGTCCGTCAAGCACTCGTCGTCGTGCTCGCGGCCGCCGTCGGCGGCGGTGTGGCCGTGGGCATCGGCGCAGCAACGACCTCGAGCTCCGTCACCACCGTCCAGGCAGCCGCGCCGCTTCCGTCGGCCAACGTCAGCCAGACCGCGAGCGGGATCAGCCCCGCCGAGATCTACCGGAACGACGCTCCGGGGGTCGTCCTCATCACGGCCACGAGCCAGCAGAAGCAGCCCGATCCGTTCGACCCGCTCGGCCAGCCGCAGACGCAGCGGTCGGTGGCGATCGGGTCGGGCTTCGTCACTGACGCCGCCGGCCACATCTACACCAACGCTCACGTGGTGCTCGGCGCCACGTCGGTGAAGGTGACCTTCAAGCGGGCTCAGGGCGACCTGACGTACGACGCCAAGGTGCTCGGCGCCGACAGGGCGACCGACGTCGCCGTGCTCCAGGTGCAGGGCGCGCCCGCGAGCGTGCTCCACCCGCTCCCGCTGGGGAGCCTCAAGACCGTCCATGTCGGCGATCCGGTCGTCGCGATCGGAAACCCGCTGAACGAGCAGAACACGATCACCTCCGGGATCGTCTCGGCGGTCGGCCGCCAGATCCAATCCCTGAAGCCCGACCAGCAGATCTACAACGTCATCCAGACCGACGCCGCGATCAACCACGGCAACTCGGGCGGTCCGCTGATCGACCGCTTCGGGCGCGTGATCGGCATCACAAGCCAGATCCTGACCGGAAACAACGACCCGAACGCCGGAAACATCGGCATCGGCTTCGCGATCCCGATCGACAAGGTGAGCCAGATCGCGCGCCAGCTCATCTCGAGCGGCCACGCCGAGCACACCTACCTCGGCATCAAGGGCACCCCGATCACGCCTGACCTCCAGCAGGCCATCAACCTGCCGGTCGGCTACGGCGTGCTCGTCGGGCAAGTCATCCCCGGCTCGCCCGCCGACATGGCCGGCATCCGGGGCGGGTCGACTACCGCCACCATCGGCGGACAGGAGATGACGCTGGGCGGCGACATCATCACGTCAATCGACGGCCACCGGATCACGTCGTTCGCCAACCTCGCTGGGCCGATTGCCGCGAAGCACGCCGGAGACACGGTGACGCTGGGAATTCTCCGCGACGGCAAGTCGATGACCCTCAGCGTGACGCTCGCGAACAAATAGAGCCGACGAGAGATCGCGCCGCCTGCAGGCGCGAAACCGCCGGGGCCCCGCCCACCTGCCACGGGGCCCCGGCACCACTCCTCGGCGAGCGGCGGCTAGCAGATCTCCACGATGACGTCGTCGACCGACGCGATCGCGTCGCGGACCGCGTCCTCGACCCGGCTGGCGAGCGCGTGGGCCTCGCCGACCGAGAGCGCCGGGTCGGCGCGCACCGACGCGACGACGAGCAGGCGCGAGCCCTGGCGATAGACGACGAGCTCGTCCGCCTCGCCCGCCACCGACCGCACGGCCTCGGCCGCGAGCCGGTGAAGCGACGGCTGCTCGGCTCCGATGTTGCGCGCGGGCCGGGCCCCCGGCGCGGACGGCTCGACGTGGGCATAGACGCGGGCGATCCCGACCTCCTGCCGGATCTCGTCCTTCAGCCGCTCGACGACGTCGGCCGCCGAGCGCAGGGGCTCGTCCTCGGGGAGGCGGACGTGGAGGGTGACGGCCCGTCCCGACGCGTCGTCGAGCACGGAGATGTTGTGGGCCTCGACGACGCCCGGGACCCGCAGCGCGGCGGCCGCGACGCGGTCGTTCAGCGTCTCGTCGGCCGACGCCGGCTCGACGTGCACGGTGACCTGGGCCCGCCCGAG
>DATIDU010000313.1:0-3731 GCA_035456145.1 Gaiellales bacterium | reverse complement strand
CGTCGATGTCGCCAATCCGGCCCATCCCGGAGCCCATCAGCGTGCTGTCCACCGGCAGGAAGAGGTCACCGCCGTCGCCGGTCGGCAGCAGGTTCGTGAACGTGATCCGAACCGGCTTGTCCTTGTTGGCCACGATCGTCGCCCCGAGGTACTGCGGCGGGTCGACGGAGTACAGCTGCGCGCCCGTGACCGGGTCGGTCGTCCGGTTCGGGGCCAGGATCGGATACGGCGTCACCGACGTCGTGAGCTGCACGTACCCGCGCAGCGTCGTCGGCGGCAGGTCCGAGTGCAGCTTCTTCGTGTACTGGATCAGGCCGATCCAGTAGTAGTCGGCAGCCGGCCCGCTCCAGGCGCCGGGATTCCAGCCGTCGCCGGCGTTCTGGTTCGCCGCCGCATTGGCGACCGAGACGTACTGGCCCAGGTTGTTCGCGCCGCTCGGCCCGAGGCCGGGCAGCCCGTCCACGAACTTGCGGATGCCGCCGGAGATGTACCCGGAGCCGCCCTTCTTGAGCACGATCGCCGAGATGACGCCGTTGTCGAGCTGCGCGGTCGCGGTTGCGCCCGTGCCCGTCGGGTCGGTGATGACGACGTCGGCCCTCGAGTAGTTGGCTCCGCTCGTCTCCACGACGATCGAGCTGATCGTCAGTGCCGTCCTCGCCACCGCCTCGTGACCGGCCGGGTCGAGCGGAATCGGGTCGGTCAGCGTTCCGTTCAGGACCGCCACTCCCGGTGCCGACGCATAGCCGGTGCCGGGGTCGTCCACGACGACGCTCGTGACCGTCAGCGTGTCTGTCGAGCCGGCGGGGAGCTGGCAGTCCGGATACGGAGCGGCGCAGACCGCATGACCCGCAGCCTGTGTTCCGCCCGGGTCGTCCGGCAGGTCGAAGCTGACGGTCGGGAACGTGTAGCCGGTCCCCTGCGTCGTGAGGGTGACCGACTGGACGCTCCCGTACGCCGTTGCCGTGGCACCGGTGCCGTTGCCCGTGATGGTCACGGTCGGGGCGGTGTACCCCGTCCCGCCGTTGGTCACCGAGATGCCGACCACGGCTCCCTTCTTCACGATCACCGCGTCGGCGGCGGCGCCGGTACCCGAGCCGGTGATCGTGACCTTGGCGTTGGTGTAGTTCCGACCGCCGTTGGTGACGTCGATCGCGGTGATCGCGCCACCGGCGCCGACGGTCGCCACGCCCGTCGCGCCCGTGCCGTCACCGGTGATGGTCACCGTGGCGTCGGGCTTCGCGAGCGGGCTGTTGGCCCAGTTCGCGTTCGGGCCGAAGTAGTGCGGGACTCCCGGGATGTCCGCCGGCGGACCAGCCGCCGAGCCGACGAGGGGAACCGCCAGGGCGAGCAGCGCGATCATGCTCGCAAGGTGTCCCAAGCGTAGGTATCCCCGGGCCCGCGGAATTGCGTGCCTCGTTTTCATTGCTCTCTCCCAGAACATCTGGGTCGTTGTCCCGTTGACGGCGGGACTCGGACTCAACGCACCTGCCGAGGTGCCGCAGTGCAGGTCGGAGTCTCAGGACAGCGGCCGGTTGACCGATTGCGTCTCTGTCTCGCCCACCTCCCTCCCGGCAGTCGCCTGCCTCGAACAAGAGATGGGCATGACCCTTATGGGTCAGGCCCTTCGCGACATCCGGGACGGGTCCGGATTCGCCCTCCGTAGTAACCCGGCGTCGTTCAACGGGTTTTTCCTGCCTAGATCTGCATCTCGCCGCACTCGAAGTCCTCGCGCACGAGGCCGTAGAGCACGCCGTCGACCCACTCGCCGTGGCGGTCGTACGCCTTGCGGCGTACCCCCTCGCGGACGAAGCCCGCCCGCTCCGCATGCCGCTGGGCCCGCTCGTTGAACCCGTAGATCTCGAGCTGCAGCCGGTGGTAGCCGAGGTCGAAGAGCAGGTGCCGCTGGAAGAGCCGCGCCGCCTCGTCCGCCAGCCGCCGGCCGCGGAACGACGGGTGCACGGCGAGCGAGCCGAGGTTGGCGATCCGGCTGCGGCGATTGGCGACCTCGAAGCCCATCAGCCCGGCGCGCTCGCCGTCCACCTCGATCACGAAGCGCCCGAACTCCTGCGGCTCGGCCCGCGAGCGCTCGATCTCGGCGAGCACGTTCTCGCGGTCGCGGGGCCGGATCACGGCCATGTACGGGTCGACGTCCTCGTGGGTCATCAGCTCGAGCAGGAAGTCGGCGTCGCGAGGCTCCGCCCGCCGCAGCGTCACGTTCACGGTGAGGGTGCCGCGACCGGCTCGCGTCGCGGGAAGCGCACCGCGCCCGAGCCGAGCGCGACGCCGCCGAGGATCAGCGCCATCCCGGCCAGCTCCTCCCAGGTCAGCGGCTCTCCGAGCAGCAGCACGCCGTAGATCAGCGCGGTCATCGGCAGCAGGTAGGTGACGAGGCTCACCCGCGCGGCGCCGTCGCTGCGCAGGACGCGGTAGAGGATGATCTGCGCCACCGCGGTGCCGATCACCGCCAGCGCGATCACGGAGCCGGTCTCCTTCCAGCCGGGCACCTCGGACGGCATCTGCGCCAGGCCGAGCGGCAGCAGCACGATCAGCCCGCCGATCATCGAGCTCGCGGAGAGGACGAGGCCGCTCGTGTTCGCGATCAGGCGCTGGCCCCAGAGGCTGCCGACCGCGTAGGAGACCGACGCCACGACGACGGCCAGGGTTCCCGCCGCGCCCCACCAGCCGCCCTCGGGGTGCACCCCCGCGAGCACGCCGACGCCCACGAGGCCGACCACGAAGCCGACGAGCCGCAGGCCGCGCACCGTCTCGCTCGGCTTGAAGCGGATCGCCAGCAAGACGACGAAGATCGGCATCGAGGCGTTGGCGATCGCGGCCACCCCTGAGTCGATGTGCTTCTCGCCCCAGGCGATCAGCGTGAAGGGGATCGCGCCGTTGACGACGCCGAGCGCGAAGCCTTCCCAGCCGAGGGCGCGCATCTCGGCCACGGTCGCCGCCCAGCCGCGCTGGAGCGCCAGGACCGAGACGATGATCAGCGAGGCGATCAGCAGCCGCAGCAGGATCATCGCCGCCGGCTCGAAGGCGCGGCCCGCGACCTTGATGAACATGTAGGAAGCGCCCCAGAACGCGGCGAGCAGGCCGATGTAGATCACGTAGGACCGCGACATGCGCCCGAGGCTACCCGCCGAACGCGGGTTCCTACGAGCGCGGGACGCCTCGAGGCTACCGCCCATTGGGCCAGGCTCGACCTCGGCGCGCCTGAGATAGTCGCCCCGAACAGGTCTTGGTCGAGTCCTACGAAAGGAGGCTCCATGGCCTACGGAATCGTGCATCGGTTTCCGGGAGGGACGCAGGAGCAGTACGAGGCATCGATCGCGGCCGTGCATCCGAGCGACGGGAGCCTGCCGGAAGGGCAGATCTTCCACGCGGCCGGGCCGTCAGGTGACGGCTGGACGATCGTCGCGATTCACGAGTCGCAGGAGAGCTGGGAACGCTTTCGCGACGAGAAGCTGATGCCGACGATGGACGAAGGCATCGAGGGCGGCTTTCCCACGCCGCCCGAGGAGACGACCTTCCCGGTTCACAACCAGCAGACGAGCTAAACCGACCACATGCGCAGGGGAGGCGAGCGCTGAGCTTGCCGCCCCTGCCGCATGCACGACACGCGCGCCCTACCCGTCGACCGGCTGCGGCGCCCGAGCGCGCCTCGGCCGAACGGCGCCGGTGCCGAGCGCGACGCCGGCGAGGATCAGCGCGAGGCCGCCGAAGGCAGC
>DATIDU010000312.1:0-7994 GCA_035456145.1 Gaiellales bacterium | reverse complement strand
ATGTCGTCCTGCTCGATCTCAAGCGGCTCTCCGGCGGCGACCTCGAGCTGCGCGCGGACCAGGTCGACCCCGGTGACCGCCTCGGTCACCGGGTGCTCCACCTGGAGCCGGGCGTTCAGCTCGAGGAAGGACCACTCTCCGTCGGTCCCGAGCAGGAACTCGGCCGTGCCCGCGCCCACGTATCCCGCCGCGCGCGCGAACGAGACGGCCGCGTCGCCGAGCGCCGCCCTGAGCTCCGGGTCGACCGCCGGCGACGGCGACTCCTCGACGATCTTCTGGTGGCGGCGCTGGAGCGAGCAGTCGCGCTCTCCCAGATGGAGGACGGTCCCGTGCGCGTCGGCCAGCACCTGCACCTCCACGTGGCGGGCGCCGCCCACCACCCGCTCCAGGTAGACGCGCCCGTCGCCGAACGCCGCGGCGGCCTCGCGGCGCGCGGCGGCGATCGCGGCAGGGAGGGCGGGCGCGGCGAGCACGACGCGCATCCCGCGCCCGCCGCCGCCCGCGGCCGCCTTCACCATCAGGGGAAAGCCGAGCCGGATCGCCTCGGACTCGAGCGTGTCGTCGGAGAGGTCGACGCCCGCGTAGCCGGGCGTCACCGGGATCCCGACGGCCTCGGCCAGCCGGCGGGCCTCGATCTTGTCCCCCGCGGCTCGCAGCGCCGCCGGCGGCGGCCCGACGAAGACGAGGCCCGCTGCCGCGACCGCCTCGGCGAACTCCGGGCTCTCGGCCAGGAAGCCGTACCCGGGGTGGACCGCGTCGGCGCCGGCCGCGGTCGCCGCGCCGACCAGCGCTTCGGCGTCGAGGTACGAGGCCACCTCAACCGCCTCGTCGGCCGTCGCGACGTGCAGCGACCGGCGATCGGCCCGCTCGTAGGCCGCCACCGCGCCGATCCCGAGCTCCCGGCAGGCGCGGGCGATCCGCACCGCGATCTCGCCGCGGTTGGCGATCAGGACGCGCGTGAGTCCGGGGCCCATATCGGCTTCCGCTTCTCCAGGAACGCCGACAAACCCTCCTGCGCCTCGGGGCCGGCGCGCACCGCGGCCAGGCGCTCGGGGAGGTCGGGCAGGCGCAGGTGCGCCGTCGCGTCGCGCAGGAGCCGCTTGGTCTCGGCGATCGCGGCCGGCCCGCACTCGAGGTAGGCCAGGACGGCGTCGGCGACCCGATGCTCGAGCCCCGCCGGCTCGCAGACCTCGTGGACGAGCCCGATCCGCATGGCCCGCTCGGCGCCGAACCGGACCGCGGTCGTGAAGAGTGCCTGGGCGTGGCCCGGCCCGATCTTCCGCAGGACGTACGGCGAGATCGTGGCCGGGATCAGTCCCAGCCGGGCCTCGGTGAAGCCGAACCGCGCGCCCGAGACGGTGACGGCGGTGTCGGCGACCGCGACGAGGCCCGAGCCGCCGCCGAGTGCGTGGCCGTTCACGCGCGCGATGATCGGAAGCGGGCAGGCGTCGAGCGCGTCGAGGAGGCCGCGCATCACGGCGGCGTCGGCCACGTTCTGCTCGGGCGAGAGCTCGCGGCTCCTGCGCATCCATTCGATGTCGGCGCCGGCGCAGAAGATGTCGCCGGCGCCGGTCACGATCAGAACACGGGTGCCGTCGTGGGGGAGGGCGGTGACGAGGTCGCGCAGCTCGACCATCATCCCCGGTTCGAGCGCGTTTCGGGCCTCGGGCCGGTCGAGCGTCAGCGTGGCGACGACGCCGTTTCGTGACAGGTTGACCGCGCTCACATCCGGAAGACCCCGAACGTCGTCTCGGGCACCGGCGCGTAGGCTGCCGCCGCCAGGCCGAGGGCGAGCACCCGGCGCGTGTCGACCGGGTCGATGATGCCGTCGTCCCACAGGCGGGCGGTCGAGAAGTAGGGATTGCCCTCGCGCTCGTACGTCTCGAGAATCGGAAGCTCGAAGGCGTCGCGCTCCTCCTCGGCCATCTCGCCGCGCACCGTCGACAGGACGCGCGCCGCCTGCTGGCCACCCATCACCGAGATGCGCGCGTTCGGCCACATCCAGAGCTGCCGCGGCCCGTACGCGCGCCCGCACATCGCGTAGTTCCCGGCCCCGAACGAGCCGCCGATCACGACCGTGAACTTGGGCACCTCGGCGCAGGCCACCGCGGTCACGAGCTTGGCCCCGTCCTTGGCGATCCCGCCCGCCTCGTACTCGCGGCCGACCATGAAGCCGGTGATGTTCTGGAGGAAGACGAGGGGGATCCGGCGCCGGCAGGCGAGCTCGACGAAGTGCGCGCCCTTGAGCGCCGACTCCGAGAAGAGGATGCCGTTGTTCGCCAGGATGGCCACGGGATACCCCATCAGGTGAGCGAAGCCGCACACGAGCGTGTCGCCGTACGTGGCCTTGAACTCGTGGAAGCGCGAGCCGTCGACGATTCGGCCGATCACCTCGCGCACCTCGAACGGGTGGCGGATGTCGGCCGGCACGACGCCGTGCAGCTCGGCCGGGTCGAGCGCCGGGTCCTCGGGCTCCAGCCGGTCCCACGGCTCGGCCGGCGGGTCGTCCAGGTGGCGCACGATCTCGCGGCAGATGGCGATCGCGTGCTCGTCGTCGGCGGCCAGGTGGTCGGTGACCCCGGAGAGCCGGCTGTGGACGTCGGCCCCGCCCAGCTCCTCGGCGGTCACCTCCTCGCCGGTCGCGGCCTTCACGAGCGGCGGGCCACCGAGGAAGATCGTCCCGGTCCCGCGCACGATCACGGCCTCGTCGGACATGGCCGGCACGTAGGCCCCGCCCGCGGTGCACGATCCCATGACGAGCGCGATCTGCGGGATCCCGAGGGCCGACATGCGGGCCTGGTTGTAGAAGATGCGCCCGAAGTGCTCGCGGTCGGGGAAGACCTCGGCCTGGAGGGGCAGGAACGCGCCGCCCGAGTCCGCCAGGTAGATGCACGGGAGGCGGTTCTGCTCGGCGACCTCCTGCGCACGCAGATGCTTCTTGACCGTGATCGGGAAGTAGCTTCCGCCCTTCACCGTCGCGTCATTGGCGACGATGACGCACGGCCTCCCGGACACCGGGCCGACGCCCGTCACGATGCCGGCCGCGGGCGCGTCGCCGTCGTAGAGCCCGTGCGCCGCGAGCGGGGAGAGCTCGAGGAACGCGCCGCCGGGATCGATCAGGCGCTCGATCCGCTCGCGGGCAAGGAGCTTCCCGCGCTTTCGGTGCCGCTCGATCGCGGCGGGCCCTCCGCCGGCCCGGGCCCGCTCCAGCTCGGCCTCGAGATCGGCCACCAGTTCGGCCATCCGCTCCCGGTTTCGGACGAAGTCATCCGAGGCGGGGTCGAGATGACTCGCGAGGCGGGGCACGGGCCCAAGAGTATCGTGACGTGCGGATGACATTTGACAGACGCCGAAAGTGATGTCACAATGACGTCATGGAGACTTCACGATTCGTCGACGGGCTGCGGGCCGATCTGGCCGCGGCCGCCGCGCTGGGCGATCAGGCGATCGTCGAGGCGGCGGACCGGCTCGCACGTGCCGTCGAGTCCTCGGTGCGGGTGCACCTCCTCGACGCCCTCCAGGAGGCGGCGATGGAGCTCACCGCACAGCTGCCCAGTGGCCGGATCGACGTCCGGCTGAGCGGAGGCGACGTCCAGCTGACGTACGTCGGCGACGAGCCGGCCTCGCAGCCGGCCGACGACGACACGTCGGCCCGGGTCACGCTCCGGCTCTCGGAGCGCCTGAAGGCCCAGGCCGAGTCGGCCGCGGGCCGTGAGGGCGTCTCGCTCAACACCTGGCTCGTGCGCACCATCTCGTCCGGCCTCGGTCGGCGCACGGTCGGAAACCGCCTCCGCGGCTACTCAGGATGAAAGGGGGATCGAGATGACCATCGACACCAACCTTCGCCTTCCCGCCGCCGAGCTCGCGAAGCTCGAGCCGGCCCGCCCGCGGGCTTCTCACCACATCGAGCCGCCCGTCGACGCCGAACCCGCGCCCAGGCGCCTGCGCCGCGCCGTCCGACACGTCGTCGGGTTCGCCCGCGCCTAAGGAGAGTTGCACGATGCCGACAACCACGCACAAGACCCCCGGCCCGCTCGACCTCGACATCCGCGTGCAGGCGGGCCGAGTCGAGATCGAGACCACGGACACCGACGAGACGACCGTCGAGATCGAGCCGCTGGACGGCGGCGAGGCCGCCGGCGCGGCGGTCGAGGGCGCTCGCCAGGAGCTCAAGCCCGTCGGCCACGGCCACCGGCTCCTGGTCGAGATCCCGCGCCGGCCCCGCCTCTTCGGCTGGAACGAGCCCGAGGTGCTCGTCCGCGTCCACTGCCCGAACGGCGCGAGCGTCGTGGCGAAGACCGCCTCGGCCGACGTCGAGCTGCACGGCCTCGCCGGTGCCTTCTCGACGAAGACGGCTTCCGGCGATGTCACGGTCGAGGCCGCCGCCGGCGACATCGACGTCAAGACCGCCTCCGGCGACGTGGCGTTCGGGTCGATCGGCGGACGCGCCAACGTCAACACCATGTCCGGCGACGTCGTGCTCGACGAGGCGCCCGGGCCGGTGTCGGCCCACACGATGTCCGGCGACCTCCGGGTCGAGCGGCTGGCGACCGGGACCGCGGAGCTACGCACGATGTCGGGCGACATCATCGCCACGGTGCGGCCGGGCGCCACGCTCTGGATCGACGCCAGCTCGATGTCGGGCGAGGTCTCGTCCGACCTGCCCGTATCCGACGCCGCCCCGGCCGGAGGCACCACCGACATCGAGCTCCGCGCGAGCTCGATGAGCGGTGACATCGACCTGCGCCGCGCCGAAGAGGCGAGCACGGCGGGTGCCTGAACCGGCTTCGCTCAGACGAAACCGCCACTTCCAGCTCCTCTGGATCGGACAGGCGGCCTCGGCCCTCGGCTCCCGGGCGTCGACGGTCGCCTATCCGCTCCTCGTGCTGGCCCTGACCGGCTCGCCGGCCGCCGCGGGCCTCGTCGGCTTCGCCGCCACGATCCCCTACCTCGTGCTCCAGCTTCCGGCGGGGGTCCTGGTCGACCGCGTCGACCGGCGCCGGGCGATGATGGCATGCGACGCGGGCCGGCTCACGATCCTCGCGGGCGTGGCGGCCGCGGTCGCAATGGGCCAGGCCTCGCTTCCCCTGCTCATCGCCGCGGCGTTCGCCGAGGGCTGTCTGACGGTGGTGTTCAACCTCGCCGAGCTCTCGGCGATTCAGCTCCTCGTCCACTCGCAGCAGATGGAGGCGGCGCTCGCCCAGAACGAGGCGCGCGTGCGCGGCGCCGGCCTGGCGGGCCAGCCGCTCGGCGGGTTCCTGTTCGGCCTCGGCCGGGCGGTGCCGTTTGCCGCCGACGCCGCGACGTACGGCATGTCGCTCGTCACGCTCGCGGCCATCCGGCGGCCGCTCGTCGCCGCCGATACGGGCGGGCGCCGCCACCCGTGGACGGAGATGGTGGAGGGGCTGGGGTGGCTCTGGCGCCAGCCCTTCCTGCGGTCGACGACGCTGATCGTGGCGGGCTCGAACGGGCTCTTCCAGGCCGTGATCCTGGCGGTCATCGTGGTCGCCAGGGCCCACGGCGCCTCACCGGCAGTCGTCGGCCTCATCCTTGCGGGCTGGGGCGTCGGCGGCCTCGCGGGCGCCGCGGCGGCGGCCTGGCTCGGAAAGCGGCTTCCGGCGGCCGCCGTCGTGATCGGCGCGAACTGGGTGTGGACGGCCCTCCTGCCCGTCCTCGCGCTCGCCCCGAGGCCGATCGTGATCGGGGCGGCCGGCGCGGGGATGGCGTTCGTCGGCCCGGCCTGGAACGTCGTCCTCGGGAGCATCGAGATGCGGCTCACGCCGCCCGCGCTCCTCCGCCGGGTGCAGGCGGTTCAGATGACGGCGGCCTACGGGGCAATCCCGCTCGGGTCCCTCATCGGCGGCCTCATGCTCGACCGGCTCGGGCCGGAGGAGGCCGTGTGGGCGCTCGCCGCGTGCATGCTCGTGGTCGCGGTCGTCGCGACGCTCACACCGTCGGTGCGGCGGCCGCCGGTCAGTGCGCCAGCGGCAGCGTCACCGTGAAGGTCGACCCCTTGCCCGGCGTGCTCTCGGCGGCGATCCGGCCGCCGTGCTCGTCCACGAGCTTCTGCGCGATCGCGAGCCCGAGCCCGGCGCCGCCCGAGTCGCGCGTGCGGGCGTCATCGGCTCGGTAGAAGCGCTCGAAGACGTGCCCGAGCGCCTCGGCCGGGATGCCGATGCCGGTGTCGGTCACCGCCATCACCGCCGAGCCGTCACGGCGCGCAACATCCACCTCGACCCGGCCGCCCTCGCCGGTGTAGCGCAGAGCGTTGTCGACCAGGATCACGACCAGTTGGCGGAGCTGCTCGCGGCTTCCGAGCACGCGCAGGTCGGGTGCGGCGGAGACGTCGAGCACGATCCCCCGCTCGGCTGCGAGCGACCCCATCGACGCGGCCGAGCCCTCGACGACCGCTCCGAGGTCGAGCTCGTCGTACGCCACGCCGCCGTTTCGGTCTCCACGCGCGACGGCGAGCAGCGAGTCGACGAGGAGCGAAAGCCGGTCGGTCTCCGACACGATCTCGGACGCCTCCTCGCTCCCGGGCTCGCGTTCCTGGAGGAACTCCGCGTTGGCCCGGATCACCGCGAGCGGTGTCCGCAGCTCGTGGCTCGCGTCGGCCACGAAGACGTTCTGACGGTCGAAGGCCTGCTGGACGGGCGTCAGCGCCTTCCCGGCCAGGAACCAGCCGCCGATCGTCGCGATGACGATCGCGGCGCCACCGCCGAGGAGGAGCACCGCCAGGAGGTGGTCGAGCGCCTCCTCCTCGGGCTCGAGCGAGCGCCACACCTGGAGGACGAATGTGGGCGTGAGCCGAACGGAGAGGACGCGGATGTGGCCGCCGGGCGCGGAGACGGTGCGGAGATCCGTCCCCTGCATCAGTGCCGCCTGGGCAGCGTTCTGGTTGATGGCGTTGTTCCAGCTCCCGGCGGTCGCGTCGGTCAACGAGAACTGGTATGCGGACGGAGGGCCGTCGGAGAGCGTGATCACGTAGGGAATGCCGCGGGTCGCGTAGGCTGCCTCGAGGCGAATGGCCTGCACGTGCAGGCCGTGGTTCACGTTCGAGAGCAACTGGTGCTTCTCGACCAGGTAGACCGCGGTGCCGAGGAGGACGAGGAACGCAGCCAGAACGCCGGCGTACCACGCAGTCAGGCGGATCCGTGCCTTGCTGAAAATCGGAGCTACTCCTGGCGGCGGAAGGCGTAGCCGAGGCCGCGGACGGTGCGGATCGGGTCCTCGGCGAGACCGGCGGCACGGAGCTTCCGGCGCACGTAATGCACGTAGATGTCGACGACGTTCGAGGTCGGCTCGGGCCCGTCGCCCCACACGTGCTCGCGCAGCTGGTCGCGCGAGAGGACGACGCCGGCGTTCTGCATCAGGTGCTCGAGGAGCGCGAGCTCGGTGCCGGTCATCTCGACGACGACGCCGTTCACGCGCAGCTCGCGCGCAGCGGGGTCGAGCGCGATTGGGCCGGCCTCGAGGACCTCGGTCGTGCTCGGCCGGCCGCGGCGGGACAGAGCCCGGAGGCGGGCCTGGAGCTCGGCGAGCGAGAACGGCTTCGGCAGGTAGTCGTCGGCGCCGGCGTCGAGCCCGTTGATGCGGTCGGCGACCGCGCTGCGGGCGGTCAGCATGATGATCGGGACATGGTTTCCGTCGTCGCGCAGCCGGCGGCAGACGTCCGTGCCGCTCACCTTGGGGAGCTGGATGTCGAGCACGACGGCGTCGTGCGACCGGCGCAGCCCCAGGTCGAGCCCCTCCTGGCCGTCCACGGCCACGTCAACGGTGTGCCCGCCGGATTCCAGCGACTTCTTGACGATCTTCGCCAGCGGCGCGTCGTCCTCGACGACCAGGATGTGCATGTGCGGAGCGTAGCGAGTCCCGATTGATGCTCAGTTCGAGACCGGGAGCGCCGTGGCGACGTCGGCGACGAAGGCCTCGAGCGCCGCCGGGCCGCCCTCCTCGGCCACCTCGATCGCGCGCGAGCCGATGACGACGCCGTC
>DATIDU010000311.1:0-7086 GCA_035456145.1 Gaiellales bacterium | reverse complement strand
CGATCACGCCGCGGAGCTCGCGGCGGCCGTCCGGCCCGGTGACCGCGTGGACGGTGTTCGCGACCCAGACGGTCTCACCGTTCGCGGTCTCCAGGCGGTACTCGAGCTCCTCGCGATCGTCACCGCCCGCGATCCGCTCGAGCGCCTCGGTGACCCACGTCCGGTCGGCGGCGTCCACGAGGCCGACGGCGTAGCCGGCCGCCGAAAGCCACGCCTCTGGCCCGTGTCCGGAGAGCAGCCGGCAGCCGTCGCTCACGTACGTGAGGCGGCGGTCGTCAACGTCGGCCGCCCACACGATCAGATCGAGGCCGGTCAGTAGGCCCGCCAGATGCGAATCTGGCTCGCCGGTGCGCGAGGTTCGCCATCTCATCGCAGCTCACTGCCCCGGCGTGCGGTGCCCAAACCCATCCGCCATGGCACCGTTGCCACGCCTGAACACATGCTAGCAGCCGGCTCCCGCTGCCAGCGTGCCGCCTTACATGAGGGCGTACTCGGTGTCCATGCCGACCGTCCGCCACGCGCTCCAGGTGAGCTTGCCGCCGAGGTGGAACCACGCCGCGGTGGCGTCAGGGAGGACGTAATGGTTCGCGTGGAAGCGGTTGCCGGCGGCCGCCGAGCAGGCGTAGCCCGTCCCTGTGATGTCGAAGATCCCGACGGACTGGCCGGCCCCGGTCAGGATCATCGTGTTGTCGTGGACGTCCGTGTCAGAGGTCGCGTACGACCCGTAGGCCGAGACCGGTGATGTCCGCCCGCTCCAGTGCAGCACGATCGCGCCATTCTTGTTGTCCGCAACCGTGTTCCCGTGCACGTCCGCCTGCGGGGCGTTGCTGAGATAGATCCCCCAGCCGCCGTTGTCGGCCACGGTGTTGTCGGAGATCGCCGTCTGGTGGCTCACCTCGACCCGGATCCCGTCCTTCTCGTTCCGCATGGAGGAGTTGCCCACGATGGTCGAGCCGTAGGTGTCGACGTCGAGCCAGATGCCGTTGCACAGGTTGTCGTGAAAGACGCTGTTTCGCAGCACGAGTCCGATCGTGCGGACGAACTTCGAGCCGCCGGCGGCTACGCAGCCGCCCGTCGTGCTGTCCCGGTAGTGCGCGGCATTGGAGTGCGACACGTCGACGCCGTCCACCGTCACGCCGGCCCCGTGGGCGCTCATGCCGTAACGGCCGCTCCACGCGATCGACCCGCCCTCGAGCGTCGAACCGTCGAGCAGCTTGACGCCGGTGTCGTGGACGGCCGTCACATCGACGTTCGACATCGTCCAGCCGTGGGCGGCGCCGCGCATCTCGATGCCGCCGGACGTGAAGAGGCTCAGGGCGAGGTCGCGGATGACGAGACCGGCCGCCTGTGAGCCGAAGCCGTCGCCGGCAATGCCGAGCTCGACGTCGTGGCCCGTCGGGTCGGACCCCAGCGTGACGGTGCCGGCGTCGTAGTCGACGAAGTAGGTGCCCGGCCCGACGGCCGACTCGGGATGGCCGTACACGGTGCCGCCGAGGCGGACGCCGACCTTCTCCAGCGGGAGGCCGTCGAACGTCACGTCGTTGGCGTAGGGCGACTGGGGATGCACGTAGCCGCTGAACCCGTCGCCGGCCGCGTACGCGGCGGTCGTCGTCCCGGCCGCGGTCCAGACACCGCCCGAGTGGACGAAGCCCGAGAGCTGCACGCCTCCGGTGATGACGACACCGGGGCCGGTACCGACGAACTGCTGGCCGTCGCGGGCCTTGATCTCGGAGCGCACCCGGTAGGTGCCCGGCGCGATGCAGAACACCGTGCCCGCCGGCTTCGTTGCCACCAGGGTCTCGATGTCGCTACCCGGGCCGACCGCGACGCCCGTGCACTGGGCCGGCGGCGCGCAGGGCGCGGTGTTCGCCGTGAAGGACGCCGGCGGCGAGCTGTTGTCCGCCGCGTCGTACGCGGCGACGGTGAAGACGTACGAGGTCCCGCAGGCGAGGCCGCCGACCGAGAGGCTGGTCTCGGCCGTGCGGGCGATCTGCACGCCGTCCTGCGACACCCGGTAGCCGGAGACGCGCACGTTGTCGGTCGACGGCAGCCACGTGAGGTCGAGCCCGGTGCGACTCGGCTCCGACTGGGCGAGGCCCGACGGCGCCGACGGCGGCTCCGTGTCGCGGATCGCGCATGCGACGGTGTGAAGGACGCGCGTGGCCGGCCGCGAGACTCGCCCGCGCCGGTCGACCGCGTGGACGGAGAACGAGTAGCTTCGGCCGCAGCGGAGGCCGGAGACGGCGAACCTCTCCTTCCCGAACGTGTGGCCGACCCGGCGATCGCCCTGGAACACGCGATACCGCACGATGCGGCCGGGCCCGGTCGAGCGCGTCCACGCCAGCGTGATCGCCGTCCGCGTGACGTGTGCGGCCCGCAGGTGCGTCGGCGGCTCGGGCCGCTGCGTCGCTCCGAGCGCCCGCACGGCCGCCGCCGGGCACAGCGCGGCCGCCGCTGCGACGAGCAGCAGCGTGAGCCCGCGCCCGGTGGGCCGGCGCGTCGATCTGACTTTGCGGGACGTGCAGATCACCATCCGAAACCGTCGGAAGACCTCGATGACATACCGGCTTTGGCGGTCGTCGAGATGACCCCCATCTCGGTACTCCTGTTATCGACATGCCCAGGTCGTTCTTGTCTCACCATTCTGGGGCGATAGGCTTACCAAGATGTGGCGGCTCGGGCCGGTCTGCCTACTCGTGTGCGCGGCGCTTGCGGCGTGCGGCGGCGGATCGAGCACGCCCACGGCGTCGGTTCCGCGCACCGAGCCGGTGCCGGATGCACAGGCGCGGGCGCTCCTCCTGCGCGCGTTTCACGCAGCACGCGCAATCGGCCGCGAGGACGGCGCCTGCCCGCGCTGCTACCCCGACGACGCCAGCGAGATCACCGAAGATCTGAACGCTCGCACCGGCGACCAGTATGCAGCCGCAGCCACGCCCTTCGGCGCCCGCCTCGCCGGCGTCGTCTACGTCGACACCACCGGCGCCGGCCGCCTCGCACACACGCGGATCACGCTTTACGCCCGCACCTCGAACGGCACGATCTGGGAGCTCTCCGCTCGCCGGGGCCCGCCACGCATGCGGCGCGCGGAGTAGGCGCCGAACCCGTGCCGCGCCGGCTCGACAGAGACGCGCTGCTCAGGCGATTCGCATGGGTCGGCGGCCACGCCGACGTCTGGCGCTGGTTTGACGACGCCGAGACCATGCGCGCGATCGCGGCGGCCCTTGTCGACCCATTCCGAAACAGCGCGACGAAGGTGGCCGGAATCGAGTCCCGGGGGTTCATCCTCGGCACGGCGTGCGCCATCGAGCTCGCCGTGGGATTCGTGCCGATCCGCAAGGGCGGCGGTATCTTCCCCGGCCCGAAGGCCGTCGTCGAGACGACCGCGGACTATCGCGGCGGCCGGCAGACCCTCCGCCTCCAGCGCGCGGCTCTGACAGCCGGCGACCGCGTGCTCCTCGTCGACGATTGGGTCGAGACGGGCAGCCAGGCGGCCGGCGCGCGGGCGCTCATCGAAGAGTGCGGAGCGACCTTTCTCGGAGTTGCCGCGATCGTCGATCAGCTCCCGCCGGATCGACGCGAGGAGCTCGTGTGCGTGCACACGCTCATACCCGAGGCCCTTCTGGCGACAGCGCGTGAGGCTCGACGCGGCGCGGCGCTGCGGCGGATGAGCGACGGGATGCCGACACATGTCGGTCGCGTGAAACGACACTCGGCGTACTCCGCGACCTTCTCGTGACACCTCGTCGCTGCTTCCGGGGCCACCCCGCCCAGTCGGGCGACCGACACATGTCGGTCGCGTGAAACGACAATCGGTATGTTCCGCGACCCTCTCGCAACACCCCGCGACCCACACGCAACACCCAACCCAGCGGACCCGGCGGCCCGCCCACGGCCCAAACGCAACGGCACCTACAGGTTGAGCTCGGCGCGCATGTTCGGCGCGGTGGCCGCGCCGCCGAGACGGCCGGAGAGGCCGAGCATGCACTCGATCGTGCGCAGCATCGAGTAGTGCGAGTAGGCGCCCGTCGCCACCGTCCCCGGCCGCACCGATGGCGCGACGGCGAGGGTGGTGATGTGGTTCTTGGCGCTGCCGTTGTCGGAGTCGTACGTGACGAAGACGGCCGTCGACCCATCCTGGTAGGCGGGCGAGGCGACGATCTGCGGAATCCAGCGCGCGAGCCACGCATCGGCGCACGAGAGGCAGCCGCCGTGCGCGTCGTTTGTCGTGTTCGGGACGACCAGCGCGAACTTCGGCAGCGTGCCGGCCTTCAGGTCGCCGGCGAACGCCCCCGCTGCCGTCGTGCCGAGCGGAAGCTGGCGGGTGAGGCACGCGGCGGCGAGGTCGGTGAAGTACGGGGCGGCGGTATGACGCGGGACGTAGAGCCCGTCAGGCGTGTTCTTGCGGCTGCAGTTGGACGGCATCGACTCGGCATAGACGCGCCAGGAGCCGCCCGTCTGGGCGAAGATCGTGGGCGCCGTGGCGAGGCAGGTGCCCGAGGGCTGGCAGTCGCGGCCCTTGACCGAATCCGGGACGGCGCCCGAGGTCATGGCGAGGTAGTTCGGCAGGCTCGGATACGTCTCGGCGTGCATGTTCGCTGCGTAGCCGCACGCCTTCGAGAGCGACGTCTGGTACGGCGCCTTCCCCATGACCTGGTCGTAGGCCTTGTTCTCCTCGACGATCACGATCACGTGTGCGTAGTGAGCCGGCGCGGACGAGCCCACGCACGGCGCCGACGGCGTGGGTGCGGCGGCGCTCGCCGGCGAGGAGCCGCCGACGAGCGCGAGACCGATGACGGAGAGCGCGAGGGCTGCACAGAGAGCGGCGGAACGGAGCGAGACCCACATGACGCGAGGGTGATCGGCCCGTCCACACCCGCCCGGTCTCCCCTGCCTGTGTGAACCGCACCCCCCGTCTTGCGGTATTTCCTACATGCTATGTGTGCAGGACGACGCTGTAGTTGACGCCGCCGCCGACGCCGAACGCGCCGCTCAGAGCCGCGATTCTGACCGGCACCCGCCGGTTCGTGGTCGTCCCGTCGCCGAGCTGGCCGGTCGAGTTCAGCCCCCACGTCCACAGGGAGCCGTCGCTCTCGATCGCGAGGCTGTGCAGGCGGCCGTTTCCGATCTCGACGACGCCGGAGATGCCGGTCGCACGCACGGGCCGCCTGCGGCTCGTCAGCGTGTTGTCGCCGAGCTGGCCGTCGTTGTTATGGCCCCACGTCCAGACCGCCCCGGACCCTGTCAGCGCCATGCTGTGCTCGGCTCCCGCGCTGACCTCGGTGACGCCCGAGAGGCCGGTGACCTGCACGGGCGTGAGCCGGTTGGTGTGGCTCCCGTCGCCGATCTGGCCGTACTTGTTCCAGCCCCACGCCCAGGCGGTCCCGTCGGAGCGCACCGCCAGGCTGTGGTCGCGCCCGCCTGCGATGGCGACGACGTTCGAGAGGCCCTGCACCTGCACCGGCGTCAGGTGGTTTGTCGTGTTGCCCGTGCCGAGGTTCCCGAACTCGTTGTCGCCCCATGCCCAGACCGTGCCGTCGGAGCGCAGCGCGAGCGCGTGGTCGCGGGCGCCGGCAATCGCAACGACGTTCGCAAGGCCGGGCACCCGTACCGGGAGCGACCGGTTGACCGTGGTCCCGTCGCCCAGCGTCCCGAACTTGTTCCAGCCCCACGCCCAGACCGTGCCGTCGTTCCTGAGAGCCATGCTCGAGTAGTGGCCGGTCTCGACGGTGATGACGCCGGCGAGGCCCGAGACCTGGACCGGCGACTGGCGGTTCGTCTTCGTCCCGTCGCCGACCTGGCCGTAGTTGTTGTGGCCCCACGCCCAGACCGTACCGTCGCTCTTGAGCGCGATCGCGTGCTCGCGGCCGCCGTCGAGCTGAGTGACGCCGGTCAGGCCGGCGACCGCGACGGGCGTCAGGCTGCTCCCGCCGGACCCGTTTCCGAGCTGGCCGAACTCGTCAGAGCCGAACGACGACACCGTGCCGGTCGCCGCCGACGCCACACCGGCGGCCGCCAGCGCGACAGCCGTCGCGACCAGGATGCAGATCCCGCGGATATGACCGCGCCCCACACGACCAGCATACGTTCGGACTCCCAGCGCTGTCGAGAGCCGGCAGGCGCGGTCTATCTGCCCGGGCGAGGCGGGTGCGGGCGCGGCGGCCTGCGCGGAGGAGGGCTCCCGGTGAGGAGCGCATGGACGCGTCCGAGGGCGCGGGCAAGCTCGTGGGCCTCGTGCGGCGGAAGGTCGCCGAGGATCGCGCCGAGGCCGCGCCTGAGCGCGTGCTCCGCCGACGCGAACGCGCGCTCACCCGCGGGGCTGCGGACGATCGCCTGACGGCGCCGATCGCCCGGCGCCCTGCTCCGGATGATGAGCCCCGCCTCCTCGAGGCTGCCGAGAAGCTGCGCGACCGCGGACGGCGACACCCCGGCCGACCGGGCGAGCTCCGCCCCGACGGCCTCGCCTGCCCCGACGGCCTGGAGCGTCAGGTAGTGCGCCAGCGTGAGCGGCGGGTCGTGGGCTGCCAGGAGCCGCTCCATCCAGCGGGTGACGAGCGGCCCGACCTGTGCCAGCGCATCGGCCGCCTCGTGGCGGCTGGGGTGTGTGGGCGTCGTCATCGTCGGGTACCAACTAGTTAAGTCTTCTAAACTGTGAAGAAAGCTAACCCGACTGATGGTACTCGACGTCGTCTCGCAGGGCCTGGCCGCCGTTCGTCCTCGTCACCGGGCTTCTGCTCCTGGGGGAGGCGGCCGCCGCCGAGGGCGTCTTCGAGTGGCTGGGAGCGGCCGCCGCGCGCGCGCCGCTTCCGCCGCCGCTTCTGCTCGCGGCGTCGCTCGCGGCCGTCGCACTTGTCACCGCCCTCATGAACCTCGACACATCGGCGGTCTTCATGACGCCGGTGCTCGTCCATACGGCCCGGCGCCGAGCGGTCGACGAGCGAGCGTTCCTCTACGGGTCGCTCGCCATGTCGAACTCGGCGTCGACGCTGCTTCCGGGCTCGAACCTCACCAACACGCTCGTGCTGCACGGGAACGGTGTCTCGGGCATGCAGCGCGCCGGATCGATGCTTCCGGCCTGGCTCACCGGAT
>DATIDU010000310.1:0-17503 GCA_035456145.1 Gaiellales bacterium | reverse complement strand
TAGATCCCGCCGAGGCCGACGGCCGCGACCGGCCCGAAGCGGGGGTCGCGTCCGGCCCCGACGATCAGCTCGACGCCGTCGTTGACCGGCGCCATGCGCTCGACGGAGTAGCCCGGCGGGTCGAGCCGCCGGCGCAGGTCGGCGACCGCCGCGCGCAGCTCGTCCGCGCCGCCGATCCCGACGACCACGCCGCCCGCGTCGGACTTGTGGAGCATCCCCAGGGCCTTCAGCACCACGGGATAGCCGAGCTCTCGCGCCGCCGCCTCGACCTCTGCGTCGTCCGCGACATGAAGGGCGGCGACGAAGCCGATGCCCGCGGCATCGAGGAGCGCCCGCGCGCCGAAATAGCCGTCGGCCTCCGGCAGCGCCCGCGCCGCGGGCAGCGCCGGGGCACCCGGTGCCGGATCCCGGGGGAGGAGCGCCGCCAGCGCGCCGACCGCGGCGCCGATCCCCGGGTAGACGGGTACTCCGCCGGCCCGCAGCACCGATGCCGTCGGCGACTCGGCATACATCGTCTGGGCGACCAGCGGGCGGCCGGTGTCCGCCGCGGCCTGGGCAACCTGCCGCGCAACCTCGGCCTCCTGGCCGGCGAAGTCGTCGGAGTACTGGCTGTAGCCGCCGAAGTAGCCCGTCAGAAGCACGGCGTCGACCTCGCCCGACGCGAGCACGGTCCGCGCGACGCGGGCGTACGAGAAGAAGTCCTGCTCGCCGCCGCCGGCCAGGTCGACGGGATTGCGGGTCGCGGCGGTCGGCGGAAGGAACACCGCCAGCTCGTGCGACAGGTCGTTCGAGAGAAGCGGCAGTTCGAGCCCGGCCTCAGCGGCCACATCGCACGCGATCGCGCCGTGCCCTCCGCCGTCGCCGATCACCGCGACACGGGGCCCGGCGAGCGGCCGCGCGCGCAGGAGTGCCTGGGCCAGATCGACCATCTCGCCGGGCGTCGAGACGAGGTGGGCGCCGGCCGCGCGGCACGCCGCCTCCACGACCGCGACGTCGCTCACCAGCGCGCCGGTGTGCGAGGCGGCCGCCCGGATGCTCGCCGCGCTCCTTCCGACCGTGAGCAGCACGACCGGCTTCGCCGCGGCGGCGGCGGCATCGACGAACGCCCGCCCGTCCCTGAAGTCCTCGGCGTAGACGGCGATCAGGTGGGTGCCGTCGTGCGCGGCAAACGACGCGACCAGTTCGGCCAGGTCGACATCGGCCTGGTTTCCCACCGACGCGAACCGGGAGAAGCCCAGGTCGACGGCCCGAGCCAGGATCCCGAGCTCGAGCGCCAGGTTCCCGCTCTGCGAGATGAGGCCGATCGGGCCGGGCGGGAACTCGTTCGACGCCAGGCCGAGATCTGAGGTGGCGTCGAAGACGCCCAGGCAGTTGGGGCCGAGGAGCATCGCGCCGGCGGCGCGTACGCGCTCGACGAGCTCCCGCTCGCGCTCCTGCGCCTCGGGCCCGAGCTCTCCCAGACCGGCCGTGATCCCGACGAGCGCACGCGCCCCGACAGCCAGCGCGTCGTCGACCGTCTGTTCGAACGCGGCCGCCGGCACCGAGATCACCACCAGCTCCGGCGCGTCCGGGAGGTCGTGCAGCGACGCGTATGCGGGCCGGTCGAGCACCGTGCCTCCGTTTCGGTTGATCAGGTAGACGGGCCGGCGGTGCTCGCCTCTGAGCGCCCCGCGGCCCAGCCAGTTCCCCCACTTGGCGGGGTCGTCGGACGCGCCGACGATCGCGACCGAGCGCGGTGCGAAGAGAGGCTCGAGGTCGCGCGCCATGCCGCCCAATGCTGTCACGCCCGCCGGGCGGGACGCGCCGCCACCCGCCGCCTCACGCCTCGACGATCGCCCGCGCCGCGGCCCGGCCGGTGCGGACCGCGCCCTCCATGTAGCCCGCCACCCAGTGATCCGAGCCGGCGACGTAGAACGGCGGCTCGTGGGTGCCGTGGAGCGGCCCGACGGCCATTACGTCACCCGGGGCCCACTGGGTGACGTATCCCTGGGTGAAGCGGTCGAGCCCCCAGTCGCGCGTCAGGAACGCGACCGGCTCCGCGGCGTCGGGCCCGTAGATCCGCTCGAGCTCGGAGAGCAGCTCGGCCCGCCGGACCGGCGCGGCGGCCGACACGTGGTGCAGGAGTCGCTCGGGCGGGACAAGGACCGACAGCAGGCCCTCCCCCTGGGGCCAGGTCGACCCGAACAGGTTCTCGCTCTCGGCGAGGCCGTTCTGGCCGCGCTCGCGCCAGAACGGCGAGCGGTAGGCGAGCACGTACTTGCCCGCCCGTGCGTGTCGCAGGCGATGGAGCGACTCCAGCCGGGCCGTCGTGAGCCCCTCGATCGCGATGTCGCGGAGCGGCCCCGCGGGCACGGCGCAGACGACGGCGTCGGCATCGAGCCGCTCGCCGCCGTCCAGGGTGACCGCGACCCGCCCGTCGACCGAGATCCTGCGCACCACCGCCTCCAGGCGCAGCCGGTCGCCCAGCTCCTCTGCCATCCGCAATGCCACCGTGCCACTGCCCTCGGCGAGGGTCATCGATTCCCACGCCTCCAGGTCGTATACCCCGAGCCCACCGGCGACGGCGTCCATCCGGAGCACTGAGAGGAGCGAGGTGCGCTCGGCCGAGCCGGCCGCCACGCCCAGGTGCGCCAGCTCGCGGGCCCGGATCACCGCCGGGAGCGCGCCCTGCTCGCGCAGCCACCCGTTGACCGACAGCCGGTCGAGCCGGTCGGCGTCGGGGTGGCTCCACGGATCGTCGGGGTCGACGGTGCGCGCCAGCCTTCCGGCGAGGCCGGCGAGCCGCTCTGCGTCGGCCCGTTCGGCGTCGGTCATCCACGGAAGGTCGTCGCCCCGGTGGATGCCGTCGACGAGGTCGGTCGTCATCTCGCCCGGCTCGGCGACGTAGCTCGGCCGCAGCGTCAGACCCAACTCGGCGACCAGCTCCAGGTAGGCGGTGTGGAACTCGCCGACGAGCTCCCCGCCGAGCTGGACGAGCCGCCCGTCGGGCAGCGTCTCCTGCTCGACCCGGCCGCCCGGCCGCGACCGCGCCTCCAACAGGAGCACGTCGACGCCTGCCCGGTGCAGGTCGCGCGCCGCCGCCAGGCCGGCGAGGCCGGCACCCACCACGAGCACGTCAGCCATGCCGCTCCAGGCTGCGCACCAGGTCGGCCATCCGGGCCCGCTCCGCGTCAGCCGCCTCCTCCTGGCCGGGAACGGTGAGGGCGAGCAGCCAGTGGTTCATGAGCACGTCGGCGACGTGCGCGGCGAGGGGGTCGGCCCGGTGGCGGTCGACGTAACGCTCGAGCAGCAGCCTGCGTTCCCTCAGGTACGCGAGCCACTCCCCGTACCCACGCTCGACGACGATCCGCTCGAGCGCCGCTCGCTCGGCCTCCTCGGACCGGCCGGGCTCGCCCAGCGCGGCCGCCAGCGCGGCCACGGCGGAGGGCAGGACCGCCTCCGATTCGGGAGTCAGGAAGAGCCAGCGGTCGCGGACGGGCGTCTCGGTCATGGTGTATCCTGACTGATCCGTCAGTCAGACTTGCAATGATGACCGAGCCGGCCTCCCACCGCAAGCACACCATCCTCGACGCCGCCTGCGTGGTGATCGCCCGCGACGGCGCCGCGCGCCTGCGTGTCGCCGACGTGGCCGCCGAGGCCGGGGTCTCGACGGCCCTCGTCCACTACTACTTCCCGGCCCGCGCCGACGTCATCGAGGCGGCCTTCGCGCACGCCGACGACCTGGCCGACGCAGTCGCCGAGGCCAAGCTCAGCGCCATCGCCACCGGGCGCGGACGGGTCGAGAAGCTCTTCGCGACGTGGGCGGGCGACGATCCAGCCATCCGCGCCAACTGGGCGGTCTGGAACGAGATGTGGCAGTACGCCGCCCACAACGAGGGCGCACTCGCGCTCGTCGAGGGCTCCCACCGCCGCTGGCTCGAGCAGATCCACGACCTGATCGCCGAGGGCATCGAGGACGGCTCGATCCCGGCGAGCGTCGATCCCTGGCCGACCGCACGCCGCCTGGCGGCGTGCGTCAACGAGTGGGGCCGCGAGGCCCTCCTCGGCCTGCGCACCGCGCGCGACCTGCACCGTGACCTGGTCGCCGCCGCCAGGCGCGAGCTCGGCCCGGCGAAGGCGGCCAAGGGCAGGGCGGCGTGAGCGAGGGGCCGATCCGCACGCTCCCGGCCTGGGTCTACCGCTCGCCCGAGTTCCACCGGGCCGAGCGGCGCGCGATCTGGACGCAGCAGTGGCTCCTCGTCGGCCACATCTCGAAGCTCCGCGAGCCCGGCGACTACGTCAGCATGCGGATCGCGGGCGAGCCGATCGCGGTCGTGGTCGGCGCCGACCGTGAGCTGCGCGGCTTCTCGAACGTCTGCCGGCACCGCGCAGCGCGGATCCTCGACGGCGCCGGCAACTGCGGCAAGGCCATCCGGTGCCCCTACCACGGCTGGACGTACGGGCTCGACGGGCGCCTGCTCGCAGTGCCTGAGAAGACCGGCTTCCCGGGGTTCGACCGCGAGGAGAACGGACTCTGGCCCGTGCACGTCGGCGTCTCGGCCGGCTTCGTGTTCGCCAACCTGTCGCCCGAGCCGGAGCCGCTCGGCGTCGCCCTCGGCCCGTTCGCCGAGTGGCTCGCGCCCTATCGCCCCGAGCGGCTCGTGAGCTACCAAACGGGATCGTCCGTGCTTCCCATCAACTGGAAGAACTCGATCGACAACTTCCTCGAGGGCTACCACGTGCCGGTCGGCCACCCCGGCCTCCTGCGCCTCCTCGACTACAAGAACTACATCGTCGAGACGTCCGACGCGAACGTCTCGATCGCGCGCAGCCCGCTGCGCGACAAGGCCTCACACGACCGCCGCGAGCGGCTCTATCAGCGGCTCATGCGGCCGATGCCCGGCCTGCGCTCGCCGGAGTCCGAGCAGTGGAACTTCGTCTTCGCGTTCCCGGGGACGACGGTGAACCTGTACCCCGACCAGATCGACTTCTGGCTCAACTATCCGCTCGACGAGCGGCGCACGCTCACGATCTGGAACGCCTTCCGGCCCCCCGAGACCTCGGGCCGGCGCGACCGGCTCGTGCGCAAGCTCAACTCACGCATCAACCACCTCGTGCAGGAGGAGGACAACGAGCTCACCGAACGCGTCCAGGAGGGTCTGGAGTCGAGCCGCTACCGCGCCGGCGTGATCGGCGCGCGCGAGAACGGCATCAAGCATTTCCACGACCTGATCCGCTCGGCGATCCCCGCCGCGGCGACCGACGACGAAACGGAGGGCACCACGGCCTTGCGCGAGGCCGCGCTGGCATGATTGGATCGAACCGAGGGAGGGACGGATCATGACCTGGCACCCCAAGGAGCGCGGCAACACCCGGCGCGACTTCCTGATGCGATCGGGAGGCGCGGCACTCGGGCTCTCGAGCGCGGGATCCCTGCTCGCGGCGTGCGGCAACTCGACGACGCCGACGGCGAGCTCCAATGCCCAGGGAGAACCGGTTGGCCCCGGCGGCCTGCCGCTCGCTCGGCCGGACAACCCGGTCAAGCTTCCCCTCTGGGAGGACCCGATCAAGTCGGGCTTGAAGCCGGAGACCGGCGGAACGTTCACGGTCTACAACTATCCGGTCTACCTGTACAAGAAGCTCCTGAACGAGTTCTGCGCGAAGTACGACGTCACGCCGCAGTACACCCCGTTCGACAACATCGCCACCGGCATCCAGAAGCTGGCCGACGGGACGGTGCAGCCCGACGTCATGGAGATGACGCCCGATCACCTCGACCAGGTGGTCGCCGGCAAGCTCATCAAGCCGCTCAACCTGGACTACATCCCCAACCTCCAGAAGAACATCTGGCCGGAGCTCGTGGATCCGTTCTACGACAAGGGCAGCCAGTACACCGTGCCCTACACGCTGTATGCGACCGGCATCCTCTGGCGCACCGATCACGTCAAAGAGGACATCGCCGGCATGAAGCAGCCGTGGGACATCTTCTGGCAGGCCCAGGCGTACTCGGGCAAGGTCTCCATGCTGACCGAGGACCGCGAGACCATCGCGGCGGCGCTGCTGCGCAGGGGAGTCACCGACATCAACACCGAGGACCCGAAGCTGATCAATCGGGCGGTCGACGACCTGAAGCAGCTGTACGGTATCTGCAACATCAAGCTCGACGACAGCCAGTTCCAGACAGTGGCGGAGGACCATTCATGGCTCCACCAGGCGTGGGCGGGTGACCTCATCGCCGCGTTCGTCTACTACCTGCCGGCCAACCAGCATCCGAGCGTGATGGCGTACTGGAAGGCCCCCAACGGCCACGTGCCCGTCCAGAACGACTGCTTCTCGATCTGCGCGACCACGAAGAAGCCCGTGCTCTCCCACCTCTTCCTGAACTACCTGCTCGAGAACGGTGTGTCGATGTCGAACTTCATCGACTTCAACGGCTACCAGCCGCCGCTCAACATCATCGAGCCCGACACGCTCATCGAGAAGCTCGTCCAGTCCCGCAACGCCTCGTGGGGAACCAAGCTCACGGCCGCGGACGCGCAAACCCTGCAGACCGCAATCCTGCACAAGGAGGACTTCGGGCCGAAGTCGATCCAGGAGCTGACGCTGACCAACAGCGGCCAGGCCCTCTGGACGAACGGCTACTCGGAGTTCACCACCGGGGCGTAGGCGGATGTACCCACGCTGGCTCTGGTCAGGATTCGCGCTTCCCGGCGTCATCTGGCTCATCCTGCTCTTCATCATCCCGTTCTACGCGGTGATCGGGGTGGCGTTCGGCACGGTCGATCCGATCCTCTTCCGTCCGATTCCGAGCTGGAACCCCCTGGACTGGAACGTCGGCTGGATGAGCCAGACGCTCACGCGTCTCGAGCCCGGCGGCGATCTCTGGGACGTGTTCGTGAGGACGACGGAGTACGTCGTCATCTCGGTCGGCGCGAGCCTGGCGATCGGCTACCCGGTCGCGTACTACATCGCCCGGCACGCCAGGCGCACCAAGGCGCTCCTCCTCGTCCTCTTGATCCTTCCGCTCTGGATCAGCTACCTGATGCGGATGCTGGCCTGGGTCAACCTGCTCGAGGTCGACGGGTACGTCAACAGGTTCCTGATGTGGTCTCATGTCATCAACCAGCCGTACGGGTGGCTCGACGGCAAGCCGGTCACGGTGGTGTTCGCCCTCATCTACGGCTACATCCCCTACTTCATCCTGCCGCTCTTCGCGGCCCTTGATCGCATCGACCAGAGCCATCTGGAAGCCGCCCGGGACCTGGGTGCGAGCCCGCTGCAGGCGTTTCTGCGCGTCACGCTGCCGCTCTCCAAGACCGGCATCCTCGGCGGCTGCGTGCTCATCGCGCTGCCGATGTTCGGCGACTATTACACGCCCAACATCGTGTCGGGAGCCCCGACGACATCGATGCTGGGGAATCAGATCGACCTCTACTTCCACGGCACGTCGCAGCCGACGATCGGCGCCGCGCTCACCATTCTGCTGTCGCTGTTCCTGGTCGTCCTCATGGGCTACTACATCTGGACGGTTCACCGAGCGACGAAGGAGCTCGCGTCCACGTGACGGTCGCCACGGCACATGCAGCGCCACCGAAGCCGTCGACGTGGACGCGAGTTCGCGGATGGGTCGGCAATCCGTGGGGCCGCCCGCGGTTCCTCGTCGGATTCACCTGGCTCTATATGGCGTGGTCGATCATCCCGGCCCTCATCGCGATCCAGTTCTCGTTCAACAGCGGCCGGTCTCGCACGATCTGGTCGGGGTTCTCGACGCGCTGGTACTGGGGCGACGTGGACTCGGTGTGGAGCGATGCCGACCTCCACCACGCCCTGATCCAGAGCATCAAGCTCGCCGTCCTGGACGTCGCAATCGCCACGCCGCTCGGCGTCCTGCTCGCCCTCGGGCTGGCCCGCTGGCGCGGACGGGGAGCCGGCGTGTCCAACTTCATCATGCTCTTCCCCCTCGTCACGCCCGAGATCGTGATGGGGGTGTCGCTGCTCCTCGTCTTCACGCACGTCTTCACCTTCATCCAGCCCAGCACGACAGCGCAGGTGCTCGGGCACGTCACCTTCTCGATCTCCTACGTCGTCGTGGTCGTCCGCGGACGCCTGTTCTCGATCGGGCGCCAGTACGAGGAGGCGGCCGCCGATCTCGGCGCGTCGCCGGCGGTCGCGCTCTACCGCGTCCTGCTTCCGCTCCTCATGCCCGCCATCGTCGCCAGCATCGCGATCGTCTTCGCGCTCTCGATCGACGACTTCGTGATCAGCTACTGGCTCTCGTGCGGGGCGGGCTGCGACACGGTGCCGATCCAGATCTACGCGGCGACCCGGGCCGCGCCGCTGCCGTCGACGAATGCCATCGCCACGATCCTGTCCGCCCTCACGCTGGCTTCCATCATCATCGGCTACCTCGGCTATCGGTTCTTCACGCGCCACGAGCGGGCCGGGGGCGGACTCGTCGGCGACATGGCCGCTTTCGACGTCTAGCGATCTAGTAGATTTGACGGATGGCCGGCGAAGTCACACTCGTTGATCTGGTGAAGAAGTTCGGCGACCTAGCCGCCGTCGACGGCATCAACCTCGAGATGCCGAGCGGCGAGTTCTTCTCGATGCTCGGCCCGTCCGGGTGCGGCAAGACCACGACGCTCAGGATGATCGCCGGCTTCGAGCAGCCGACCGAGGGCCGGATCCTGCTCGACGGCGACGACATGGCCTACACGCCGCCGCACAAGCGCAACGTGAACACGGTGTTCCAGAGCTACGCGCTCTTCCCCCACCTGAACGTTGCCGACAACGTCGCGTTCGGGCTGAAGCGCCAGAAGGTGGGAAAGCGCGAGATCCGCGAGCGGGTCGCCGAGACCCTCGAGCTCGTGCAGCTCACCGGCTTCGAGCGTCGAAAGCCGGCGCAGATGTCGGGCGGTCAGCAGCAGCGCGTGGCGCTGGCACGGGCGCTGGTCCTGAAGCCGGCGGTGCTGCTCCTCGACGAGCCGCTCGGCGCACTCGACGCGAAGCTGCGAAAGGCGCTCCAGCTCGAGCTGAAGGCGCTCCAGCAGCAGGTCGGGATCACGTTCATCTACGTGACCCACGACCAGGAGGAGGCGCTCACGATGAGCGACCGGATCGCCGTCATGGCCGACGGCCGGGTAGAGCAGGTGGCGCCGCCGCGCGAGGTCTACGAGGAGCCCTCGACCGTGTTCGTCGCCGACTTCCTCGGGGTCTCCAACCTGATGGACGCCGAGGCCGTGGGCGGCGCGAACATCTGCCGCCTCCGGCTCGGCGATTTCGAGCTCGACGCGACGCGCGGGAAGACCGACGCCCGCGGGTCGGTTCGGGTGACGATCCGGCCGGAGCGCGTCCACCTCGAGCCGCAGGACTCGACGGGCCAGAACCGCATCCCCGGCATGGTGCAGCGGCTGGTCTACCTCGGGAACTCGGTGCAGGTGATCGTGCACCTGGCGGTGGGGAACACGATCCAGGCCCTCGTCCAGAACGTCGGCACCGAGATCCCCTGGAAGCAGGGCACCGCGGTGCAGGCCCACCTGCCCGCCGACGCCCTGCGCGTGCTCGAGGACACGGGCGCCGCCCTGGCGCCCCTCGACGAGAACGCCGTCCCCGCCTGACCACCGCTCGCGGCCGCCGGCCGCGCGGTCAGAGGCGGGCCGCGGGCGACGGGGTGAGGCCGAGAGGCTGGGACCTATCGCATGGGCCGAGTCTAGCCCCGCGCGTCGAGCAGGCGGCGGGAGATGATGAGGCGCTGGATGTCCGAGGTGCCCTCCTCGATCTCCTCCAGCTTCGCATCGCGCATCCACTTCTCGACGGGGTACTCGCGCGAGTAGCCCCACCCTCCCAGGTTCTGCACCGCGGCCCACGTACACCACATGGCGGCCTCCGAGGCGAAGAGCTTCGCCATCGCGGCCTCGGCGGGCACGTGCTGCCGGGCGTCCATCATGCGCGCCGCCCGGTGCGTGAGGAGGCGGGCCGCGTCGATGCGCGTTGCCATGTCGGCCAGCCGAAAGCCGACCGCCTGATGGCGGCCGATCGGCTTCCCGAACGCGTTTCGGCTCGAGGCGTACTCGATGCTGTAATCGAGCGCCGCCCGGGCGATCCCGACCGCGCCGGCGGCCAGGTGGATCCGCGACTCGTCGAACGTGTGCATGAGGCTGTAGAAGCCCTTGCCCTCCTCGCCGAGCAGCCTGTCGGCCGGCAGGTCGACGTCGTGCAGGAAGACCTCGGTCGAGAGGATGGCCCGCTGCCCGAGCTTCTTCATGGGCTCGCCGAACGAGACGCCGGCGTCGCTCTTCTCGACGAGGAACGCCGTCACGCCCTTCGAGCCCGTTCCGGGCGCGACCGTGGCGAAGACGACGTAGAAGTCGGCGACGCCACCGTTCGAGATCCACGACTTCTGGCCGTTCATGCGGTAGCCGTCGTCCGTCCGCACGGCTGCGGTCGTCATCGCTGCCGCATCCGACCCGACGCCCGGCTCGGTGGACGCAAGCGAGGTGAGCGGCGGTGCGTCGGTGCAGAGCGGCGCGAGCCACCGCTGCCGCTGCTCGGGCGTCCCCACCTCCACGACCGGGCGGGCGAAGAAGCCGCCCGACGTGACGAGGTTCCCGATCCCCGCGCAGCCCCAGTTCAGCTCCTCCTGGACGATGCAGCCGGTGAGCACATCGGTGACGCCGCCGCCGCCGACGTCCTCGGGCAGCATGAACGACGTCAGCCCGACCTCCGCCGCCCTGTGGACGATTTCGACCGGGCAGTGGGTATCGCGCTCGTCAACCTCGGCCGCAACGGGCCGGATCTCGGTCCGCGCGAACTCTGCGGCAAGCGCCTGGATCTCGCGCTGCTCGCCGGTCAGATCGGCGGTGGGCGGGGCGGCATGGGCCACGCCGGCAAGCGTAACCGAGCGGGAGGATCCGGCCGCGTCAGCGCGGTCGATCGTCGTCGCGTCGCTCGACGGCCGGTCGGTCCGTGTGAGGAGCCGCACAGTCGTGTTTGGATTGGCGCGGTTTGGGGTGAGTAACTCGGTGAGGCATGGTTCGCGGCTCCAAGGGGAGGGCTGGACGTTCAGGGCGTCGCAGGAGGGGCGAGCCCACTTCCCCGAGGTGCTAGGTCGGCCCCTAAGAACGGCGGAAGGTTGGTGCGAGCAAGCGCGCGAGATGAGTCGCCTTTCCGCGAGTGGCTAAGCCTGCTCTCGCGCCAGCGCTGGGTGGTGGTGGCCACCGTGACGGCGGCGACCCTGGCCGCGTTCGTCGTTTCGCGGAGCGAGCAGCGCCTGTACCAGGCGTCCGCAAGCGTGCTCGTGAACGAGCAGAATCCGACGGTCGCGGCGCTCAATCTGGCCGCGACGCCGACCTCGCCGCCTGATCGGTACGCCGCCACGCAGGCCGCCCTGGCACGGATCGGGCAGGTCGCCCGGATGACAGTCGCCGCCGCGCGCGTCCAGGGGTTGAGCGCAGGCGAACTCCTGGCGGCGTCCAGCGTCAGCGCGAACCCCACCGCCGACGTCCTGGAATTCTCGGTGACCCATCCTGACCCGACCGTGGCGCAGAAGCTGGCGGCCGCGTACGCCCGCGAGTTCACGGTCTACCGCCGCCAGCTCGACACGTCCGCGATCACGGCCGGGCTCACAGACGTCCAGCGACGGCTCGATCGGCTCGAGGCCCTCGGCGAGGGCAACTCGTCGCTCGCTCGGCAGCTGACGAGCACGATGCACCAGCTCGAAGGCCTCCAGGCCGTCGCGGCGTCGGGATCGAGCGCCATCCCCCTCGGCGGGGCCGGGAACACGTCCGTCGTCCAGCCCCGTACGACGCGGAATGTCGCGCTGGGCCTGCTGGCTGGTCTTGGGCTCGGAGTGGCGCTGGCGTTTCTCCGTGATGCGCTCGACCCCCGCGTGCGCTCAGAGGACGATCTGCGAGAGCAGCTCGAGCTGCCGGTGCTCGGCCGTATCCCGCGACGCACCGGCGCCGCGTCGTCCAACGGTCGCCTGGCCGCGCTCGCGGAGCCCGCCGGCGCAAGCGCCGAGGCGTTCAGGATTCTCAAGACGAATCTCAGCAACAGCCAGCGTCAGCACGGTGTGTCCTCGATCGTCGTCACGAGCACCGGCGAGGGCGAGGGGAAGTCGACGACGGTGGCAAATCTGGCAGTGACGCTCGCGCGTGCGCAGCTTCGTGTCGCGCTCGTCGATCTCGATCTCCGGCATCCCGGCATCGACGCACTGTTCGGGCTCGCTGGGCGGCCGGGGCTCACAAGCGTCGCCGCCGGTGAAATGACGCTGGCGGATGCGCTGAACGAGATCGACACTCGCCCGGACGCCCCAGCAGATGGAGGGCAGCTCCAGGTGCTGACGGTCGGCCCAGCCCCACCCGATCCAGGCGAGCTTCTGTCGTCGGCGTTCGTCGCCAACGTCCTCTTCGCCCTCAAGCGGCGCTCCGATGTCCTCCTGATCGACTCGCCGCCGATCCTGACTGTCGGAGATGCGATGTCCATCGCAACCCAGACGGACGCGCTGCTTCTTGTGGTGGACGTCAACACGGTCCACCGGGATGCGCTCGCAGAGGCGCGCCGGGTACTCGACGCCTGCCCGGCCCAGGCGCTCGGGCTTGTCGCGACCGGCTGTAACGTTGCCGGGAAGCACGAGTACCGCCGCAACGGCTACCGGCGAGCAAAGGCCGCCGATGCGTAACGACCTACCGGCCGCAGCCAGGAGCGAACCCGAGCAGGTCCGCGATTGGGCGCGCGCGGCCTCCATCGCCGTGATCGGAGCCGGGCTCATCGTTGTCGTCGTTTGGGAAGCCGGCACCGCCGACGCTGCCCACAGCCTCCTAGGGATGGGCATCGCAACGCTGGCTCTTGTCGCGGTCGGCCGCGCTGCCGGGCTCAGGCTAGGCCCGAATCGGCGCCCGCTTCCCGAGAACGTCGTCATCCTCGGCGCCGGGGACGTTGGACAACTCGTCGCGCGCAAGCTGCTTCGCCACCCCGAGTACGGAATCACACTCCTGGGGTTCGTCGACTCCGCTCCGAAGCGATGGCGCTCCGATGTACGCGACGTGCCGGTGCTTGGGCCGTTCGAGGATCTCGTCTCGATCGTCCGGGCATTCGCCGTCAACCGCGTGATCGTCGCGTTCTCGCAGGTCCGAGACGATGAGGTCCTCGGCCGGGCGCGCGCGCTGCTCGATCTGAACGTCCGCGTGGACATCGTCCCTCGGATGTTCGAAGTCATGGGACCGCAGTCGGGGCTGTCCGACGTCGAAGGCATCCCGCTCGTCGGCATCATGCCGCGCACTCGCTCCGCCGTCTGCGCGCGCCTCAAGCGGGTGATCGACGTTCTCGGCGCCAGCATCGGGCTGGTCATCGCTGCGCCGGTGTTCGTCTGGGCCGCGTGGCGGATCCCCCGCGAGACGCCTGGGCCGGTGCTGTTCCGCCAGACGCGCCTCGGAGAGGGCATGGACGAGTTCACGATGCTCAAGTTCCGCACCATGCGGACCGACACGGATCCGGCGCCTCACCGGGCCTATGTCCAGCAGTCGATGAAGGACGGGACCACGGTCGGAGCGGACGAGCTCTACAAGTTGGATCGTGGCAACGACGTGACGCCCACCGGCCGCTGGCTGCGGCGCACGAGCCTCGACGAGCTGCCGCAGCTCATCAACGTGCTGCGAGGCACGATGTCGCTGGTCGGCCCGCGGCCGTGTCTCCGGTACGAGACCGACCACTTTGCGGCTCACCATTTTGAGCGGTTCCGAGTCCCCGCGGGGATCACGGGCTTGTGGCAGGTCACCGCGCGAGGCCACGCGAGCTTCGCCGAAGCGCTCGAAATGGATGTCGCCTACGCGCGCGACTGGTCGCTTCTGCTCGATCTGTCCCTGCTCATGCGAACGCCGGCCGCGGTCCTGCGGCAGCGCAGGGGGACAGTGTGATGGCCGCAAGTGGCGTCGGGACGGCCGCCGGACCCATCGAGCCTCTCGCTGCTGCGGATCCCGTGCGCGTCGGTGTCGTCGGGCTCGGCTACTGGGGGCCAAACCTTGTCCGCAACCTCCATGACATCCCCGGGGCCGAGGCGGCCTGGATGTGCGACCAGCGTCCGGAAGCGCTCGCCACCGTTGGACGCAGGTACCCAGCCGTACGCCAGACGAGGCATCTGGACGAGATGCTCGAGGACGAGACCCTCGATGCGGTTGCCGTCGTCACGCCCGTTGGAACCCACTACGACCTGGCGATGCGCGTGCTGGAGGCCGGCAAGCACGTATACGTCGAAAAGCCCCTGGCTGCGTCGTCTGACGATGCACGGGCGTTGATCCCGGCCGCGTACGAACGGCGGCTCGTGCTGATGCCAGGCCACACCTTCCTGTACAGCCCGCCGGTCATCCGCATACGAGACCTGATCCGCTCCGGCGAACTCGGCGAGATCTACTTCATCTCGATGTCGCGGGTGAACCTGGGTTTGCACCAATCGGACGTGAGCGTGATCTGGGACCTGGCGCCGCACGACTTCTCGATCCTGCTCTACTGGCTCGACCAAGCGCCCACCCGGATCTTCACCATGGGCCGGGCCTGCATCATGTCGCGCCAGGACGACGTCGCGTTCATCAACTGCGAGTTCGAATCCGGCACGATCGCGCACGTGGAGCTCTCGTGGCTCGCGCCGAGCAAGCTCCGCCGAACGACGGTGGTCGGGTCGGACAAGATGGTCGTATACGACGATTGCAGCAATGAACCCGTGCGTCTTTACGACTCGGGCGTCATGCCACGGAATCCCGAGTCGTTCGGCGAGTACCTGAAGTACCGCACCGGGGACATCGTCTCCCCCCACATCGAGGGGATCGAGCCGATCGCCCTCGAGATGGAGGACTTCTGTGCCGCAGTGCGGTCCGGCTCGAGCCCGCGCTCGTCGCCGGAGCTTGGGCTCGAGGTCGTGCGAATGATCGAGGCGGCGGAGCGCTCGCTCACTGAGGAAAGCGCGGTGAGCTCCGCTGCCGGATGACTCGGCCGTCGTGACCCCCCGCAAGGGCGTTGCGGCGTCCGGCGACGCCGAGCGCTCAGATTTGCGGGTACTCGTGATCACGAACATGTATCCGACACCCGCCGAGCCCGAGTTCGGGTGCTTCGTGCGGGACCAGGTGGACGACCTCAGGGCGCTCGGTGTCGAGGTCGACGTCCTCGCGTTCGACGGACGGCCCAGACGCAGCCGCTATCTCGAGGCGGTGCGTCACCTCCGCCGGGAGCTGCGGCGCGGGCGGTACGACATCGTTCATGCCCACTACGGCCTGACCGGGGCGGTCGCAGCCTCGCAGATGCGGACGCCCGTCGTCACCACGTTCCATGGAGGCGACGCGTGGATACCGTGGCAGCGTGCCGTGTCGCGGCTCGTCGCGAGGCGCACCCAGCCCATCGCCGTCGCGCCGGTGATCGCCGACACTCTCGGCGTCCGCGGCGCTCCGATCATCCCCTGCGCGGTCGACCTCGACCGGTTCGTCCCGGTCGAACGGGCGGACGCCCGGCGCGCGCTTGGATGGCCGACCGATGGCCGGTGCATCTTGCTTCCTGCGGCGCGTGGTGACGCCACGAAGGTCGTCAGGAAGCAGGTTCACATGTTCGACGCGGTGATCGAACTTCTGCGCCGCGAGATACCGGACGTGTTCCCCGCCAGCCTCGACGGGCTCTCGCGCGAGGGGGTCGCGCTGGCGATGAACGCAGCGGACGTCGCGGTCATGACGTCTGTGTGGGAGGGCGCGCCCGTCGGCGTGAAGGAGGCGCTCGCCTGCCAGACGCCGGTCGTCTCCGTCGTTGTCGGCGACGTGCCGGATGTCGTCCACGGCCTTCCCGGGTGCGCGATCGTGCCGCGGGACTCTGCCGCGCTTGCGGCCGCCGCCGGGCAAGCGCTGTGGGCCGGCCGCGACCCACGCCTGCGCGAGGCGATGCAGGCGTACGGCCGCCGTCAGATCGCCGACCGCGTCATCGGCGTCTATCACCGCAGGCTCTCTCGGGTCGGCCTGCGATGACAGGCGACGGGAGCCCGAGGGTCGTATTCATGTGCGGGAACCTGAACGCCGGAGGCGCCGAGCGCCAATGGTCGCTCTTGATCCCGGCGCTCCACCGGCGAGGTTTCGACGTCCGCGTGGTGACGCTCGACGGCCGCGGGGTGCACTTCGAGGAGTTGCTGTCGCAGGGCCTGCCGGTCGCATGCGCCGGTCTGCATCGTCGAACCGATGTCGCCGGCCTCTACCGAACCCTGCGCCTGGCAGGACGATGTTCGTCCGCGGTCGTGACTCGCGGCGTCAGCGCACACGTCGTCGGTCATGTCCTCGCCATGAGGCACCGGGCGGCGCACGTCGTCACGGAGCATCTGGGCCCGGACCCCGAAGGGCTACGGCCGTACCGGCGCCACCAGCGCCTGCTGCTTGCTCCGATGCGGCCGCGTGCGATAGCCGTCGTCGCCGTCGACCGAACCCAGACGGAGCACCTCGTCCGGGATGGCTATCGCCGAGACGCCGTCCGAGTGATTCCCAACGGCGTCGCGAGCGATCCCGCCGTTCGCAGCCGGCGAGCCGTGCGCGCCGAGTTGGGCATCGACGAAGGCGCCTTCGTCGCCGTCCTTGTCGCCGGACTCCGGCCCGAGAAGCGGGCCGTCGTCTTCGTCGAGCAGGTGGCCGCCGCGCATGCCGTCGAGCCTTCGATCGTCGGCCTCGTCGTCGGGGACGGATCTGACAGTCAGTCCGTCCGCCGTGCCGCCGACCTGTCGGGCGACGCAGTCCGCGCCATCGGCTACCGCACCGACGCCCTCGACATCATGCACGCGGCGGATGCCGTCTGCCTGACGAGCGCGGTCGAGGCGTCGCCGATGTCCGTGCTCGAGGCGATGTCCGTCGCGCGACCGGTCGTCGCGACGGATGTCGGCGGCGTCCGGCAGCTCGTGGCCGACGGCGTCACCGGCGTCCTGATCCCGGCGGATCGCCCCGGACAGATGGCGGAGACGCTGGTGGCTCTGGCGCGCGACCGGACGCGCGCCGCCGCCCTCGGCAGGGCAGGCCGCCTCCGCCAGCAGCGCAATTTCTCGCTTGACATGATGCTGTGCGGATATGCCGACCTCCTGGCCGGCGTCTCCCGGAAGCCGCGCAGCCGCGGGCTTGTCACGCTCGCCGAGGGGATCTAGGCACGTGCGACCGCCGCACGTCGTCATCGTGAACCAGAACGCCCCGCTCGAGATGGACCTGCGGCCGCGTCGAGAGGCGGAAGCGCTGGCCGTTGCCGGATACGAGGTCACGCTCGTCGGCGGCTGCCTTTCGCCGGCGCACGTGCGCGCGATGACAAGCCCTGACGTTCACCTCGAGCTCTTCGCGCAGCCGGACGGCGGGAGGGGCGTCGGCGGCCAGATCCGCGAGCAGGGCCAGGCGATGGGCAGGGCGCTTTCGGCACTGCGCCGGGCGAGCCGCCGGGCGGCCGTCTCGGCGGTGCATGCCGGGAATCCTCCGGACAACCTCTTCCTCGCGGCGCGCGCTCTCCGGCCGCTCCAGGGCATGACTCCGCGCTT
>DATIDU010000309.1:0-3175 GCA_035456145.1 Gaiellales bacterium | reverse complement strand
GAGCAGGAGGGCGGCGACCACGAGCGGCCCGACGAGCCAGCGCAGCCAGAGCGTGACGTCGCCGGCTGCGACCGCCGCCAGCCCGGCGACGGCGACGGCGACGGGTGCACCGGCCGCCACGATGACGAGCGCATCGCGGGCCTCACGCACCGCGTCGTGCTCCTTGGGCCGGGTCATGCCCACCCGGCGATGTCGCCTGCGACCGTGCGCGGGTCGCGCGTGGCGTCGAAGATGCGCACGTCGGGCAGCCGCCGCATCCACGTCCGCTGCCGCTTCGCGTAATGGCGCGTTCGGGCCTCAAGGCGACGGATCGCCTCCTCGCGGTCGATCTCGCCGGCGAGGAGTGCGGAGACGTCCTGGAGGCCGTGGATGCGCTCCGCGGTGATCGAGAAGGCGTACGCCGTCCGCGCCTTCTGAACCTCCTCCTCGACGCCCGCCGCGAACATCGCTGCGGTGCGCTCCGCGATCCTGCGTGCCGTCTCGTTGGGCGGGAGGGCCAGCCCCGCCACGATGGTCGGATGGCGTGTCTCGGCGGACCACAGCAGGTCGTCGGCGGCCGCCAGCGAGTGGCCCGACTCCGCGAGCTCGAGGGCGCGAACCACGCGACGGCGGTCGTTCGGGTGGACGGCCGCGGCTGCGGGGGCGTCGACGGCGGCCAGGGTTGCGTGCGCCCCGGCGGGGCCGCGCTGGTCATAGAGCTCTTCGGCCGCCCGGCGGGCGCGCGCCTCGGCCTGCGGCGGGAGCGGCATGTCCGCCAGCGCGGCGCGGACGTAGAGTCCGCTTCCCCCGCACAGGATCGGCACGCGGCCTCGGCGGAGCACGTCGTCGATGACCTCGTGCGCCAGCCCCGCGAACTCGGCGACTGAGCCCTCGTGGCTCGGCTCCCAGATCCCGATCAGGTGGTGCGGGACGCGCTCGAGGTCGGCCGCGCTCGGCTGGTTCGTCAGGATGGGCAGGCCGCGGTAGAGCTGCATGGCGTCCGCGGAGATGATCTCGCCGCCGGCCAGCTCCGCGAGCTCGATAGCGACCCCGCTCTTGCCCGAGGCGGTCGGCCCGAAAATGGCGATGACCGGCATCGCTACGCGGCGACGGGCGCGACCTGGCGGCCGGAGAGCGTCTGCGACGTCGAGCCGGTCACGGTGACGTCGACGAGTGAGCCGGGCGCCGCCGTGCCGGCGAAGTTGAGGGCCTTCCCGCCGCGCGTTCGGCCGCGCAGGACCGCGGGGTCGGTGCGGCTCGGACCTTCGACGAGCACCTCCTGCACCGTGCCGACGAGCGCGGCGTTGCGGGCCGCGGCATGGTGCTGGATCCGCTCGACCAGGCGCTCGATGCGCTCGCGCCGGACCTCGTCCGCCACCTGGTCGGGCATCCGCGCGGCCTCGGTCCCACGGCGGGCGGAGTAGACGAAGGTGAATGCGTGGTCGTAGCCGACCTCGTCGACGAGGGAAAGCGTGTCGGCGAAATCGGTCTCGGTCTCTCCCGGGAAGCCGACGATGATGTCCGTGGTGAGCGCGATGTCGGGGATCGCCTCGCGGATGCGCTCCACGAGCCCCAGGTACCGCTCCCGGGAGTACGTACGCCGCATCGCCTTCAGGATGCGACTGGAGCCCGACTGCACCGGCAGATGGAGCTGCTCGCACACGGCCGGGCACTCGGCCATCGCCTCGATGACGTCGGCGCGCATGTCCTTGGGGTGCGGGCTCGTGAACCGGATGCGGTCGAGGCCGGCGACGCCGTCCAGGCCGCGCAGGAGCGCGGCGAAGCTCGTCTCGACCGCCGGCCGCAGGTCGCGGCCGTAGGAGTTCACGTTCTGGCCGAGGAGCGTGATCTCACGCACCCCGTCACCGGCCAGCGCGGTTGCCTCGCGCACGAGGTCGCCGGGCCGGCGGCTGTGCTCGCGGCCGCGCACCGACGGGACGATGCAGTACGCGCAGTTGCAGTTGCAGCCGGTCGAGATCTGCATCCAGGCCTGGAAGGCGCGGTCGCGCTTGAGCGGCAGCTCGCCGGAGAACGTGTCGAACGTGGAGAAATGGCCCCTCGGCACGTCGCCGCCGGCCTGGATGTAGTCGCCCAGGCGGTGGATGTTCCCCGGCCCGAATGCGAGGTCGACGAACGGGAACTGGTCGAAGAGCTCGTCCTTCATGGACTCCGACCAGCACCCGCCCACGACGATGACCTTCTCGGGATCGCGGCGCTTCGCGGCGCGGGCGTCCATCAGGTGCGCGACCAGGCGGTCGTCGGCCTTCTCGCGGATCGTGCACGTGTTGAAGACGAGGAAGTCGGCGTCGTCCGCGGAGCCGGCCTCACCGAGGCCGAGCGACTCGAGCAGGCCCTTGATGCGCTCGGAGTCGTGCACGTTCATCTGGCAGCCGAACGTCGTCACGTGGTAGCGCTTCACGCCGGGAAGTCTACCGAGGGGCCGGTTCGCGGCCCGCCGCGAGCACCGGCTGCGCATGCGCCAGGACGGCCTCGGGCTGGAGGAACGCACCCACGTGCCCGAAGCCCGGGAGCCGTGCCACCACGGCGCCTCCGCGGATCGCGGCGGCCATCCGCTCGAGCGAGCCCGGCGGGGCCTCCTGCTCTCCCGCGACGAGCGCCACCGGGCAGGCAATTCTCGCCAGGTCGTCCCAGGTCGTATCGCCCTCGCCGGCCCAGGCCTGCAATGAGAGCACGAACTGGCCCGCGTCGGTGTCGTCGAAGTTCTGCCTGAGCCACGCCGGGAGCGTGATTCCCTCGTCGGCCTCGATCGCGCTCGAAAGAGCCGCCATGCCGCCCGTCTGGAGCATCTCGATGAGCGGTGCCGGATCGTCGGGCGTGCCGGGCTCATCGGCGGCACCGCCGATCGCGATCAGGGCCGCGACGCGATCGGGATGCGCTGCGGCGAGCCTGTATCCGACGCCGGCGCCCATGGAGTATCCGGCGAACACGAACCTGCCGGCGCCCGCAGCGTCTGCGACTGCGATGACGTCGGAGACATACGCCTCGCGTGTGTGCCCCGTGACGGCGGCGACCGGGTCGCTCAGGCCGCGGCCGCGGTGGTCGACCACGAGCAGCCGATGGTCAGGAAGCCGCTCGGTGTAGCCGGCGCGGTCCCACATCGTCCCGTCGCCGGCGCCGCCGGTGTGCAGAACGAGCGGTGGGCCGGCACCCTCGTTGCGGTAGTGGATCCGCGCTC
>DATIDU010000308.1:0-14344 GCA_035456145.1 Gaiellales bacterium | reverse complement strand
GTCGGCGGTCGACCTCTACCTCTCGCCACCGCGCGAGGTGGCGGTGGTCGGCCCGCCTGACGACGCGGCCACGGCGGCGCTGCGCGACGCCGCCCGGCGCGGGTTCCACCCGACGGCCGTCTACGCCTTCGGCGACGGGACCGGCCCCGCGGCGGTGCCCCTCCTCGAGGGGAAGGGTCTCATCGACGGCCGCCCCGCGGTCTACATCTGCGAGCGCTTCGCCTGCCGGACGCCGCTCACCGACGCCGGCGCGGTGGCCGACGCGATGGCCGCGTGAGCGACCTCAAGGCCGAGGCCGGCGCGGCTGCGGTCGACCGGTACGTCCGCTCCGGGATGCGGCTTGGGCTGGGGACGGGCTCGACGGCCGCCAGGATGCTCGACGCGCTCGGCGAGCGGCTGGCCTCGGGCGCCCTGACCGAGATCGCCGGCGTCCCCACGTCGGCGGCCACCGCGACGCGCTGCGGCGAGCTCGGGATCCCGCTCCTCACGCTTGACGACGTCGGCGAGCTCGACCTGGTGATCGACGGCGCCGACGAGATCGACCCGCAGCTCGACCTGATCAAGGGCCTCGGCGGCGCCCACCTCCGCGAGAAGGTGGTGGCGGCGGCGTCGCGGGAGATGGTCGTGGTGGCCGACGAGACGAAGCTGGTGGATCGGCTCGGCCGGCGGGCGCCGCTTCCGGTCGAGGTCATCCCGTTCGCCCTTACGGTCGCCGAGCGGCTGCTCCGTGTGCTGGGCTGGCAGCCGGAGCTGCGGGTCGACGGCGACGGCCCGTTCACGACCGACGAGGGCAACCGCATCCTTCACTGCCGGCGGGAGGAGTGGCTCGATCCTCAGTCGCTGGCCGCCGACATCTCGCAGGTGCCGGGCGTCGTTGCCCATGGGTTCTTCCTCGGCTACGCCTCCGCCGCGGTGGTGGCTACGCGGGACGGCGTCCGGGTGATCGAGCGCCCAGCCGCTGCTCCATGACGGCCACAGCCTCGACGCTCTCGTCGATCAGGACATAGCGGCGGCCCAGCTCGGCGGCGGCCGCCCCCAGCGTGCCCGACCCGGCGAATGGGTCGAGCACAAGGTCGCCCGGCCGGGTCGAGGCCTGGAGCATGCGCCGCACGATCCCCACGGGCTTCTGGGTCGGATAGCCGGTCTTCTCGCGCCCGGTGGGCGAGACGATCGTGTGCCACCAGACGTCCGTCGGGAGCTTCCCCCGGGCGGCCTTCTCGGCGGTGACGAGGCCGGGCGCCATGTACGGCTCGCGCTCGACGGCCTCCGAGTCGAAGAAGTGCCGCGCCGGGTCGCGTACATACACCAGGATCGTGTCGTGCTTGGCCGGCCAGCGGCGCCTGGGCTTCGCCCCGTAGTCATAGGCCCACACCAGCTCATTCAGGAACGAGTCGCGGCCGAAGACCTCGTCAAGCAGAAGCTTGGCGTAGTGGGACTCCCGCTGGTCCAGGTGCAGGTAAAGCGTGCCCTCGGCGTCCAGCAGGCGGTGGATCTGGCGCAGGCGCGGTTCCAGGAAGCCGAGGTAGTCGTCGAAGCTGTCGCGGTAGGACGAGCGCTCGAGGAGCTCGGTGCGGTAGCGGCGCCCGCCGAAGCCGGTGCGGTCGCCGTCCGCGTCCGAGGTGACGCGCATCGTGGCACGCGTGCGGTCGCGGCCCGTGTTGAAGGGCGGGTCGGCGTAGACCATCCGGAATGCGCCGTCGGGGAAGCCCTCCATGAGCGGGAGGTTGTCGCCGTGCAGAATCAGGTCGCCGTGCACGGCGAGAGCATCGCGCCCGGCGAGGACGGACCTAGCTGGCCGGCCGGTCCACGGGGGGCCGAGTCACCGCGGCCGCCAGCTTGCGCCCGATCTGCTCGGTTGTGGGCTTCCGGACGTTCCGCACCAGCCCGAGCTTCTCCCAGCAGGCGATCATCCAGCCCGACAGGTCGATCTGCCGCCACGAGAGCCCGTGAAAGGCCGACGTCGGGAAGACGTGGTGGTTGTGGTGCCACGACTCGCCGAGCGACGGCAGCGCCAGCACCCAGTTGTTCGTCGACTGGTCGCCGGCCGGGAACGGCCGCTTGCCGAAGAAGTGGCAGATCGAGTTCACGCTCCACGTGACGTGGTGGTTGAAGAAGAGCCGCACGAGGCCGCCCCACACGAGCCCCGTGACGGCGCCCTTCCACGACAGCGTCAGCAGGCCACCGAGGACAAACGGCACGACGAACGTCAGCACCGCCCAGAGCGGGAAGAGCCGCGAGACCGTCATCGTCAGCCGGTCCTGGAGGATGTCCTTGCCGTACCGCTCCTGGTCGGAGCGGTTATGCCGGAACATCCAGCCCATGTGCGCGTGCAGGAGGCCCTTGAGCGCCCCCCACGGACCGCGCCCGAAGCCGTGGTGCGGGCTGTGCGGGTCGCCCTCCTTGTCGGAGTGGGCGTGGTGGGTGCGATGGTCGATCGCCCAGTCGAGCGCCGACCCCTGGAGTGCGAAGGAGCCCGCGACGAGGAGCGCGGCCTTGAGCGGCCGCACGGCCTCGAACGCGTGGTGGGTGAGCATGCGGTGATACCCGATCGTGATGCCGAAGCCGCAGATGACGTAGAGCCCGACGAAGAGGACGAGGTCGGTCCACCCGACCGCCTCGTTCCAGAGCAACGTCACCGCCGCGATCAGGCCCACGAAGGGCAGAATCGTGAGCACGAGCATGGAAATCCTGCGACCGCGGCTCAGCGGCATCGTCGGGGCTGAGTTCTCGGTCATTGCGGAGCTCCCTTCACGACCCGGCTCCCCGGGACGACATCGTGGCTTCCGTCCTCCCAGCGCACCATGCCCTTGTGGCCGCCGTCGTAATCAGGCGCGAAGAGCTCCAGGATGCCCGCGCGGCCGTTCACGGTGCACGGCTCGTCCCCGGTTGGATCGATCCCGCGCCAGAGGCGGATGAAGACGTTCTCGTCCCACTCGGCCCCGATCGTCGTCGGATCGGTATGGCCGGGGTGGACGCGTGTCTCGTGCGGCAGTTTCATGAGGACGTCCATGATCGAGTGGTGCAGGCTCTCGTAGCTGTCGCGCATCGTGCCGCCGACGGTTCCGTGGAAGAGCACGTCCGCGGTGAAGCAGTCGGTCCCGTTCACGAGGAACGACAGGTGTCCGGGGCTGTGGCCGGGCGTGAGGAGCGCCGTGATGTCGAGGCCGCCTGCCGTGATCGTGTCGCCGTCTGCGAGCATGCCGTCGACGCGGTCCATCCGCTCGGCCTCGACAGCGTGCGCCAGCACCTGGAGGTCGAAGCGACTCGTGTAGGTGCCGGCCTCGGCGATGTGGTCGGGATCGGCGTGCGTGACGAGGAGGTGGGACACGGTGAGGTTATGACGGCTGACGGCCTCGATGAGTGGCATCACGGGCCCGCCGGCGTCGATCAGGACGCCGGTCCCGCCCTCGCCGTCACCGACCAGGTAGCTGTTCGACAGCCACCCGGAGTGCATGCTCTTCTCGACGATCACGTGGCCTTCGCCGCGCGCAGAGCCGCCTTGTGGGCCCGTTTGGCCGCTTGGTACGCGTCGAGCGCCTCGGGCGAGTCGACGTCGCCGAGCGTGGGATGGCCCGGGAGCACGTCCTCGTAGCCGGGCGGCCGGACGCCGAGACGCTTGACCACGACCGCCGTGAGCGCCCGCACCTTCATGTCGCCGATCCCCGGGAGCGCCGCCAGCCGGGCGCGCAGGTCGGCGCCCGAGGCAGCCTCGGTCCACACCCGTCCGCCGTCGCCTCCGTAGTCGGCGGCGATCGCCGCGCACAGCTTCTGCACCCGCTCGGCCATCGCGCCGGGGAAGCGGTGGATCGCGGGCCGGGTGCGGAAGACCTCCGCGAGGTCCTCCGGCGGCGTGGCGGCGATCCGGGCGGGGTCGAGATGACCGAGCCGGCGCTTGAGCTCGAGCGGGCCCGAGAAAGCCTTCTGCACGGTCACCTGCTGGTCGAGCGCGAACCCGATCAGAAGCGCGTTCGGGTCGGTCGCGATCAGCCGGTTGGCCTCGGGGTCCGGCGTGAAGTGGAGCTCGGCGGGTGCGCTTACGGTCGCCACGGGGGAAGCATAGAGGCCGGAGGGCGGATCAGCGGTATCCGGCGTTGGCCGAGCCGGATTCCAGCGCGTCGCAGATCCAGCGGGCCACCTTCTCGGGCGGGTCGCCGCCCATCCGCCGGCCGGTGCCGCGCGCCACCGCCGAGAACTCCGTGTCGGTGAGCGCGGGCTTCACCAGCACCACGTGCACCCCCTCGTCGCGCAGCTCGCGGTACGCGGTGCGCGTCATCAGGTCGACCGCGGCTTTCGTGGCCGCGTACGCGCCTCCGCCCGGGTCGGGGAACTCGCCGACGATCGAGGACACGTTGACGATGCCGCCCGTGCCCTGCTTCACCATCCGCTCGCCCGCCGCCCGCATGCCGTGGAGCACGCCCAGGATGTTGACGCGCACCATCGCCGCCGCGGCGGCCGGATCGGCCTCGTGCAGACGGCCGAAGGTTCCCACGCCGGCGTTGTTCACGATCACGTCGATCCGCCCGCCCCACTCGACCGTTCTTGCGACGAGCCTTTGGACATCCTCCCAGTCGCCGACGTCGCAGCTCACCGCCAGCCCGTCGACCTCGGCCGCCAGCTCCTCCAGCCGCTCCACCCGCCGTGCGGCCACGACGACCCGCGCGCCGCGCTCGTGCAGGGCCCGCGCCGTCGCGGCGCCGATCCCCGAGCTCGCGCCCGTGACCACGGCCACCGCACCGTCGAGGGAGATCCGCGCACCTCGTTCGCCGGGGATGTCACTCGCCATCGGAGCCTCCTCCGTGTTGCCGCTTTGCCGCCTCCGTCTTCGTCGCGATGACGACGGCGGCCGTCCCGGGCACTGCCCAGAACACACCGTAGAACGCGGACCGCGTCGGCGACAGTCCCAGCGGCCCGAGGTGGAACAGGAAGAACACGACGGCGAGCACCGGATAGGCGATCAGGATCTGCGCCGGGCCGGGGAGCGACTCCCACGCCGCGAGCGCCCGTGGCGTCGTCTTACCGGCTGGCACCGAGCGCCAGACCCTGCACGTATGCCGCCCGCACCTCGTCCGCCGACCACGGCTCCGGCGCGACGCTGATGAAGTAGTCCGCGAGCGCCTTCTCGGTCAGCTCGTCGAGGTGCTCGTCGCGGACGCCGACGGCAGCGAGCGTTGAGAACTCGAGCTCGCTCAGAATCCGCGTGACCGCCCGGACGGCGCGCGAACCGTCACCCGAGCCGTCGTCGGGCTCGCCCAGGGCGTCGGCGATCCGCTCGAACCGCTCCGGCACGAACCGGCGGTCGCGGTCCATCGTCTCGGCGAGGACGAGCGCGATCGTGAGGCCGTGTGGAAGCCCGAACATGCCCCCGATCGCCTGGCCGAGCGAGTGCTCGGCGCCGCAGTCGGAGATGTTCATGGCGAGGCCGGCCAGGAGGCTCGCACACGCCATGTCGGAGCGCGCGTCGTGGTCCGAGCCGTCGCGGACGGCCCGCACCAGCGCGCCGCCGGCGAGCCGGGTCGCCTCGAGCGCCACTCCGTCGCCGACCGGGGTCGCCACCTTCACGACGATCCCCGCGATCGCCTGCGCCAGCGCGTCGATCCCCGTCATCGCGGTGATCGAGGGCGGAAGGCCCCACGTGAGCACCGGGTCCACGAGCGCGTGCTGGGCCCGCAGGAGCGGGCTTGCGATGCCGGCCTTCGTGTGGGTTGCGTCGTCGGTGATGACCGCTCCACCGGAGACCTCCGAGCCCGTGCCGGCCGTCGTTGGGACGCAGACGAGCGGGATCGACGGCGGCGTGTAGGCGACCTCGCCCCGGGCGAAGCGCAGGTACCGCTCGCCCTGGCCGGAGACGAGCCGGGCCGCCTTTGCGGTGTCCATGGCTGAGCCACCGCCGATCGCGACCACCGAGTCGCAGCCGCTCTCCGAGAGCCGCGCCGCCGTTTCCTCGACGAGCGTCACCGTCGGCTCGCCCGGCGCCTTCTCGAACCGCTCCGCGCCGGTGAGCGGCGCGAGCGCGGCCGCGACCTCCGCAACGAGGTCCTCCAAGCCGGCGTCGATCACGACGAGCGGCCGGGTCGCGTGCTCCTCGGCGAGGACGGCGGCGAGGTCGTTCGCCACGCCCTCGCCGAACCGGATCTTCACGGGCAGGTGATTGCGGAACGCGGCGACGGTCACGGGGCGGCTCCGACCGGCTCCACGGCGTCCCCGACCCGTACCGTGCCGGGCTCGAGCACGTCGGCGTAGAGGCCGCAATAGACGTCGCCGTCCTCGAACCGGCGGTACTCAGCCAGCCAGCGCAGCGTGTCGGCGTCGCGCTCGCCGGTCTCGGGATTGCGGGTCGTGAGCGCGCAGCGGGGGTCGAGACGGATCACCGAGAGCAGGGCGTCGCCCGCTCGCACGGGCCGCCCCACCCAGGTGTCCTCCTCGTGAGGGCCGAGGCCGTCCAGGAGCAGCGTCGGGCGGAACCGGCGCGCATCGAGCCCGTCGCGGCCGCCGCGCCGGCCGACCTCGTCTGCCGACGCCTGCGAGAGGAGCGAGATCGGGTGGGTGTCGAGCGCCCGGATCCCGTCCGTCAGCTCGATCAGCGTGAGCTCGCGGCCCATCGCCTCCGAGATCGCCTCCGACCACGGCCCGTCGAGCGCGCGGCCCTCGACGATCCGGTCCCACAGCTTCGCCGAGGCGGGCCGGCCGCCGTTCACCGCGGCGGCGACGCGGCTGCCGTCGGGCATGACGAGCGCCAGCTCCCGCCGTTCGGCGTCGTAGCGGCTCTCGATCTGGGCGAGACCGCCGATTTCGCGCTGGGTCGCGACCCGGTCGCGGCGCTCGTCGCGAAGCGCGAACTGGCGGTCGCCGGGGATCCCGTCCCGCTCGATCCGGGCTTCCGGGACCGTCATCAGGCGCAGCGACTTGACGGCGGAGACATGGATCGCGCGCACCGTGGCCATGACGCGGAGTAGGTTACTCGTCGTCGATTCGACAAGGAGACCCAACACGATGTCTGACAACTCCTTCGTGCAGAAGCTGAACGAGCAGATCGCCTACGAGTTCGGCGCGTCGCAGCAGTACGCGGCGATCGCCGTCCACTACGACTCCGAGACCCTGCCCCGCCTGGCGGCGCACTTCTACCGGCAGTCGCTCGAGGAGCGAAACCACGCGATGATGATGGCCCAGTACCTGCTCGACGCGGGCGAGGACGTCGTGATCCCGGGCGTCGAGGCGCCGCGCACGAGCTTCGGCGACACCGTCGAGCCGGTCGCGCTTGCGCTCGAGCAGGAGCGGCGGGTGACCGACCAGATCAACGCCCTTGCGGGGCTCGCGCGCGAGCACGGCGACTACGCCGGCGAGCAGTTCATGCACTGGTTCATCAAGGAGCAGGTCGAGGAGGTGTCCTCGATGTCCGATCTCCTCAAGGTAGTCGAGCGGGCGAAGGACAACCCCCTGCTCGCCGAGGAGTACCTGGCCCGCGAGGACTCCGCCGAGGCGGCGGATCCGACCGCGCCGCACGCTGCGGGCGGCGCGCTCTGACATCGCTGGTGTAAAGCGAGCTTGACATCGGGTCGATGTCAAGCTAACTTTACAGCATGCGAAACCGAATCCGCGAGCTCCGTGCCGACCAGGGCCTGTCCCAGGGGCAGCTGGCCGAGGCGATGGGCGTCTCGCGGCAGACCATCAACGCCATCGAGACCGAGCGGTACACCCCGTCGCTGCCGCTTGCGATCTCGCTCGCGCGCCACTTCTCCCAGTCTGTCGAGGAGGTCTTCGATGCAGACGCTTCGTGACACCTATCGCCGCTCCCGCTGGTTCATGCCCGCCTTCGCCCTTGCGCTTGGCTCGTGTTCTTCGTCGCCCAATGGATCGGCGGCGACCCGTCGGGCGGGCTTGCCTCGCTCGCCATCATGGCGGGGTTCGCCGTCGTCCTTGTCGTGTCGAGAACCGAAGCGGCGCCGTCGCCATCATGCGCCGCCCGGCGCAGGACGAGCGAGCCCGCAGCATCGACCTGGCGGCCACCGCGTTTGCCGGCGTCGTCGTGATCACCGTGATCATCGCCGCCGTCATGGTGCAGCTCGCCCGCGGTGAGGACCCGAGCCCGTACGCCCAGCTCGGCGCCGTGGGCGGGATCGCCTACCTGGTCGCCCTGGTCGGGATGCAGCGCCGCGGCTAGGGCCGAAATAACGGGGTCAGACCCGTCTTTCCAGCTAGAGCTCGATCGCGCCGAGCGCCTCAGCCCGGCCCGGAAGATCTCGCCCGAACGAGTCCGGGTCGGTGCCGAGCGCCTCGGCGCACTCCAGCGCGATCCGCTGCACGGCGGCGGTGAGCGGGAAGATCGAGAGCAGCTCCGAGGGATAGGTCGCCGCGATCGTGTGCACCTTTGCGCCGAACGCCTCCGCGACCTGCGCCACCTCGAGCAGGCGGCCCTCGCCGGGCCCGCCGCCGTTCAGCGCGACCAGCGTGTCGCCCTCGCGCAGTGCCACGGACGGCCCGTGCAGGAGCTGCTCGGCCGAGAGCCCCTCGGTCGCCACGTAGCAGGTCTCGCGCACCTTGAGTGCGCCCTCGGCCGCCGTCCACTGGTTCGGCCCGGCGCCGGTGAACTCCAGGAGCCGGGCGGGCGGCTCGACGCCCGGTCCCGTGCTCGCGAGGACCGCCTCCACCGCGTCGGGCACGTGGCCGAGCCGGCCCAGATCGGCGCCGAGGGACACCGCGATCTGGGCGACGCGCATGAGCGCACCGAGATGGCTGGCGGTGAACGCGCTTGACCGCTCCGGCTCGCTCGTCTCGATGTCGGCACCCGGCGCGCCGCGGCCCGAGATCGCGACCGTCTCGGTGCCGTCGGCTCTCGCCCGCTCGAGGACCGAGGTCGTGTAGCGCTTGGTGCCCCGGTGGCTCAAGAGCACGAGCGCATCGCCGGCCGCCGGCCGCAGCCCGCGCTCGGCCGCGTCCACCGCCTGAACGGCCCAGGCCTCGACGCCGGCTGCGCCCAGGAGCCAGGCGCCCTGGTTGGCCGCATGCCAGCTCGTGCCCGTACCGACGAGCAGCACGCGCCGGCCGCGGATGCGCTCGGCGGCCATGCGGCACGGATCCGCGTCGGCCAGGAGCTCGCGCAGAAGCGCGGGCTGACTTGCCATCGTCTCGCGCATCGCACTCACGCGCGCACACTACCCAGGTGGCGCCCGCGCCTCCGCCGGACCAGAATCCGCTCGACATGCAGCCTCTGCGGCAGACCCCGGCCTGGGCGGCGCTCGAGCAGCACGCCGCGGCGATCCGCGACACTCACCTGCGCGACCTGTTTGCCGCCGATCCGGCCCGCGGCGAGCGGATGGCGGTCGAGGCCGCCGGGCTCTACCTCGACTACTCGAAGCATCGAGTGACCGACGAAACGGTCGCGCTCCTCCTGCGTCTGGCGGACGAGCGCGGCCTCGGCTCCCGTATCGAGGCGATGTTCTCGGGCGAGCCGATCAACGCAACCGAGGGCCGGGCCGTCCTGCACGTCGCGCTGCGCGCGCCCCGCTCGGCCTCGATCGTCGTCGACGGCGAGGACGTCGTCCCGCACGTGCACGAGGTGCTCGACCGCATGGCCGCCTTCGCGGACCGCATCCGTTCGGGCGAGTGGACGGGCCACACCGGCCGGCCGATCCGAAACGTCGTCAACATCGGCATCGGCGGCTCCGACCTCGGGCCGGTAATGGCCTACGAGGCGCTCCGTCACTACACGCGCCGCGACCTGACGTTCCGGTTCGTCTCGAACGTCGACAGCACCGACTTCGCCGAGGCGACGCGCGACCTCGACCCGGCCGAGACGCTCTTCATCGTCTCGTCGAAGACGTTCACGACGCTTGAGACGATGCGAAACGCGACCACCGCGCGTGAGTGGACGCTCGCGGCGCTGGGTGACGAGGCCGCGGTCGCCCGCCACTTCGTCGCCGTCTCCACGAACGCCGAGGCGGTCTCCGGGTTCGGGATCGACACCGCGAACATGTTCGGCTTCTGGGACTGGGTCGGCGGCCGCTACTCGATGGACTCGGCCATCGGCCTCTCGACGATGCTCGCCGTCGGGCCGGAGGGGTTCGGGCGCATGCTGGCCGGGTTCCACGCGATGGACGAGCACTTCCGCACCGCGCCCTTCGAGCAGAACCTGCCGGTCCTGATGGGCCTCCTCACCGTCTGGTACGTCGACTTCTTCGGCGTCGACTCCACCGCCGTCATTCCCTACGACCAGTACCTGAAGCGCTTCCCCGCCTACCTCCAGCAGCTGACGATGGAGTCGAACGGCAAGTCGGTCACGCTCGCCGGCGAGCGGGTGGACTACGCCACCGGGCCCGTCTACTGGGGCGAGCCGGGGACGAACGGCCAGCACAGCTTCTACCAGCTCGTCCACCAGGGGACGGTCCTCGTGCCCTGCGACTTCATCGCGTTCGCCCGCGGTCTGAATCCGATTGCCGATCATCACGACCTGCTCGTCGCCAACGTGTTCGCCCAGACCGAGGCGCTCGCGTTCGGCCGCACGCCCGAGCAGGTGCGCGCCGACGGCGTTCCGGAGGAGCTCGTCCCCCACAAGACGTTCGAGGGCAACCGGCCCAGCTCGACGATCATGGCCGCGGAGCTCACGCCCGAGGTGCTCGGCACGCTGGTCGCGCTCTACGAGCACAGCGTGTTCACCCAGGGCGTGATCTGGGGCATCGACTCGTTCGATCAGTGGGGCGTCGAGCTCGGCAAGGTGCTCGCCAAGGCGATCAGCGCGGAGCTCGAGAGCGACGCCGAACCGGACCTGCGGCACGACTCGTCCACGAACACGCTCATCCGGCGCTACCGCCGGCTCAAGTGAAAGGACACGCGATGCAGCTCGGCATGGTTGGACTGGGGCGCATGGGCGCCAACCTGACGCGCAGGCTGATGCGCGCCGGCCACGAGATCGTCGTCTCGGATGTGAGTCCGGAGGCGGTCGCGCAGCTCGAGTCGGAAGGTGCGGTCGCGTCGTCGTCGGTCGAGGACATGGTGGCGAAGCTCAAGCCGCCGCGGGCGGCATGGGTGATGGTGCCCGCGGGGATCACGGGCGCCGTGGTCGACCAGGTCGCGGCGACCATGGACGCGGGCGACATCGTGATCGACGGCGGCAACTCCTACTACCGCGACGACATTCACAAGGCGGCCGAGCTCAAGGAGCGCGGCATCCACTACGTGGACGTCGGCACGTCCGGCGGCGTCTTCGGCCTCGAGCGCGGGTTCTGCCTCATGATCGGCGGCGAGCACGAGATCGTCGCCCACCTCGACCCGATCTTCGCCGCACTCGCCCCGGGCGTCGACGCCGCGCCGCGCACGCCGGGCCGCGACGGCGCGGACGGTTCGACGGCGGAGCAGGGCTACCTGCACTGTGGCCCGAACGGGGCCGGGCACTTCGTGAAGATGGTCCACAACGGGATCGAGTACGGGATCATGGCGGCCTACGCCGAGGGGCTGGACATCCTCCGAAACGCCGACGTGGGAGCTCGCGAGCACGAGAGTGATGCCGAGACGGCTCCGCTTGCGGCCCCCGAGTACTACCGCTACACGATCAACACCGCCGACGTCGCCGAGGTCTGGCGGCGCGGATCGGTGGTCGGATCGTGGCTGCTCGACCTGACGGCGACCGCGCTCCTCGAGGATCCCGACCTGGCCGGCTTCTCCGGGAGCGTGTCGGACTCGGGCGAGGGCCGCTGGACGGTCCTCGCCGCGGTCGAGGAGGGCGTGCCCGCCTACGTGCTCACGGCATCGCTCTTCGAGCGCTTCAGCTCGCGCAACGAGGGCGACTTCGCCAACAAGCTCTTGTCGGCGATGCGAAAGCAGTTCGGCGGGCACGCCGAGAAGACGAGCGCCTAGCTCAGATCGTTCGGCAGGGCGCCCGGAGGCCCGAGGAGTTCGATTCGAAAGCCCGTCTCGCGCTCGAGCGCCGCGGCGGCATCGAGATCCGGGGCGATCGGCTCCGGAGGCAGGCCGTCGCCCTCGGCCGGCCGACCGATCGCCAGGAAGTAGCGGTCGATGCCGGCGGGGGCGCCGATGGCGAGCCAACGGCCGCCGTCACTCTCCACCCGGTAGGTGTGCGGAACGTCCCGCGGTGCGAAGGCGGTGTCGCCCGGGCCGATCCGCTCGACCGCGTCGCCGACGTACACGGTCATCTCGCCCTCGATGACGTGGAAGACCTCGTCGTCACTTCGGTGCACGTGGAGCGGCGGCATCTGGCCGCGTGCGCCCGACACCTCGACGATCGACATGCCCCCGCCGGACTCATCGCTCGAGACGAGCACGCGACCGTGCGTGCCGACGAACCAGATGTCGCGGTGCTCTTTAGTGATGCTCATGGCGTCCGAACCTCCATGTAGACTCTGTTTCAGAGTTTATAGCTCTGAAGCAGAGTTATGACAAATCCCGAGCTCACCGCGTTCTCGTACGTCGTCCTGACGCTTGTCGGGCGCCATGGCGCCGGGCCGCACGATCTGGTGCGCATGGCTCGCCAGGGGCGGGTCTACTGGACCGCCGCCGACAGCCAGTGGTACTCCGAGCCCAAGCGGTTGGCGAAGCTCGGCCTCCTCCGCGCCGAGAAGCGCCCGGGCCGCACGCGCGAGCGCACCCACTACACGCTCACAGATGCGGGCCGCGCGGCGCTCATGGAATGGGCGGCCGAGCCGGCCAGGTTCCCGCGTATCCAGCACGAGGCGGTGACGCGCCTGCTCCTGGGCGACATGGTGCCCGACTCGGTGCTCGTCGCCGGTCTCCAGAGCATGCGCGGCGAGATCGCCGAGATCACCGCCCGGCTCGACGCTGCCGACATCGCCGCGGCCGAGGTACCTCACCGGACCCGATACCTGCGTTTGAACCACGCCCTCGCGCGCCGGATCGTCGAGGCCCATTCCCGGTGGATCGACCAGGTCGAGCGCGAGCTGAGAGGCGCCCCGCCGTCTGCGCCGGCACCGCCCGCCGGCCCCGAACCGGCACCCGCCGCGCCCGCCCGGCGTGTGTTCCGGGCCCGGTTCGTCGACTGATCAGGTCTTTGCGATCACCGCGACGCCCGCCGCCAGAAGGCCGAGGCCGCCGGCGTGCGCCGCCGTGAGCGGCCGCACCTGCACGCCCAGGAGGCCGTAGTGGTCGACGACGGCCGCCATCGTGAGCTGACCGGCGATGATCGCCGCGGTCTGGAGCGTCACCCCCAGCGGGCGCACGGTGAGAACGGCGACGGTCACGAACCCGGCCCCGGCGAGGCCGCCCAGATAGTGCCACCGCACGGGGTCGCCGGAGAGCCCGCCCAGCCCGCCGCCGATCGCGAGCGCCACGACCGCGATGGCGATCCCACCCACCAGAAAGTTCGCGACGACAGCGCGGAGATCCCCGATGGTTCGTCCGAGTGCGGCGTTCGTCGGCGACTGAGTCGCGACTACGGCTCCGGCGAGCGTGGCGGCGACGAGTGCGAAGATCCGGTCCATGGTGTCCCTCCTGGGCGGCGGTCGGGCGCCCCACGCTACCAGCGACGGCCCCGGCCTCCGCGAGGCGTTCCTCGTGTGGGCGGTGTGGGGCGCCGTCGGCATCGGGGTGTGGCTGACCTACGCCCGCCTGCCGGCGGGTGAGCTCTACAACGTCTCGGGGACAGGCTTCGCCGCCGGCGCCGGACGGACGCTCGTCTTCCTCGGCTGGCCCGTCTCGCTGGCAGCGGTCGCGCTGGCGATCGTCGCGGCCGATCGCCTCCTCGCCGGCTCGCCCATGCGGTCGGCCAGGGTCGTCGTCTGGGTCGCCGCCGTGGTAGCCATCGGGTTCTGCGCGACGATCGGCCTCCCGGGCGTCCTCGATCCCAACGATCTCGATGCGCGGGCGGCCAACGTGCCCGCCGCGCTCGGTGTCCTCCTCGCCCTCATGCTGACGCTCGTAGCTGCCCGCATCCGCGGCGCGGGCGCGCATGCGCCGCCGACTCGCGGCGATTGGCTCGCGCTCGCGGCGGCGCCGGTCGTGGGGCTCCTCTCCGTGCCGTGGATGCTGGCCGGGGTCGGGGTGCAGATGAGCGACGCCGTCCACCTCGGAAACCACGAGGGCATCGACGGCGTTCTGCTCGCCGGAACGGCCTTCGCGCTGCGCCGGCCGCTCCGGCGGATGCGGCCGACCCTCTTGCGCCCGCTGACCGGCGCCTATCTCGCGCTGATCGCGACCTACGGGATGGCCGTCGCGGCGGACGACTTCTGGATCGAGCAGGTCCAGAAGCGGGGGATGGTCGAGCACGGCCTGCCGTACGTCCTGAAGCCCGGCCCGCGGCCGGCATGGGCGGCGCTCATCGCCGTGGCCTGCGTTGCCTACGCCGTCGCGTTCCGGGTCGGGAACGATTCCGGATCCTCGA
>DATIDU010000307.1:0-12025 GCA_035456145.1 Gaiellales bacterium | reverse complement strand
GCCTCGTGGAGCCGGCGGAGGCGCTCGCGCTCGACGAGGCGATCGTGCGCGCCGAGCCGTCATCGCCGGTGCTCGTCCTCTGGCGGACGCGGCCCGCCGTGGTGATCGGGCGGTTCCAGCGGGCGGATTGGGAGGTCGACGGGGTGGCCTGCGCGGCCCGCGGCGTTCGCGTCTGGCGCCGGTTCACGGGCGGCGGGGCGGTCTACCTCGACCCCGGCACGCTGTGCGCGGGCCTGGCAGTCCCCTCCGGCCATCCCGACGCGGCGCTCGGCGTCCCGGATCTCTACGCGCCGTTCCTGGACGGGATCGCCGCCGCCTGCCGCACGCTCGGCGCGGACGCGGCCCGCGACGAGCGCACCGTCCGCGTTGCCGGCCGGAAGGTCACGGGCGTCGCCGCCCACCGCGGGCGCAGGGCCACGCTCGTCCACGGCACGCTCCTCGTTGACGTCGACCTCGAAGCGCTCCGGGCCTGCCTCGCCGGGCCGCGCGGCGGCAGCCTCGACGGCCGGCCGAAGCCGGCACCCAGCAGGCCCGACCGGGTTCAGAACCTCGGCGTCGCGATGGCGGACGCGCGGGCGGCCGTCGCCGCCGCGTTCGCAGGCGAGGACGCGGCCGAGGGGCCGCCGTCGGCGCGCGAGTGGGAGCTCGCCGGCGAGCTGCGCCAGGCGCGCTATGCGGACCGCGCCTGGCATGCCGGACCATGGCACGACGTCACCTCCGGGGAGGTGAGCGCCGTGCTGGGAGAAGAGCCCGCCCTCTAGATGAGGGGGATGACGTTGCTCAGCGTGCCGATGATGCCCGCGGTGACGAGCGCGAAGGTGGCGACAAGGGCCACTGTGATGACGCCGAGCGTGACTGCGTATTCGGCCATGGTCTGGCCGCTCTCAGGGCCGGCACCGGCCCCGAACTCGTTCATGGGAGACCCCCTTTCGATATCAGGATCGGACGGTTGGGTATGACTCGACGACCCCCGCATGTGGGAGTCTTCGATCACACTCTTGGGAGCCGGGATGGCGCTCGACGCGCGGATCTTCACCTACGAAGCAGAGCTTGAATGGCGCGGCGGCCGCCGCGCCGAGGTGACCTCCGGGGGCCGGCCTGCGATCGCGGTGATGCCGCCGCCCGACTTCCCTGCGGGCGACGAGTCGAGCTGGAGCCCCGAGCACCTGTTCCTGGCGTCGCTCCAGTCGTGCACGATGCTGTCCTTCGTGGCGCATTGCGCCCACCGCGGGCTCGAGCTCGTGACGTACCGGTCGGCTGTGACCGGCTCGCTGGCGCAGAACGCCCACCGCCGCTATGCGTTCCGGTCGGTGGCAATGGTGGTGTACGTGCGGATGGCGGGCGGACATGCGGCCGCCGCGCGCGAGCTCACGCCGAAGGCCGAGCGCGACTGCTTCATCTCCGCCTCCACCACCGCCGACGTCACGACCGACTGGAGGATCATCGAGTGAGCGCCGTTCGCTGTGCTGTCGAGGTCTCGTCCGGGTTCGCCGCCGATGCGGGCGCATGCGCCGCCGAGGCGGCGGGCGCCGTGCGGAGCCAGCTCGCCGGCACGCCGGCCGACGTGGCGTTCGTCTTCGTGTCGGCCGAGCATGCCTCCGACGCCGAGCAGGTGGCCTCCGAGGTACGCCGCGCGCTCGATCCGGGCGTCCTGATCGGCGCGAGCACCGAGGCGGTGATCGGCGGCGGCCACGAGTTCGAGGGCCGTCCCGCGGTGAGCGTGCTCGCCGCCTCGCTTGGCTCCGGCTCGGCGCGCGCGAGGCACGTGACGGCCGCCGAGGCCGGCGCGCTCGACGTCTCCGGGCCCGCGGTGGTCGTCGCCGACCCGTACACGTTTCCGGTCGAACAGCTCTTGGACGACATGAACGAGACGGGCGCGGGTGTCGCCGTCGGCGGCCTGGCCTCGGGCGGGCGGGGAGCGGGTGAGCACGCGCTCTTCTGCGGCGAGGACGTCCACCGCGAGGGCGCGGTCGTCGTCGACCTCGACGGTCCGGTCGAGCTGCGGGTGCTCGTGTCGCAGGGGTGTGCGCCGATCGGACCCGAGATGGTGGTGACGAGGGCCGAGTCGAACGTGATCCACGAGCTCGCCGGCCGGCCCGCCTACGGCAGGCTGGTCGAGATCGTCGGGTCGCTCGACCCTGACCAGGCCGAGCTGGCCAGGCGCGGGGTGCTCGCCGGGCTTGTGATCGACGAGAACCGGGTCGACTACGGGCCGACGACTACCTGGTGCGCGGGATTCTCGGCGGCGATCCCGAGTCCGGCGCGATCGCGGTCGGCGACGTGCCGCGGGTGGGGCAGACGTTCCGGTTTCACGTCCGCGATGCGTCGACGGCCGACGCCGGCCTGCGCGCGGCCCTCGACGACGGCACCTCGCAGCCGGGGCGCGTGACCGGCGGCCTGCTCTTCGCATGCAACGGCCGCGGGATGGGCCTCTTCGGCACGCCGGATCACGACGCCGCCGCGACCGCGGCGGCCCTCAGCGGCGCGCCCGTGGCCGGCATGTTCTGCGCAGGCGAGATCGGCCCGGTCGGCGGCCGCACGTTCCTGCACGGCTTCACCGCGACGCTCGCGCTCTTCGTCGAGGAGTGAGGCCGCCGCCTTGGGCGCCTGGTCACAGGTCAGCGCCGATTCACGCGCGCCGGGAGCTCGGGACTGTCCCCGGCGTGGGGGTTCGTCTACGAAAGGCCCTGGCGCGCCTCGCGCACCAGGGTGACGGCCTCGGGGAAGATCAGGCGGATCGCGTCGCGCACCTGCTTCGCCTGCTCGTCGGCGGTGCCGTTCAGGTCGAGGCGGCCGATCGCGGCGACCGTGATGCCAACGGCCAGGTTGATGGCCTGGTCGGCGAAGGCGACCTTCTGGCCCTGCTGGGCCTGCTCCATCCAGGCGGCCATCTGCTTCTGAAGCTCCTCGGGATCTCCGAACATGCCGAAGGGGAATTCGCTCATGGCCTCAGCCTAGCTCTTCGCCGTCGGCGTACACGCCCTCGAGCACCCCGGCCGGGTCGGGCGGTGGGCTCGTCTCGGCCTCGAGGACACCCGCGTCGATCCACGCGCGCACCTCGTCCTCGATCGTGGTGAACTCGTCGTCGGAGCAGTCCTCGATCTCGCCGAGCCAGGCGCGGAAGCGCTCGAGCGGGTCCTTGGCCCCGAATTCGGCGAGGAGCTCGCGCGGCACGTAGCCGGCGTCGTCGTGGACGGCGTGGCCCTCCATCCGCAGCGTGACGAGCTCGATGACGGTCGGGCCGCCGCCCTCCCGCGCCTTCTCGATGGCGCGCTGGGCCTCGCGGAAGACGGTGACGACATCGGTGCCGTCGACGACGATGCCCTCGAACCCGTACGCCGGGCCGCGGTCGGCCAGGTGCTCGCATGCGAAGGAGAGACGGTTCGGCGTCGAGTAGGCGTACTGGTTATTGTCGACGATGTAGACGATGGGGAGGTGGCGGACGCCGGCCAGGTTCATCGCCTCGTGCATGTCGCCGCGGGCGGCCGCGCCGTCACCGCACCAGCCGACGGCGACCCGCTCCTCGCGGCGAAGCTGGAACGCGAGCGCGATCCCGGTGATGACGGGGATCATCGCCGGCAGGTGGCTGACGCCGGCCAGGAGCCCCGTGCCGGGGCCGAAGTCGTTCGAGCGCAGGTTCGAGTCGCGCCCGCGGGTCGCCCCGCCGTCGCGGCCCATGAACTGGCAGAAGATCGCGGCCGGCGGGACACCGCGGACGATGTGCACGCCGAGGTTCCGGTGAAGCGGCGAGGCGACGTCGTGGTCCCCCATCGCGCTCGCGACGCCGACCGAGGCCGCCTCGTTGCCGCGCCCGGTGTAGTAGCTCCCGGGGAGCTTGCCGGCCTTGAAGAGCAGGTTGCCCCGCTCCTCGACGAGCCGGGTCGCCAGCATGTCGCGGTAGATGCGGACGAGGTCGTCGCGGTCGAGGCCGAGCTCGCGCGCCTCGGCCTGGCTCATGAGCGGGTTCGCCCGGCGCACGGTCGACATGCCCGCCAGGATACTCGTGCCGACGGCTACGGGCTTCGCTTGGCGTGCTCTGCGAGCCGCGCCAGGCGCGCCTCCCAGTCGGCGCCCACGTTGTCGATCCACCGGCGGGCGTCGGTGAGCGGGGCCGGGGTCAGCCGGTAGCGGGTCTCGCGGCCCGAGCGCTGCGACGTGACGAGCCCCGCGTCCGAGAGCGTCGCGAGGTGCTTCGCCACGGCCTGCCGGGTGATCGGCAGGTCGCGGGCGAGCTCGCTCGCCGTCACCGCCTCGCGGTCCGCGAGGAGGTCGATGACGTGGCGGCGGGTCGGGTCCGCCAGCGCGGCGAAGGTCGCGCCGACCGCGTCGGCGGTCATCCCGCGATCATCACCGGGCCCGCGGCCGCCTGGAGCCGGGCCTCCCACGCCCAGGCGTTCACTGCGGCGCATGCCTGCGCGCTGGCCACCGGGAGGACGTCGAACCCGGTCTCGACCACGATGACCCGGGTTCCCGCCTCGGCCGGCTCGAGCTCGATCCTGACGACCGTCTCGAGGTCGACGTCGGGCACGGGGTGCCAGCGGAACACGACCCGCTCGGGCTCGGTCACCTCCTCGACGGTGCCGTGGCGCTCGTGGCCGTCGTCGAAGCGGACGCGCAGGTCGCCTCCCTCCACGAGGTCGATCTCGACCTCGTCGGCCAGCCACTGCTCCAACTGCTCGGCGTCGGTCACGGCGCGCCAGGCGTCGTCACGGTCGAGGTCGAGCACGGTCTCGCGGGTCACGGAGTCGGACACGGGCACCTCCTTGACATGCAACCTTTTGGTTGCGCTATCATCATGCAACTCATAGGTTGCACACTCTAGCAAGGAGTCACCATGTCACCCCTCATCCCGATGGTCGTCGAGCAGACCGCACGCGGCGAGCGCTCGTTCGACATCTACTCACGGCTCCTGAACGACCGCATCGTCTTCCTGGGGACGCCCGTCACGGCCGAGATCGCCAACCTGATCGTGGCCCAGATGATCCACCTGGAGTCCGACGAGCCCGACAAGGACATCTCGCTCTACATCAACTCCCCTGGCGGCGATGTGTATGCCGGCCTCGCGATCTACGACGCGATGCAGTACATCCGCTGCGACGTGGCCACGATCTGCTTCGGGATGGCGATGTCGATGGGCGCGACGCTGCTCGCCGGCGGCGCGAAGGGCAAGCGCATGGCGCTCCCCAACTCGAAGATCATGATCCACCAGGGGCACACGAGCGGGTTCGAGGGCCAGGCGACCGACGTCGAGATCAGGGCCCGCGAGATCCTCGCGCTCCAGCGCCGGATGGAGGAGATCATGGCCCGCGACACGGGCAAGACCGCCGACCAGATCCACATCGACACGCAGCGCGACAACTTCATGGCGCCCGAGGAGGCCCAGGACTACGGGCTGATCGACGCGGTGTTCAGCACGCGCGCCCCGCGCCAGGCTGCCCGCCGCACCGGCCTCGGCTGAAGAATTGGGTCTGATCCCGAGTTTTCATCCGCGGGTTTCCGGTAGCCACAGTTACCCGAAAACGGCGAGGGACCGGCGCCGGAAGCGGCCGATCACTCTGGCCATGAGCGATACGCAACAGCTCGTCATCTTCTCCCTCAACGGTGAGCAGTACGCGCTTCCGATCACGACGGTGCAGGAGATCATCCGCCACACCGAGCCGCGCTCGCTGGCGTCGAGCACCCCCTGGCTCAAGGGCGTCATCAACCTGCGCGGGAAGATCATCCCGGTCTGCGACCTCGCCGGCCGCCTGGGCCTGCCCGGCCATGGCTGCGAGAACCCGAAGACGGTCGTCGCCGAGACCCCGGCCGGCACGGTCGGCGTCATCGTCGACGATGTCGACGAGGTGCGCACCATCTCGGCCGACCAGCTCGAGGTCACGCCGAGCGCCGACCCGGATGCCGTCACCGCGATCGCGAAGCTCGACGACCGCATGGTCGTCCTGCTCAATCTGACCGGGCTCTTCGGCCTGACGGCGCTCGAAGCGCACGTCGCCTAAGGCATTCGAGCCATCAGCCGGAGGAACGTCGCCGCCCGGGCCCGCGTCGGTCACTCCACCCGGCGCAGGATGAGGCAGGCGTTGTGGCCGCCGAGCCCCATCGAGTTCGAGAGGCCCGTGCGCAGCTCGGCCGTGCGGGCGACGTTCGGGACGTAGTCGAGGTCGCACTCCGGGTCGGGATGGTGCAGGTTGATCGTGGGCGGGATGACGCCGTGGTGGACAGTGAGCGCCGTCGCCAGCGCCTCGACCGCCCCCGCTGCTCCGAAGAGATGGCCGATCATCGATTTGTTCGACGAGATCGCCATCTTGTAGGCGTGGTCGCCGAACACCTGCTTGATCGCCTGCGTCTCGGCGGCGTCGTTGTACGGCGTCGAGGTGCCGTGGGCGTTCACGTAGTCGATCTCATCGGGCTGCATGCCGGCCCGGGCCAGCGCGTCTCGCATCATCTCGATCACCCCGATCGACTCCGGATGCGGCGTGGCGATGTGGTAGGCGTCGTTCGACGCGCCGTAGCCGGCGAGCTCGGCGTAGATCCGCGCGCCGCGCGACCGGGCCCGCTCGAGCTCCTCGAGGACGAGCACGGCGGCGCCCTCCGCCATGACGAAGCCGGCCCGGGTCGCGTCGAACGGACGCGAGGCTCCGGGCGGGTCGTCGCGTCCGTCGACGAGCGCCCGCATCGCGCAGAAGCCGGCGAGGATGATCGGCACCATCGACGACTCGGTTGCGCCGGCCAGGACGACGTCGGCCTGGTCGCGCGCGATGGCGGCGGCCGCCTCGCCGATGGCGTGCGTCCCGGTGGCGCAGGCCGACTCCGTCGCGTAGTTGATGCCGCGGGCGCCCAGCATCGTTGCGACGTGGCTTGTGGCCGTGTCGACGAGCGTGTTGGGAAGCCAGTGCGGCGAAACGCGCTCCCAGCCGCGCTCCTCGAGGATCCGCTGCTGCTGGAGCGTGTAGGGCAGGCCGCCCATGACGCTCCCGATGACGACGCCTGTGCGCGACGGCTTGTCGACGACGAGCTCGGCGTCTGCCGCGGCCTCCATCGCTGCCGCCACGGCGAAGTGGACGTCGTAGGACGTGCGCCGCACCTCCTTGGCCGACATCGCCTTCGTCGCGTCGAACTCCTTGACCTCGGCGGCGATGTTGACCGGGAAATCCGACGCGTCGAAGGCCCGGATCACATCCACGCCGCTCCTCCCGGCGACGAGCGCGTCCCAGGTCGATTGCAGGTCGTTTCCGACCGGGGTCACCGCCCCCAGCCCCGTGATGGCGACGCGGCGCATCAGGCAACTGACGGGACATCCGCGGGCGGGGTTGCGCCCTCGCCGGGACCCGGTGTTTGGCGGAGATAGCGCGTGCGCGATACCATGCCCTGGTGGCAAGCCATCCTCATGCCCATCGCCGGCGGCTCACGACGCAGTCCCTGGAGCGGATGCGCGAGGGCCTGCGCAAGCGCGCCGAGGCGATCGGCCGCGACCACGAGCAGCGGTTCGTCGAAGTCGGCCGCATGGTCGCGGAGAACCGGCTGCGGCGGGGGATGTCGCAGCAGGAGCTCGCGATCCTGTGCGGCACGACCCAGTCGGCGATCGCGCGCCTGGAGCGGGGGGGACGGCCGCCGAAGCTCGACACTCTCATGCGGATCGCCGACGCGCTCGACGCCGAACTCTTCCTCGAGATGCGCTTGCGGCCCTCCGTGAACGAGTAGGATTGCGGCGATGGCCGTCACCCTGCGTGACTTCATGAGCAGCGGCGATATCCTGACAATTGAGCCGTCCGCAACGCTGGGCGAGGCCGCTCGGGCGCTTCGCAAGCGGGACGTCGGGGCCGCCGTCGTCGTGGAGGGCGGGGCGGTGGTCGGGATCTTCACCGAGCGCGATCTCCTGCGCGCGATCGCCGACAGCCGTCATCCCGATGTCGGTCAGGTGCAGTCCTACATGACCGCCAACCCGGTGACGCTGCCTCCCGACCACTCGCCGAGCGAGGCGGCCCAGATCATGTCGGAGCGCCGCTTCCGCCACATTCCCGTGATGGAGGGCGGCGAGCTCCTGGGGATCGTGAGCATCCGCGACCTCGTGTCCGTTGGGCTTCACATCGGCTCCGCCGAGGCCCATATGGGCACCGACTTCCCGTAAGCGAATACCGTTTCGGGGGACGCGCGCGCGGCCGCGCGCGGTCATCGTGAGATCGACCCTCCTCCCCGGCCGGTGCGTGGAAGCTTCCACGCCGCGGCGCGGTGGGAGTGTCGCTGATTCGAGGCGGTGCCGCCGGGCCGGATGCTGCTCTTCGGCGTTATGGGACGGCGTCGCTCAGCGGCCCCGGTGCACCCGGCGAAGGCCCGCCGCCGGCGGCGCTGCCTCGGATCGGCCGATGTCACAAACCGGTCCGACGCGGTGTGCGTATTTCCCGTGAGATGACGACCGCCGCCTATGCCATTCCGGGGCCGATCCGGGCGCGATCAAGTACCCTCCGCCGCATGGATCCGGGGGGGCTATCCGACGAGGATCTGCTGGAACAGGTCGCCACGGAGCGCGACTCGGAGGCCTTCGCCGTCCTGTATCGCCGCTATAGCAGGGCGATCTACTCGCTTGTCCAGCGGGTGCTGCGCGACCATCACGCGGCCGACGATGTCTCGCAGGAGGCGTTTGCGGCGGTGTGGCGGGCGGCACGCGGCTACCGGCGGGAGCGCGGCACGGCGTCGGCATGGCTCTTCGCGATCGCCCGAAACGCGGCGGTCGACGCCACGCGCGCGCGGGTGCCGCTGGTCGTCGGCGAGGCGCCGGAGGTGCCCGACCACGGCCCGCTTCCCGAGGCGATGGCGATCGCCGAGATGGAGGCGTTCGAGGTGCACGTCGCGGTTGACTCGCTGCCCGACCGCGAGCGAGAGGTCATCGAGCTTGCGTACTACTCAGGGCTGTCCCAGACCGAGATCTCAGACCGGTTGAGCCTGCCGCTGGGAACGGTGAAGACCCGCACCCGCACGGCGCTCGCGCGGCTGTCGGACGTGCTCGAGGAGCGGGGGGTGACGCGATGAGCGATCACGACGACTTCGACCGCGTCGAGCAGATCCTGCGATCGGTGCCTGCGCCGACGGCCGTGCCGCCCGGGTTGGCGGACGTCGCCCGCGAGGCGGCGCTGGGTGGCGCGGGCGCCGATCGGCGCTCCGTCGTCGCGGTTGCGCGTCCCCGCGTGCCCCGGTTCCGGTTCCGGTTCGCCCGGCTCTCGGCGGGCGTCGCCGTGATGGCGGCCGCGGCTGCGGCGGCCCTCGTGATCGGCGTCGGCGGGCGCGGCTCGCCGTTCGACGCCCAGACGTCGCTGGCGCTGGCCGGCCCCACCGGGGCCTCAGCAACCGTCGACTTCGGCGCGGCCAATCAGGGCACCCGACCGATGCTCGTGAGGATCCACGACCTGCGCCCGGCCAAAGCCGGCTGGTACTACGAGATGTGGTTCAACGTGCGGGGCGACGAGGTGTCCGCCGTTACGTTCAACACGAGCTCGTCCGGCGAGGCGACCGTGCGGAGCGCAATCTCGTCCGACATGCACTGGGGCTCCTGCTGGGTCACGCTCGAGAAGGTGGGCGGCCCCGACCCCGGCCGCGTCGTCCTGCGCTCGACCTGAGCCCGCCGGGTCCGTCGCCCACGATCCGCTAGCTCAGGATCTTCCCGAACCGCTCGGCGCGCTCGCCGACGTGGTCGAGCTCTCGGGCGATGAGCTTGCTCCGCTTGCCGAGCTCGGCGGTCGCCTTCCCGAGGCCTTCCAGGACCGCGGCCGGATCGACGTCGCGCAGCACGTTCTTCGATCGGGTCGCGATGCCCGGGTCGCTCAGTCGAGGCCGCTGGCGCAACGCGAGTCCGCCGGCGAGTCCGGCGACCGCGGCCGCCACCGTCAGTGCCGGGCCGTTGGCCCGGTCGGCCGCCTGGAGCAGCGCCGAACCCTTCTGCTTGATGGCGTCCGTCGTGCTCGTCGGCCGATTGGCCGCCGCGCGCGGGCGCGCCGACGTGCCGCTCCGGCTCGACCCGCTGCGCGACGTAGTCGTACGCTTCGCGCCGTTTTGCGAGCTCGTACCGGCGCTCGCGCGTGCCGTCTTCTTCGTCGTTGACGCCCGGTTGGCGTTTGACGACCGGGCCGTGGTCGCCCGTCCGTTCGATCGCGCCTTCGTGGAGCGCGTACCCGACGCCGGCTTCGATGCGGACGCCGCACGGGAGCGACTGGCCGTGCTCTTGCGGGTGCCGCCACTCGATCGCTTGGTGCTTGCCATGACTTCCTCCAAATCCTCTGCCGTCAGGTGGCACTCCTACCCACGTGCCGGTGGTTCTAACCCGCGCTTTCCGGGTAGAAGCGGCTCTCCGGCCGAACAAGGACAAGGAGGTTCCCATGCCAGACACCGTTCGCGACACGAAGCTCGTCGAGCTCCTGAACGAGGCGTATGGAAAGGAGCAGCAGCTGACCGCTGCACTGGAGCACCACCTCCAGGCGACCATCCGCCCTGACTACGAGAAGCGCCTGAACGATCACCTGAAGGAGACGAAGTCGCACGCCAGGGCCGTCTCGAAGCGCATCAAGCAGCTCGGCGGGACGCCGGCCCAGGTCTCGCTTCCGGGGCCGGAGGGCGTCTCGAAGGCGGCGCAGGGGATGCAGGACGCCGTGACCAAGGCCAAGGCGGCCGTCCAAGGGCCGCTCGACACCGTGCGCGGATCCGGTGAGCAGCAGCGCATGGTGCGGAACGCGCGTCTCGAGTTCGAGGAGGAGGCGCACGAGATCGCCGCTTACACCGTGATCGACTCGGTTGCGACAGCCGTTGGCGACACGGAGACGGCACAGCTCGCCCGCGGCATCCTCCGTGAAGAGGAGCGGATGCAGAAGTACCTCGGTGATCTTCTCCGCGACCTCTCGGTCGACATGGCTCACGACGAGATCCCGGTGTCCGAGATCGACGGCCCGGCCGCCCGCCGGTCGTCGTCGCCCAAGAAGGCGGCCACGTCGCGATAAGGAGGGGCGAGATGGCTCAGACCCAGGCTCGACAACGCTCGAATCGTTCGCGTTCGGGCCCGTCGTCCCGGAACGGTGCGCAACCGCGGTCCAGGAGCTCGGTCGATCGGCTGAAAGCTCGAGCGAGCGAGGCGACGGACGCCCTTGGGCCGATCGCGCAGAAGTCGGCGAAGCCGGCAATGGCCGCAGGCGCGGCGCTGGCCGGCCTTGCCGCGGGGGCGGCGCTCGCCTCGCGCGGGCGAAGCCGGCTCGGCGAGGCCGCCGTCGCCGTCGCGCCGCGGCGGCGCATAGGCGGCGAAGGCACGACCAGGATGCTCCTGCGTACGACCCAGGAACTTCACGCGACGGCATGCACGCTGAACAACCTTGCGAGCGAGATCCGTCAGGTTCGCGAGTTGGCGCAGGCCGGCAAGAGCCGTTCACCCATCGAAGTGGTGCTCCAGGGGCTCACGCGGCGCCCGGAGCAGTGAGGAGGAGAGACACATGACGCCCGGTGAGACGATGGCGATGCTGGCGCGGCCGGCGCTGAGTGGAAGCCTGCGCGCGCGACAGGCGCACAAGGAGGGCATCGGCGTGACCAAGCGGCAGTGGCTCGGGTATGTCGCGGTGGCCGCCTTCACGACGTGGCTCACCCAGCGGCTGGACGACCTCGTCGAGGAGCATCTCGCAGACAGGACAGACTGAGGCTGGCTCGGCTTGACTGAGGCTCCGGGCGGGGCCGGGGTAGCTTGGCTCACCGATATACTTCGCCGCTCGCGGGGCTATAGCTCAGTTGGGAGAGCGCCTGGATCGCACCCAGGAGGTCAGCGGTTCGAGCCCGCTTGGCTCCACTGAAAAGCCTCTGGAGACAGGGGCTTTTCTTGTGCACGGGTTCGGATGCACGCATGTCGTGCATCAAGAAGGCGGCGGCAGCAACCGATATTTGAGATCAACGTCTCAATATGCAGTGGGTCGAGGGCGCCGTCCTCACCCCACTGCATGCTGTGCACGCGGTTGACCGGCAGTCGACGTCTCCTGGGAGGTCGAATATGCGAACGGGCAAGATC
>DATIDU010000306.1:0-9526 GCA_035456145.1 Gaiellales bacterium | reverse complement strand
GCCGGTGTTTCACGGCTGACCTGGCCCCGATGGTTCCCTTCTACCATTCGCCGATGCGCGTCACGCTGGGCCTCGTCGTCGTGCTCGCCTTCGTGGCGAGCGGCTGCCAGCACCACCAGCTGTTCGGCCACGCGGACGCATCCGGCGGACACTGGGCGGCGGTCCATCCGCCCAAGCCGCACATCGTGTGGCGGCCGATCGCGTTCTCGGCGACGCGGCGGGCAGAGACGGCCGCGTATGCGAGGCGCCACTACGGCCTCGACACGTGGCGGTTGGAGCATCCGCGCGTCATCGTCGAGCACTACACCGCCGGCACGACCTTCGAGTCGGCCTACGCGACCTTCGCCAACGACGTGCCTGACTCAGAGCTCCACGAGCTGCCGGGCACGTGCGCGCACTTCGTGATCGACACCGACGGCACCATCTACCAGCTCGTCCGCCTCGACACGATCTGCCGGCACACGGTGGGGCTCAACTACACGGCGATCGGGATCGAGCACGTCGGGACGAGCGACGCGGAGGTGCTCGGGAACGTTGCCCAGATGCGCTCGTCGCTTCGCCTGACCGCGTGGCTCCAGTGGCGATTCGGGATCAAGCTCCGCAACGTGATCGGCCACAACGAGAGCCTCACGAGCCCCTTCCACCACGAGCTCTACGCCGCCTGGCGCTGCCAGACGCACGGCGACTGGACGCATGCCGACATGGACGTCTACCGCAGCCTGCTGAGGCGCCTCGACGGCCGCTACGGTGTCGACGTGGGCCCGCCGGCGAGGCCGGTCTCGAGCGGCTGCTGACGCCCCGAGCGGCCGGAGAACGGCAGGTGCCCGCCCATCGCGGCCGCCACCATGACGACGGCGCCGACGGCGATCAGGACATCGCCGACGGAGTACACGTTCCCGCCGGGGATCCAGTGCGGGACGGCCCAGCGGTCGACGAGCCAGGCCAGGTGCGGATGGCTCGCGACAACCTCGTTGTTATGCGCGCCCGTGTAGGTGTGGCCGGCGGCACGAAGCGCGGACGGAAGGCCGGGCATGTGGCCGCCGTTTGCGATCACCGCGACCAGGTTGGACGCCATGCCGAGGCCGACGATCGCGGCACCCCGCACGCGGAGGTTGCACGCGGCGGCCACGACCAGGCAGCCGTACGACCCCAGCCAGAGGCCGATCGCCATCCGGTCGCCGACGGCCCAGGGCAGCGTCTGAGACGGGAAGGCCACGATCTGAAGGCCGATCGCCGCGTAGAAGAGCCACATCGCCCGCAGCCTGAGATCGGCGAGCCGCGCCAGGCGACCGCCGAGCAGCCAGCCGACGCCGATGCCCAACCCCACCGCGAGCAGAAGCACCATCAGCCGGCCTCCCGCCTGAGACCGGCGAGGTGGGAGCTCTCCGATGCGAGGTACTCCTCGAGCGCGGACACTATCCGGGCGTCGAACTGCGTCCAGCTGCGGCGGCGGAGCTCGGCGAACGCCGACTCGCTCGTGCCGGCGGCGCGGTAGACGCGATCCGACGTCATCGCGTCGAAGGCGTCGGCGACGAGGATGATCCGCGACCCGAGCGGGATCTCGTCGCCGGCCAGTCCCAGCGGATAACCCGAGCCGTCCCACCACTCGTGGTGGTGGCGGATCCAGCGGTCGACAGGCGAGACCCCCAGGCCCTCGAGCAGCCGGTAGCCGAGCTCGGGATGCTCGCGCATCACCCGCAGCTCGTCGGGGTCGAGCTTGCCCGGCTTCTGGAGGATCCGATCTGGGATTGCGATCTTGCCGAGGTCGTGCAGGAGACCGGCGAGCCGTACCTGCTCGACCGTCTCCACATCGAGGCCCATCGACCGGGCGATGCCCTCGGCCAGCCGCGACACCGACTGCGAATGGGCGCCGGCGTAGGTGTCCTTGGCGTCGACGACGCGAATCAGGCCCTCGGCGGCGCGCAGGCGCGCGGTGCGCTCGGCGACGCCTGCGATCTCGGCGGGCGTGTAGATCCTGACGACCGAGTCGGAGTAGAGGCACGAGCGGTTCTTGCCGTGGTTCTTCGACCAGTAGAGCGACGCGTCGACGACCCTCAGGAGCTCGTCGCGGTCGTCGGCATGGTCGGGGACGGTGGCGACGCCCGCGCTCACCGTGACCGGCTCGCCGTGCGGGAACGCGCTCTGCCACAGCCGGTGGTGCACGCGCTCCAGGGCGGCGTAGGCGATCGGGCCGTGGCGGTCGGGGAGGATCAGCGCGAACTCCTCGCCTCCGATTCGGTAGGCGGCCTCGGCTCCGAACGCATCGCGGAGGATCTCCGAGACCTGCTGGAGGACGCGGTCGCCGACCGGATGCCCGTACCGGTCGTTGATGCTCTTGAAGTCGTCGAGGTCGATCAGGACGAGCGAGACGACCCCTCGCGTCGAGGCCGCCAGTGCGAGTGTCTCGCGCAGGTCGGTCTGGAACGAGCGGTGGTTGCCGAGCGTCGTCAGCGCGTCGGTCTCGGCGTCGCGGACCGCGAGCACCGTCCGGTAGGCGTAGCGCTGGTAGAGGGCGAGCGCGAAGAGCGGTCCGGCGAGGAGCATCTCGAGGGTGGGGTTCACCTTCCAGAGCGACACCGCCAGCGCCGAGATGAACGCCATGATGACGAACGCCGGCCCCGAGTGGCGGATGTGGTCGTTCGACATCTTCCTGAGCGGCGCGCCCTGCGCCAGCGTCACGGCGATGGTCACGAGCATGACGTTCGTGGCCAGGTAGGCGGCCCCGCCGGAGAACGCGAGCACCACGAGCTTGTCGGCGTTGGCGGCGCCGATGCGGGTGCCGTCGAGGCCGAGGAGGAACGCCGGGACGGCCGACGCGAACGCCGAGAGCCCGTACGTCGCCGTGTTGAAGGCGCCGCGCAGCGAGAAGCCGCGCTCGACCACCTCCACCGCAGCGGCCGCGACGAGGGCGGCCGGGACGGCGTACTGCCAGCCGAAGAGCACCTGCGCCGAGAGCAGGAAGACGAAGGCCAGCGAGACCCGCTTGTGCCCCGCCTCGTCGAGCGGGACGGGCTTCGCCTCAGCCGCGAGCGCGGCAGCGCCGAACGCGATCACGCCGACGACGACGTCCCCGGGCGGCGGCGACGAGACGATACGCAGAATCGCCCCGACCGCCACCGGCACGGTCACCGCGATGACGGTGAGGACGTACCGGAGCAGCCGGGGCGGATACGAACGGGACGGTGAAGAAGCAGCGGCGCTCACGGGGGCTCGGGAGTGTTATCGGCCGCTCCCGGCACCTGAGTGAGCGCCAAGAATTGCGTACGTTTGCCTTACGCGACCCAGCGAACGCCGGCGCCCGACGAAACGACGAACGAGGCGATGGCGGCCAGGGCGAGGGCGACGCGGAGAGCGCGGTGGTTCCACTTGATCATGATCCGCAGCCTTTCTTGCTCGATTCCAGGGGGTGGATCGACGTCCACGACCGCCGGAGGGGGAGGGCGGTGGCCGGAGCAAGAGGCTCTTCGGGGGGCCGAACGGGCGTCACTCTCGTGATAGCGAGACGCTCGAACGCGAGGAATGCCCCGAACGGGGGAAAGCAGGCAGCCGCTGGAAGTGAGGCGGGCTCTAGATGATTGACTCCACGGCCCCGCGTGCCTGGACGTTCATCTGAGGTGGGTCGGCAATCTGCGGGAGGGCTGCGGCTGCGAACCGTCGCATCGCGGCGTCCTCGGTCGGGCCAATATCTCGTGCCGATATTGACCCTCCCTGCGTCCTTGCGCTACTCGCTTCTCGCCGCCCAGGACACCACGAGGCCGTGGAATCACTCATCTACCCCTGGATGATGCCGCCAGGCCCGACCCGGACCCCGCGGGCCCCCAGATCGGCCCGCGAGAGCTGTCCGACAAGCGTGGCCGCCGCACCCGAGGGGTCGGGAACGGGCTGGCCGGCGCCGACCAGCCGCACCGACATGATGCGGCCCGACCGGAAGCGCCCGTCGGCGGCGAGCGTCACGTGCAGGACGGCCGACTCGCCGAGGACGCCCTCCAGGCTGAAGTTGTGGTACCCGGCGAAGTTCCCGAGGCTGTAGGCGATCAGGCGGCGGTGGTAGACCTCCATCCCGCGCAGCACGTGCGGCCCCGATCCCAGAACGAGGTCGGCGCCGGCGTCGACGGCCATGTGCGCGAACGCCTCGGGGTTACCGCGGTCCTCGCCCAGGTAGATCTCCTCGCCGCCGGTCAGGTGCAGGGCGGAGGTGCCCTCCGCGCCGGCATGGATGGCGCACACCACGAGGTCGGCCCGTCGCGCCGCCCTGCGGATGATCCGGCGGGCGGAGGGCAGATCGTTCAACGGCCCCGTGTTCGGATACGGCGCGAAGCCGACGACGGCGATCCGGAAGTCCTTGACGTGGACGACGGTGATCTCACCGGCGAGCCCGGTCTGGGCGATGCCCGCCCGGTGGAGCGCATGCACGGTCTGGTCCTCGCCCGCCTGGCCGAAGTCGTACGAGTGGTTGTTGGCGCTCGACATGATGGTGAAGCCGGCCGCGTGCAGGGCGTGGGCGAACCCGGGCGGCACCCGGAACGCGAAGCACGACGTGGACGGCACGCCGCACTTCGAGGCGGTTGCGTCGGTGAGCGTCCCCTCGAGGTTGCCGAAGACGACGTCGCCGGTCAGGGCCCGCCGCATCCTCGCCAGGTAGGTGTCGGGCGACGGCGGAAGCGTGGGCGTCGTCCCGAGCATCGTGTCGCCGACCGCAGCGACCGTGACGCTGCCGTGCGGCCGCGTGTCGGGCTCCGCCGTGGTGGTGACGGTGCCGGTCGATGTCGCCGAACGGGTGGCGTCGCTCTCTGTCCGGGCTCCGCGGCCGGGTGAGGACGACACCGCCACGGCGGCCGCGACGCCGGCCACGATAACGACCGCGAGCGCGAGCGCGGCGACTGCCATCCTCCGCCGCCGGCGGGCGCGGCGGCGGGCCGTCTCGCGGCGGTCGTGTGCGCCGAACTGCTCCAACGGTCACCTATCATCGCCCACCGTGACGCTGGAGCAGCGCATCCTCGACGAGGTTGCCGCCGGGCGCGAGGAGCTGGTCGAGCTGACGTCAGCGCTGATCGGCTTCGACACGACCGCGCGGGAGCCGGACGATCCGCCCAGGGCGGAGGCCGACCTCCAGGCCTACCTGGGGGAGCGGCTGGGCCGCGCCGGCGCGGCCGTCGACATCTGGGAGCCGGCGCCGGCCGACGTCGCCGGCACGCGCCAGATCCCGCCCGGCCTCGCGTTCGAGGGCCGGCCGCAGCTCGCAGCCCGGTTCGCAGGCGCGGGCGGCGGCCGCAGCCTGCTCCTGAACGGCCACATCGACGTCGTCCCGTCCGACCCGAAGGAGCGCTGGACGAGCGATCCCAACCAGGCCGAGGTGCGTGACGGCAACCTCTACGGCCGGGGAGCGTGCGACATGAAGGGGGGCGTCGCCTGCATGGTGTTCGCGACCGAGGTGCTCGCGCGCCTCGGCGTGAAGCTCGCCGGCGACGTCGTCGTGAACACGGTGACCGACGAGGAATCCTCGGGCGCCGGCGGCCTGGCCGCCGTGCGCCACGGCGTCCGCGCCGACGCCGGGATCGTCCCCGAGCCGACGGCTTTCGAGGTCTGGGTCGCATGCCGGGGGTCGCTCACGCCGACGATCACCGTGGAGGGAAGGCCCGGCCACGCCGAGATGGCCCAGCCGCACTGGAAGGACGGCGGCGCCGTGAACGCGATCGAGAAGATGTCGGTCGTGCTCGACGCGGTGCGCCGCCTCCGCGAGGAGTGGATGGGGCGGCCCGACAAGCGCCACCCGCACCTGTCGTCCGGCACGATCGTGCCGGTCAAGATCTCGGGCGGCGAGTGGGCGGTGACCTACCCCGCGTCGTGCTCCCTGACGTGCGAGGTGATGTACCTGCCGGGGAACGCCGACGACGACGGCTGGGGCCGCGAGGTGGAGGCCGAGATCGCAGCCTGGATCGCCGCGGCGGCTGCGGCCGACCCGTGGCTGGCGCTCCATCCGCCGGCGATCGAGTGGGCGCTCGACATCCCGCCCGCCGAGGTCGACGCCGCCCACCCGATCGTCGAGGCCGTGGCGAAGGCCAGCGCCGCAGCGGGCGAGCCGCCGTCGCTCGGCGGGCTCGACTCCTGGTTCGACGCCGCTACCTTCACCCGCTTTGCCGACACGCCGTCGATCGGCTTCGGGCCCCGCTCGCTGGCCTGGGGCCACACCATCGACGAGTACGTGCCGGTGGACGACCTCGTCAGCTGCACGCAGGCGCTGGCGCTGGCGGCCGTCGACTACTGCGGGGTGGCCGGATGACCGCCGCGACGCCGCGCCTGGCGACCGCCGACGACGTCGAGGTCATCACCAGGCTCCTCAAGGCGTTCTTCAGCCACGAGGGCCGCGAGGTGCGCCACCTGCGCCAGAACGTCGAGGCGATCCTCGACGACCCGGGCCGCGGCTTCTTCACGCTGGCGGGCGAGTCGGCCGTGGCGACGACCACGATCCGCATCTCGGCGGGAGGCGGCGCGTCGGCCGGGATCGAGGAGATCTGGGTGCAGCCCTCAGCACGCGGCCGCGGGATCGGCTCGCGCCTCCTGCGAAGCGCGGTGGCGGAGTGCCAGCGGCGTGGAATACAGTCGATCGAGCTTCGCGTGACTCCGGACGACCACGAGGTGGGAATCCCCGACTTCTACCTGAAGCAGGGCTTCCGCGACCGGGGCCGGCAGATCATGGAGTTCGCGGGGGAATGACCATCTAAGGGAGGCTCGAGATGAGCACCACCCAGGGGACGGGCTGGAAGGTCGCGGATGTGAACGAGGTCCCGCCGGTGAAACCCGACTGGCCGGCGACGTGGAAGTCGATCCGCCATCACTTCGGCATCACGGCCTTCGGCGTGAACGGGGTGACGAAGGACGCCGGGAACGTCCTCATCCCCGAGCACGACGAGCACGAGTCCGGGCAGGAGGAGCTGTACTTCGTCCATGCCGGCGAGGTCGAGGCCACGCTGGACGGCGAGACGGTCACGATCCAGGCGGGCGGCATGGTGTCGGTCGGGCCGGCCGTGAAGCGCAAGATCGAGGCCACCGCGTCGCCCACCACCCTGATCGTCGTCGGCGCGACGCCGGGCGCGGCGTACGAGATCGGCGACTGGGAGAAGTAGGTGTTCGAGGTGCGGGCGCGGAAGCTCGCCGGAGCGCCGACCGCCTGACGGTCAGCGAAACGGCAGCGGCTTCACGACCGCGGCGACGCCGCCCGCGTCGACCTTCTGGCGATCGGCGACCTCGCTCCGGAGCACCCCCAGGCCGATCGCGCCGAAGCGGGTTGACTCCGCGACCGACGTGACCCGCCCCACCTCGCGGCCCTCCGCCGTCACCGGTGCACCCGGCTCCGGGAGGCCGCGGCGGAACGCCAGCCCGCGCAGGCCGCGGTTGGCGTGGCCGCGGTAGTGGAGCCGCGCGATCGGCTCCTGGCCGGGATAGCAGCCCTTGGTGAAGCTCACCGCGCGTTCGACGAGCCCCGCCTCCGCCGGCATCGTGTCGGGGCCGAACTCGCGGCCGAACCGGGGGATCCCGGCCTCGATCCGGGCGACCTCCCAGTCCCCGGAGCCGTTCCCGGCCGGCGCGTCCTCGACGAGCCGGTAGGGACCGATCGGCGTCTCAAGCGTCGCCAGCGCTCCGTCGGCGTCGCCCCAGACGACCGCGCCCGCCGCCGGCTCGAGCTCGACCTTCTTGCGGAACCGGGCGCGCACGAGCACCTCCACCAGGTCGTCGCGCACCTCGGGCGAGCACGCGAGGACCAGCCCGCCACCCGTGTTGAACACCTCGAGGTCGGCGATCACGCGCGCCTTGGGCGTGAGGAGGAGCGCGTAGGCGCCGCCTCCAGCCGGAATCGCCTCGACGTCGTTCGACACCATGCTCTGGAGATGGGTCACGGCGTCGGGCCCGGTCATCCGGACGAGCGCCCGATCGGGAACGACGGTCATGACCGCAGCGTACAACCGCGCCGCCGCCCTCCGGCAGGGGGCAGACTACGCGGATGGCGCGCACCGGCATCGACACGAAGGCCCGCGCCGCCGGGATCGACGAGACGCGCATCCCACCGGGCCAGTACTACACCGACAAATGGCCGGTCCTGCACGCCGGAAGCGTGCCGCGCATCGACCCTGCGACCTGGGACTTCCGTGCATTCGGCCTCGTCCGCTGTCCGCTGCGCCTGTCATTCGACGAGCTGCTGGAGCTGGGCGAGCGCGAGACGCTGGCCGACATCCACTGCGTGACGCGCTGGTCGCGACTCGACATGCCGTGGCGCGGCGTCCCGGTGCGGGCGCTCCTGGCTGCGGTCGAGCCGCTCGAGAGCGCCCGGTTCGTCATCGCCCACGCTGAGCAGGGCTTCACCGCGAACCTTCCAATCGAGGCGGTCGATGACGACGACGCGCTCCTGGCGTACGCAGCTGACGGTGCGCCCCTCACGCCCGAGCACGGCTATCCGCTGCGGCTCATGGTGCCGAGCCGCTATTTCTGGAAGAGCGCCAAGTGGCTTCGCGGCCTCGAGTTCTCGGACGTCGACCGGCCGGGGTTCTGGGAGGGGTACGGCTACCACAACGACGCCGACCCGTGGAAGGAGGAGCGCTACGGCTTCTGACGTGCTCGAGCGCTTCTGCTCGCGACTCGAGGAGCTCGTGAACCACGACTCGCCGTCCTACGGGACAGAGCAGGAGTGGATCGCCGAGCGCGTCGCGGAGTGGCTGGCGGCTTCCGGGTGCACGAGCCGCTGGGTGCCTGAGCCCGACGGCCCGGCGCGCAGCATGGTCGTGACGCTTCCGGGCGGCGGCGGCCCGTCGGTGGCGCTCCTCGGCCACACCGACACCGTCTTCCCGCTCGGCGAGGCGGCCCGGCGGCCGTTCCGGCGCGAGGGCGACCGCTGCTTCGGCCCCGGCGTGGCCGACATGAAGGGCGGCGTGCTCCTGGCGGCGGCGGCAATCGAGCGGCTGGCCGCCGCGCCGAGCCGGCCCTTCTCGGAGGTGCGCCTGCTCGTGTGCGCCGACGAGGAGACGCGGCTTCGCGCACCGGCCGTGTGCGCCGAGGCGGCGGGAGCCGCGGCAGCGCTCGTCTTCGAGTGCGCCCGCGAGAACGGCGACCTCGTCTCCGAGCGCAAGGGCGCGATCTGGCGCACGCTCCACCTCCACGGCCGGCCGGCCCACGCCGGCGCGGACACCCACCGGGGGCGAAGCGCAGTCTCGGCCCTGGCCCGCGAGATCGTGCGCATCGAAGGGCTCTCGGCCGGGCGGCCCGAGATGACGTCGGTGGTCACGACGGTGCAGGGCGGCGACTCGGCCAACACCGTGCCCGGCGAGGCCAGCGCGACGCTCGACATCCGCTCGAGCGTCCCCGAGGACCTGCGCTTCGCCCTCGCGGAGCTCGGCCGCGACGGTGCCTACGAGGGCGTCACCGGCGAGATCGAGGATCGCGGCACGTGGCCGCCGATGCCGCGCACACCGTGGCTCGCCGAGCTCGCCCGCTCGCTGGCACGCGACCTCGGCCTCGAGGTCGGCGAGCAGCACTC
>DATIDU010000305.1:0-17189 GCA_035456145.1 Gaiellales bacterium | reverse complement strand
GGCGGGCCTCGTCCGTTCCCAGGAGCTCGCCGTAGCCCTTCATCGCCGAGCCGCACCCCGCGGCGGTGACGACGATCCGGTCGTGGCCGGCGAACGCCGCGACCGTCGCGGCGGCCCGCCGGCGCGCCTCCGGCTCGCGGCCGGCGTGGAGCGCGAGCGCCCCGCAGCAGCCCTGCCCTGTGGGCACGACGACCTCGCAGCCGTCGGCGGCCAGCGACCGCGCCGCCGCCAGGTTCACCCGGCCGAAGAGCGCGCGCTGGACGCAGCCCTCGAGGAGCGCCGCGGTCATCCGGCGCTCGCCCCGTGCGGGCGTCGTACGGTCGGGCCGGGCGCGCAGGTCGGCCGGCCGCACCCGCGGGGCGAGGGCAAACGGCCGGATCCCGAGCGCGAGCGGCCACGAGAGCGCGCGCAGGAGCCGTGGCCGCGGGACGGTCGCGAAGATCGCCGCGTCGAGGACGCGCGCCCACGCTCCCCGTGGGGCGCGGTCGCGGCGCTCGGCTCGGGTGCGCTCGATCAGGAGGTCGTAGCGCACGCCGCTCGGGCAGGCCGGAACGCAGGCCATACAGCCCAGGCAGCGGTCGAAGTGGAGCGCAGGCGACGGCCCCCACTCCAGCTCGCCGGCCTCGATCAGGTGCATCAGGTGAATGCGGCCGCGAGGCGAGTCCGATTCGTCCCCCCAGAGCTGGTAGGTCGGGCAGGCCGGCAGGCAGAAGCCGCAGTGGACGCAGGTGTCGAGCAGCTCGCGCGTCGAGGCCTCAGCCACCGAACGCCTCCACCACCCGCTGCTCGAGCGGGTGAAAGATCGGGGTCTGACCCCGTTCTTCCACGTCGGCGTGGAGGATGCCGCGAGCCAGGCGGCCGACGATGCGCGTCGCGCCGGACGTGCGCAGCTCGTCGATCGCCGCCGGTGCGACGGCCGGGAGCATGCGGTGGACCGGCAGGCCGGCGGCCAGCTCGCGGTGCTCGGCCCAGAGCGGCTCGTCGTCGGCGACGATCTCGCCACCCACCAGCATCTGGGCCTGGTCGGCCAGCTCAGCGGCGGCGGGGCTCTCGAAGCGCACCAGCATGTGCCCCGGCGGCCAGGCGTACTCCACACACGCCGGCCGCAGCGGCTCGAGGACGACGGGATCGCAGGGCTCGGCGACGACCGTCCGCGTCGCGGCCGGAAGCGGATGCAGCCGCAGGCAGACGCGCACGATCTCGCCCAGGCGGCCGCCCGCGCCGGTGGCGAGCCGCGGCAGGTCGTAGCCGGCGACGTTCTTCACCACCCGGCCGCCGCCGTGGATGACCGAGCCGTCCGGGAGCCGCAGGGCGACGCCGAGCAGAAGATCGCGAGGCGGCCCGTAGCCGTGCGCGCGCGGCCCGGTGACGGCCGACGAGAAGGCCTCCGCCACGGTGCGGCGCTCCGCGCCGGGGGGGTCGAGCGCCAGCATCTGGCCGCGCTCGGCAAGAGTCGCTGCCAGCTCGCCCAGCGCGACGCGGCCGTCGACGACGGCGGTGAGGTCGCCCGGCTCGTGTTCGATCAGAACCGCTCCGCCACCCCCCCGCGCTCCAGCGGGTGGCGCCGGTACGGGCCCGGCACCTCGCCGCAGAGCCGCGGCGTGGGCAGGAGCTTTCCGGGATTGCAGAGCCCATCGGGATCGAACGCTGCCCGCAGTCCCTCCATCGCCCGGATGTCGCCCTCCGAGAACATCCACGGCATCGAGCAGACCTTGTCGACGCCGATCCCGTGCTCGCCGGTGAGCGACCCGCCCGCGTCGACGCACGCCTCCAGGATCTCGGCGGCGAGCCGCTCCGCCCGCTCCGCCTCGCCCTCGACGGCCGCGTCGTAGAGGACGAGTGGGTGCAGGTTCCCGTCCCCGGCGTGGAACACGTTCCCGACCCGCAGGCCGTAGCGGTTCGAGAGCTCCTCGATCCTGCGCAGCGTCTGCGGCAGGCGGGTGCGCGGGACGACGCCGTCCTGGACGTAGTAGTCGGGGCTGACGCGCCCCATCGCGGCGAAGGCGGCCTTGCGCCCGTGCCAGAGCCCGGCCCGCTCGGTCTCGTCGGCCGCCACCCGCACCTCCGACGCGCGGCCCTCGGCGCACAGCGCCTCGACGCGGCTGCGGGTTAGCTCCACCTCGGCCGCCGGTCCGTCGAGCTCGACGAGCAGCACCGCGCCGGCATCGCGCGGCAGTCCCGCGTGGACGGCGTCCTCGGCAGCCTGGATCGTCAGCGCGTCCATCATCTCGACGGCGGCCGGGACGATCCCGGCGCCGATGATCGCCGACACCACCTCGCCGGCCGCGTCGGTGGACGGGAACGCCGCCAGCAGCGTCTCGACCCGCTGCGGCCGCGGCACGACCCGAACGACGACCTCGGTGGCGATCCCGAGGGTGCCCTCGGAGCCGACGAACGCGCCTGCCAGGTCGAGGGGGCCGTCGCGGTCGAGCCGCACCGCCTCGCCGTCGGAGAGCACCACCACCAGCTCGAGCACGTGGGTCGAGGTGAATCCGTACTTCAGGCAGTGGGCACCGCCCGAGTTCTCGGCAACGTTGCCGCCGATCGTGCACACCTGCTGGCTCGACGGGTCGGGCGCGTAGAAGAGCCCGTGCGCGGCGACCGCCCGGGTCACATCGAGGTTCGTGACGCCGGGCTGCACGCGCACCCGCCGGTTCGGCACGTCGACCTCCAGGATGCGGTTCATCCGGGCGAGGCCGACCACGATGCCCTCGGCGACCGGCACCGCGCCGCCCGAGAGGCCGGTCCCCGCGCCTCGGGCAACGAACGGCGCCTTGTGCTCGCGGCACACCCGCACCGCGGCCTTCACCTCTTCCGTGGAGCGGGGCAGGACGACCGCCCGCGGCACCGCGCGGTGCCCGGTCAGGCCGTCGCACTCGTACGTGCGGAGCTCGGCGGGCTCTGAGAGGACGGCGGCCGCGCCCAGCGCACGCTCGAGGTCGGCGACCAGGGTCACCTGCTCAGCCTAGATCAGCGTGTCGCCGACGTACCCGCCGGTCCGGCACCCCGGCGGGACAGCGAAGATCGCGCTGCCGGTGTGGATCAGGTACTCGCCCAGCAGGTCGTGGGCCGCGAGGCGATGCTGGATCGGCACGAACTGGTGCCGGGGATCGCGCTGGAAGGCGGCGAAGAAGAGGCCCGCGTCGAGGCGGCCGTCGGGCAGCAGGCCGTCGTCGAACGAGTAGCCGCGGCGCAGGATCCGCTCGGCCTCGCTTCCGCCTCTGCGCGGGTTGGCGAGCATGATGTGGCTATGCCTGGGCTCCAGCTCGGGGACGACCGGCGCGAACTCGGAGCGCGCGCCGAACGGCGCCCCGGACACCTTGCGCCGGCCGACGTCGGTCTCCTGCTCGTCGAGGTCGCTCGCGTCCCAGCGCTCGATCCGGATCCGGATGCGCCGCGTCACGAGGTACGTCCCGCCGCGCATCCAGGCGGGGGCGTCGCCGTCTCCGACCCACACGTTGCGGCGCATCGCCACCGGGTCGGAGGCGTCCAAATTGTTGGTGCCGTCCTTGAACCCCATCAGGTTCCGGCCGGTGCGTCCGTCGGGAGCCGAGTCGAACCCGGCCTGCGACCAGCGTGCCGTCACCACCCCACGCCCGATCCGGGCCAGCGTGCGGACGGCGTGGAACGCGACCTGGGGGTCGTCGGCGCACGCCTGGACGCCGATGTCCCCTCCGCTTCGGGCCGCCTCGAGGTGGTCGCCGTGAAACGCGGGCAGGTCGGCGAGCGCCGCCGGGCGCTCAGCCCGCAATCCGAACCGGCCGTCGAAGAGCGACGGGCCGAAGCCGAACGTCACCGTGAGTCGGGACGCCGGCAGGCCGTACGCGTCGCCGGGGTCCACCGGCGCAGAGGAGGGGTCGCCGCCGACCGGCCCGACGGGCTCGCCGTCGCACATCCGGGCGGCGGCGTCGGACCACGCGCGCAGCAGCCCGGCGAGATCGGCCCGCGATCCGGCGACGTCGAAGCCTGTGAATCGGAGATGACTCTGGGGCGGCGTCGTGATCCCGCCCTGGTGGCGGCCGTGGAACGGGAGCCGCCCGCCCCGCGCCGCCGCCGACGCCGGCAGCGAGCCCGCTGCGACGCCGCCTGCGGCCAGGCCGGCGCTCGCGAGCAGGCGTCGTCGGGTCGTACCCACCCGACGAATTTACGCCATCAGCTGGTGCATGACCATCTGGAGCAGGCCGCCGTCGCGGTAGACCTTGACGTCGGCCGGGGCATCCAGCCGGGCGAGGCAGGTGAACGAGCGCTCGCCGCCGTTCACCGCGACGTCGACCCGCGACCCGACGTCGAGCTCGGCCAGCCCGCGGATCGTGTAGGTCTCGGTGCCGTCGAGGCCGAGGCTCTCGGCCGACTCGCCGTCGGCGAACTGGAGCGGGATGACGCCGAGCGCCACCAGGTTCGACCGGTGGATGCGCTCGAAGCTCTGGGCGATCACCGCACGGACGCCGAGCAGCGCCGAGCCCTTCGCGGCCCAGTCGCGCGAGCTGCCCGAGCCGTACTCCCGGCCGGCGATGACGACGAGCGGGACGCCCTCCTCGCGGTAGCGCTGGGCGGCGTCGTAGATCGTCATCTCCTCGCCCGACGGCAGATGGCGGGTGTAGCCGCCCTCCCGCTCGACGAGCGCGTTTCGCAGACGGATGTTGGCGAACGTCCCCCGCACCATCACCTCGTGGTTGCCACGACGGGCGCCGTAGGAGTTGAAGTCACGCGGCGCGACGCCGTGCTCGACGAGCCACTGCCCGGCCGGCGTGCCGGGCGCGAACGCCCCCGCCGGCGAGATGTGGTCGGTCGTCACCGAGTCGCCGACGAGCGCCAGGACGCGCGCGTCGACGATGTCGGAGAGGTCGGCGTCGTGTGAGAAGAAGGCCGCCTCGCGGACGTAGGTGGAGTCGGGATCCCAGGCGTAGAGCTCGCCCTCCGGCACCGGCAGGCCGCGCCAGCGCTCGTCACCGTCGAAGATCCGCCCGTACTCGTCGGTGAAGAGGTCGGGCGAGAAGGAGGCCGCGAGCGCCTCACTCACCTCCTCGGCGGTCGGCCAGACGTCGCGCAGGAAGACGGGGCCATCCGTGCCCTCGCCCAGCGGCTCGGAGGTGAGGTCCGCGTTCACCGTGCCCGCGAGCGCGTAGGCCACGACGAGCGGTGGAGACGCCAGGTAGTTGGCCCGCACGGCCGGGTGGATGCGGGCCTCGAAGTTGCGGTTCCCGGAGAGCACCGCCGCCACCTTCAGGTCGTCGCGCTCGATCGCGCCGGCGACCTCGTCGGGCAGCGGCCCGGAGTTCCCGATGCAGGTCGTGCAGCCGAACCCGACCAGGTTGAAGCCGAGCGCCTCCAGCGGCTCCATGAGCGCCGCCCGGCGCAGGTACCCGATCACGACCCGCGAGCCCGGCGCGAGGCTCGTCTTCACCCACGGCTTTGTCGTAAGTCCGCGCTCGACCGCCTTTCGCGCCACGAGGCCCGCGGCCACCATCAGCGCCGGGTTGGACGTGTTGGTGCACGACGTGATGGCCGAGATCACGACCGACCCGTCGCCGAGCCCGCCGCCGTTTCGGCCCGCGCCGAACGCGTCGGCGAAGCTGTCGCCGACATGCGGCAGCGCCACGCGGTCCTGCGGCCGGCGAGGCCCGGCCAGGCTTGGCTCCACGGCGGAGAGGTCGAAGTCCAGCGTCTCGGTGTAGGCCGGCTCTGGCTCGGAGCCGGTGCGGAAGAGGCCCTGCTCCTTCGTGTAGCGCTCGACCAGGTCGACGTGCTCAGGCGCGCGGCCGGTGTCGCGCAGGTAGCGCAGCGTCTCGCCGTCGACCGGGAAGGTCGAGGCGGTCGCCCCGAACTCGGGCGACATGTTCGAGATGGTGGCGCGGTCGGCGACCGTGAGCGCTCCGAGGCCCGGGCCGAAGAACTCGATGAACTTGCCGACGACGCCGTGCTTTCGCAGCCGCTCCGTCATCGTCAGCACGAGGTCGGTGGCGGTGACGCCGCTCTGAAGCGCGCCCAAGAGCCGGACGCCCACGACCTGCGGCGCGGTCATGTAGATCGGCTGGCCGAGCATGACGGCCTCGGCCTCGATCCCGCCGACGCCCCATCCGAGCACGCCGAGCGCGTTGATCATCGTCGTGTGCGAGTCGGTGCCGACCAGCGTGTCGGGCATGGCCACGCCGTCGCGCACGGTCACGACCGAGCCCAGGTACTCGAGGTTCACCTGGTGGACGATCCCCATCCCCGGCGGGACGACCCGGAAGTTCCCGAACGCCCCCTGCGCCCAGCGCAGGAGCGCATAGCGCTCGCCATTTCGGGCGTACTCGTGCTCGATGTTGCGCTCGTAGGCGGCGCCGTTTCCGAATGCGTCGACCTGGACGGAGTGGTCGACGACGAGGTCGACCGGCACCTGCGGGTCGACCCGCGATGCGTCGCCGCCGCGCCGGGCGACTGCCGAGCGCAGCGCCGCCAGGTCGACGACCGCTGGGACTCCCGTCAGGTCCTGCATGATCACGCGCGCGGGCATGAACGCGAGCTGCGCGCCCTCGGTCGGCGCCGGCCAGTTGGCGAGCGCCTTCACGTCGGCGTCGGTGACGTGCTCGGTGCCGGCCCGGCGCACCAGGTTCTCAAGCAGGATGCAGACGGTGTACGGCAGGCGGGACGGGTCCGCCACGGAGTCGATGCGATGGATCACCTCGTCCGCCACACCTGGAGCCTAGCCGCGGGGATCAGCGCAAGACGCCGCGCGAACCCATGGGGCCCCGCCGCTACCGCATGCCGTGAAACATTGGCGACAGGCGCCGGTGTTTCAGCGTGAAACACTGGCGACAGGCGCCGGTGTTTCAGCGCAAGACGCCGCGGAGCGCCGCCTGCGCCGCGTGCCAGCCGCACATGCCGTGGACGCCGCCGCCCGGCGGCGTCGACGACGAGCACAGGAAGATGCGCGGGTCCGATGTGGCGTGCGGCACGGGCCGAAGCGCCGGCCTGGCCAGGAGCTGGCGCAGGTCAGCCAGCCCGCCGTTGATGTCGCCGCCCACGTAGTTCGGGTTCCTGGCCTCGACCTGCGCCGGCCCCATCGAGTGGCGGGCCGTGACGACGTCCCGGAACCCGGGGGCGAACCGCTCGATCTGCCGGTCGATCGCGTCAGTCATGTCCGCGGCCGAGCCGTTCGGGACGTGGCAGTACGCCCACAGGGTGTGGGCACCCGCAGGCGCCCGCGCGCCGTCGAAGAGGCTCTGCTGCGCGACCAGGACGTACGGCCGTCGCGGGGCGCGGCCGGCGGCGACGTCGGCCTCCGACTCGGCCAGCTCCCGGCGTGTGCCGCCGACGTGCACCGTTCCCGCGCCGTGGCATTCGGTTGCCTCCCACGGCACGGGTGCGCTCAGCGCGTAGTCGACCTTGAAGATGCCGGGGCCGTAGCGGAAGCGGGCAAGCGCGCGGCGGTAGCGCGACGTGAGCCGGTCGCCGGCGATGCGAAGGAGGGCCCGCGGCGTGACGTCGAGGATGACCGCGCGCGACGGCGGAAGCTCGCGGAACGACGTCACCGTCGTCCCGGTCTGGATCTCACCCCCGAGCCATCGCAGGTACGACGCCATGGCATCGGCGATCGCGCGTGAACCGCCGACGGCGACCGGCCAGCCGACGCCGTGGGCCAGCATCACGAGGAGCAGGGCGAAGGCGCCGGTGCCCGGAGCGGTCAGCGGCCGCATCGAGTGGGCGGCGTTTCCGGCCAGGAGCGCCCGCGCCTCCTCGTCGTCGAACCGGCGGGTGAGGCCGGCCGCGGAGCGGATGCCGAGCGCCGCGAACCGCGCAGCCGCCAGCGGGCGCCGGGGCGGGCGGAGCGGCGGCCCGAGCAGGACGTCCATCAGCGCCTCCCGGTCGCGCACGAGCGGCCCGAGGAGGCGCTCGTAGGCGCGACCGTCGCGGCCGAGCCCAGCCGCCGTCCGCTCGATCGAGCGGTGAAGCGCCACGGCGCGACCGCCGTCGAGCGGGTGTGCGAGCGGGATCTCGGGGTGCACGACGGCGAGGCCGTGCTCGGCGAGCGGCAGCGTCGAGAGGAACGGGGAGCCGAGCAGGAGCGGGTGGACAGCCGAACAGACGTCGTGGAGGTGCCGGGGAAGCGTGAGCTCCTCGGTGCGGGTGCCGCCGCCGATGGTCGGCTCCCCCTCGATCACCCGCACCGAGCGCCCCGCCTGAGCGAGCGCGATCGCCGCGGCCAGGCCGTTCGGGCCCGAGCCGACGACGATCGCGTCCAGATCTGCCTCAGGCACGCCGGAACGGCCTGGTCATGAGCCTCATCGGCGCCATGGCCGTGTACATACCCGACCGGATGCCGGCGTTGTGCCACACGTTCCCGGCCTTCGCCCACTGACGCCGGCGGTCGACGCACACGTTCTCGATGGTCACGTCGCCTTCGACGCCGAACGCCGCAGCCAGCGACCGGAGCGTGTGGACCCAGTGGCGATCCTCCTGCCGGTGCCCGCCGAAGGTCATTCCCATCTCGTAGAGCGGGTCGGATGCCCTCATGAGGACGTGCGCCTGCGCAGCGGTCACGCCGCCGTCGTCGAAGGCGCTGAACGTGATCCAGCCGGCGAACATGTGCCCCTCCGGCGTCATCAGCGTGAACGACTCCTCGTCAGCGTAGAGCACGAGCACTCCGGTCGAGAGCTTGAGCCCGCCCGGCATGGTCAGGTCAAGCACGGCCACCTCGCCGGGTTGGATGCCCGCCAGCGGGGCGAAGAAGCGGTTGCCCTTCGGCCAGAACGTGGGGAAGTCGCGCTTCCACACGGCGATGACCTCGGCCGGCTCCACGTCGGCTCCCTCAAGGCGGATGCGGTAGGTCTTCTGCCACATCCGGCCGAACCCGTGCACCGGCGAGGTGGGGCGGCGCCCGGACACGTTGATCCCCGCCGAGCCGGGCTCGACCCCGGCGATCTCGAGATGTGCGACCGGCTTCGCCCAGGCGTCGCCGTCGCGCTGTGCGCGCTTCTCGGACATGGTGTGGTTCCTTTCTGTTCAGGCGGCGGCGGCCATCGCCTCGGACTCGCTACCGTGAATGGCGATCGCCTCGTCCAACCGCGTGAGCTGGAAGATCTGGCGGTAGTGGTCGGTCAGGCCGAACGCCAGCAGGCGCTGCTTCTGGCGGTTGGCGCGGACGAGCAGCGTGACGAGCAGGCCGATGCCGCTGGAATTCATGTACTCCAGCTCGCTGAAGTTGAGGACGACCCAGCGGGTGTGCTCGCCGCTGGCGCGCCCGTAGGCGTCCATGAGCGCGCCCTCGCTGGCGGCCGTCACCTCGCCGGCGATGTCGATCACGCTGGTGCGGTCGCTGGGCGTCCGCACGGTCATCGAAACCGTGGTCTCGGTCATCTCCTGCTCCCCTCTGGGGCGGGCGCCCCTGCCTCGATGGTCATGAAGTCGGACAGGCGGGTGATCTCGAAGATCTCCCGGTAGTGGTCGGTGAGGCCGCGCGCGGTGACGGGGATGCCCGCTGCGCGAGCCCGGCCCAGCAATCCCACGATGAGCGCGATGCCGCTCGAGTTGATGTACGGCACGGCGGCGAAGTCGAGCGTGATCGACGCCGCTCCGGCCGCCGCCGCCGATGTGTACGCCCGGTCCAAGGCGTCGCCGGCATCGCGGTCGACCTCACCCACCAGGTGCAGCGTCGCGGCGCCGTCGCTCACGTCAAGCCTTACCTCAAGAGCGGTTGTCATCGCCGTCTCCTTCCAGGTGCATCGCGAGCCGGGTGGTGTGGTGCTCGTCGTCCCCGGTCACCTCCAGCTCGTCCACCATGTTGCGGATCAGAAAGAGGCCCCACCCGCGCGGCGTCTGCTCGCCGGCGAGCTTGGCCTCGAGGTCCGGCTCGGACGCAGCCGGGATCGGCCGCGCGGAGCCCCGGTCTGTCACGTCCACGACCAGCGAGCCGCCGTCGCGGAAGAGCCGGATGACGACAGGGAGCTCGGGCCGGAACCCGTTGCCGTGCTCCATCGCGTTCATGACCGCCTCGGCGACGGCCGTCTTCATGCGCTCGAGCCGGGCCGGCGGCAGGCCGGCCGCAGCGAGCGCCGGCTCCAGCAGGCGCAGCGCCTCGCGCTCGTTTCCCGGCTCGCTCGCGACCGAGACCTCGGCCGGCAGAGCGCCCGGGTCGCGGCGGAGCGCGACGAGCGTGATGTCGTCCTCCTGCTCGGCGCCGGGCGCGGCAAAGGCCCCCAGCGCGGCGATGAGCGTGCGCAGAAGCGCATCGCCGCGCCGGGTGCCGGCTTCGGCCATGACCGTGGCCAGGCGATCGCCGCCGAACATCTCGCGGTCGGCGTCGTGGGCCTCGGTCACGCCGTCCGAGTAGAGCAGGAGATGCGCGCCGGGATCCAGCACTGCCTCGGTCTCCTCGTAGGTCATGCCCGGCATCAGGCCGAGGGGCATCCCGCGGGCCATGAGCTCGGTGACGGCGCCGCCGGAGGCGACCATCGGCAGGTTATGGCCCGCGTTGGCGAAGACCAGGCGGCCCGTTTCGAGCTCGAGCACGCCGTAGAGGCAGGTCACGAACATGTTCTCGGGGATGTCGGGAACGAGGTGGTCGTTCACCCGTTGGAGCACGGCGCCCGGCTCGACTAGGCGCTGGGCCGAGGCGCGCAGCACGCTCCGGGTCGCGGCCATCACGAGCGCTGCCGGCACGCCCTTGTCGGTCACGTCGCCGACGACGACCCCGAGCCGGCCGTCCGGGAGGTCGATGAAGTCGTAGAAGTCTCCGCCCACCTCGCGGGCGGGCCGGTAGTCGGCTGCGACGCTCCAGCCGGCCGCCTCGGGAAGGGCGCGAGGCAGGAAGTTCTGCTGGATCAGGCGGGCGACGGCGAGCTCCTGATCGAGCCGCTCCCGGCTTCGGATCTCCGCCTCCTGCTCACGCACGAGCTGGCCGACCCGCACCGCCGGAGCGGCCTGCGCGGCCAGGCTCTCGAGGAGCCGGCGGTCGTCGCCGGAGTACTCCTGGTCGGACAGGCGCGGCCCTAGGTTCAAGAGCCCGATCAGCTCGCCCTGCGTTACCAGCGGCACCACGAGCTTCACGCCCGCCGCACGCATCGCATCGAGGGCCGGCGACTCGAGCTCGAGCGCCTCGATGTCGACGGCACCAGCGGCGCTCTGGAAGTACGGGATGATCGGGTCGTTCGGCGCGATGTCAACCGGAGCCGCCGACGGCACCGCCGCCGCCCGGGCCGGCTCGCCGACAGAGGCCGCGACCGCCGGCGCGGTGCGCCCGCGCGAGACGATACGGCGAAGACTGTGGGCAACCGAGCTCATGACACCTCCGTTGTACCGGGCGTGCGTTCCGGGTCCGTTACGGGATCACGTGGCCGGAGCCACAACGTCGCGTGGGCAGGGTGCAGCGTCTCGTTCACCGCCGCCAGCACCTCGCCTCTCGTGCTCTCGATGTCGACCAGCCGGCCCAGCCGCAGTGCGAGCGCCTCGACCGTCCGGCCGGCGTCGTATCGCGACCGGTAGAAGCGCCGGTCGACCGTCCGCTGAATCCGTCGCCGCAGCGGCTGGAAGGCGACGGCGACGAGGAGGGTGGACGCCGTCACGGCCAGCGTGCTGGACTGGCCGCTCACCGAGCGCAGGGCCGCCTGGGCGACGTAGACGCCGCCGAAGTAGAGCACCGCGAGCGACGCGACGAGCACGGTGTACACCACGGTGCGGTTGATGACGAGATCGATGTCGTAGAGCCGGTACCGGAAGATGGCCACGCCGGTGGCGGCAGGGAAGGCGGAGAAGCTGATGCCGATGGCGGCCATCCGAAGCTGGAGGCTCCCGCCGGGCCAGATGAGCCACGTCGTCATGTCGACCGCGACCACGACCGCCACCAGCGCGCCGACGCCGAGAACGAGCTCGAGCTGGCGGCGCACGACGCCGTCTGCCCGGCGCAGCCGGACGATCAGCGAGGCGGCAGCGAGCGCGAGGCCGACGGGTACCAGCACCCATCCGGCGGCGTTCATCGCATTCGCCGCGCCGCGCGCGCCGGCGATGCCAAGGGGGTTCGAAGCCGCGCCGAACGGCGCATCCAGCACGCCCGGCCGGACGACGTCGCTGACCAGAAGAAGTGCCGTCGCGAGCCCGAGCATGGCGGCGACGGGCCGCCAGCGCCGAGACGGCAGGTGCCCGTCCGGGAACACGAGCAATGCGAAGCCCAACAAGGGCGCCAACGCCTCGCTCGGGAACACGGCGGCGAGCGCGGCGCCGGGAATCGCGTGCGGCGTTGCGTTCAGGCCGTAGTCGGCGTACGCCCACGTCAGCACCGTTATCCCGCCGACCAGGCCGATGACGCAGAAGATCCACCCGATCCGGTTTCCCGGCACGCGCCGCGCCACCATCGCGCCCACGCTCACGAACGTCAGCGAAAGCACGAGGAACGACGTGCCGCCGATGCCCGAGAACACGTCGGCGTCCACCGGTCGTCCCGGACCGAGAGCGAGGAGCACCGCGCTCGCGAAGGCGATGACGGCGCTGAGCGGCAGGGCCCACGGCGCGACGCGGCTAGCCATCACGCTCCGGTGCGGGTCGCGGGTGCTCTGCGATCGCAGCCGGGCGGAGCCACAGACTGCTGTGGGCCGGGCGCATCGTCTGCGTCACCACCTGGAGAAGCTCGTGCCGGAGCGCCTCCAGGTCGATCTCGTCCCGAAGGCGCCCGGTGAAAGCCTCCGCCGCGGCTCGTGCGTCATAGGCCGAGCGATAGAAGCGGCGATCCACACCCGCCCGGATCCGGCGCCGCAGCGGCTGGAAGGCGACCGCCACAGCGAGCGTGGAGAGCGTGACGGCAGCGGTACCCGACGAACCGGTGACGGTGCGAAGAAGCGCGCCGACGAGCGTAACGCCGCCCAGGTAGACGCCGGCCAGAGCGGCGACGAGCGCCGTGTAGACCAGCGTGCGGCGGATGATCACGTCGACCTCGTAGAGCCGGAACCGGAGCATCGCGAGCCCCACCGACAGCGGCAGAAGCGCGTAGTCCAGCGCGTACAACGCCTCATACGGGGCGAGCACGGAGATCGCGAAGAAGCCGACGAACGCGGCCCAGGCGGCGAACACGCACTCGCGGATCTGCACGCGCTCGGTCGCGCCGGCGTGACGGTACCGGACGGCAGCCGATGCGAGGCCCGCCGCGATCAGGAAGGCGACCAGGGCCCCGGTCGCGACGACCACCGGACTGGGCGGCGCGTCGGCGAAGGCCGCGAGCCCCCCGACGCAGGCGATCGCGGCGACATCCGCACGGAGGACGTGGCGCCACCTCTTTCCCGGCGGGCGACCGTCGGGAAAGAGCAGCGGTACGAGCAACGCGTACGACACCAGGCCGACGACCCACGGCCAGTGTGACATCCAGTCGGCCGCCGCCGCTCCGGGCGCACGCGGATGCCGGTCCCGGGCCCACTCGGCGTACACGCCCGTCACCACCGAGACCGCGACCAGCACCGGGGCCGCGCAGAAGATCCAGCCGATCGGGTTCCTCGGCTCGCGGCGGGCGATCAGCACGCCGAGCGTGGACATCCCCTGCATGACCGACACGAAGAGCACCGCGTTCAGCACGTCGCCGGTCTGGACGGTCGTGTGCGTGACCGCGAGGACCCCCGTGGCAAGGAAGAGCATGAGCGTCGACGCCCATGCGAACGCCGCGAACCTCGGTGCTGAGCGGCGGCTCACGACCCGGGCTCCGGCGTGCGCAGCCACAGTGACACATGCGCCGGCTGGAGGGTCTGGCGAACGACGTCCACCACCTCGCCCGACACCGCCTCGATGTCCACCTGCTCGCGCAGCCGTCCGCTGAAGGACTCCAGCGTCCGGGCCGCGTCATAGCGGCCGCGATAGAACCGGCGGTCGACCACCCGCTGAATCCGGATCCGAAGCGGCTGGAACGCCGCCGCGACCGCCAGCGTCGAGACGGTGACGCCGATCGCGCCAGAGCCGCCCGTGACGGTGCGCAGGAGGCCGCCGACCAGCGTCACACCGCCGAGATACAGCGCCGCCAGAATGGCGACGAGCACCGCGTACACCAGGGTGCGCCGGATGATCACGTCGATCTCGTACAGCCGGTAGCGGAGCACCGCGAACACGATGGCGACCGGGATGAAACCGAAGCTCAGGAGAGACGCCGTCTGGGCGGCCGAGAGCCACGCGGGCGTGTGCTGCGACGAGGGGTCCACGAGCGCCCCGACCGGCACGACGACGGCGTACACGGCCGCCACGCCGGCGGCGGCCGCCGCGAGCCACTTCACCTGCTGCCGCTCTGCCCCGCGGGCGCGCCGGTAGCGGACGACGAGGCTCGCCGCCGAGGCGACCATCATCACGACGACGACGAAGATCGCCACCCAACTGACGCCGAGCACCGGACCGAGGGCGTCGACCCCGAGCGGGTTCTGCACTCCGGGATACCCGGCATCCCCCAGGGGTCCCGGGTTAAGGATGAGGCCCATGACTCCCACGACCATTGCCACCGCGCTGGTCCAGGCGACGTACCGCCACCGGCGGCCCAGCAGGTGGCCGTCCGGGAAGAGCAGCAAGAGGAACGTCCCCGTGATCCCGACGGCCGGCAACCAACACCCGTTTGCCAGGACGGCCAGGACCGGCCCGCCCGCGAGGTCGTGGTGGAGCTTGACGGTGTAGTCGGCGTAGGTGGCCGTTGCACTGAAGCCCCACGACGCGCCGATCACAAGCAGGAGCCATCCGATCGGGTTGTCTGGCCGGCGAGCCGCGAGAAGCCATCCCGCGGCTGGGTAGGTGAAGACCGCCCCGAGATAGGCGATCCCTCCCCAGAGGCCGCCGGCGGACCAGCTGCTGCTCTGGTCGGCATCCTTAGCGAGAATGCCGAACGTCATGGCAAACACGAACAGCATGACGCACAGCACGAAGACGGCCGTGGCCAGACCACGCCGGGCTCTCACCGCCCGGCCTCCGGCGAGCGCAGCCACAGCGAGACGTGGGCGGGCTGGAGCGTCTGGCGGACGACGCCCACCACCTCGCCCGACACCGCCTCGATGTCGACCTGCTCACGCAGCCGCCCGCTGAACGACTCCAGCGTCCGGGCCGCGTCGTAGCGACCCCGATAGAACCGATGATCCACCGCCCGCTGAATCCGGATCCGAAGCGGCTGGAACGCCGCCGCCACGAGCAGCGTCGAGACCGTTACCGCCAGCGTCCCCGACTGGCCGCTCACCGACCGCACGGCCGCCTGGATCCCGAAGACGCCGGCGAGGTAGAGCAGCGCGAGCACGGACACCAGCGCCGCGTATACCAGCGTGCGCCGGATGATCACGTCGATCTCGTAGAGGCGGTAGCGGAGTACGGCGACGCCGATCGCGATCGGGATGAGCCCGACGCTCAGGACGAAGGCAGTGTCGATCAGTTGCCGCCACGCAGGCTCGGGCCCCGAGGCCCCGGCGGCGAGGGAGATGCAGAGATCGGCGAAGTAGATGCCGGCCGACACGCTGGCCGCCGCCGCCAGCCACTTCACCTGCTCGCGCTCCACCTGGCCGGCACGGCGGAACCGCACAACAAGGCTGGCAGCGGACGCAACCATGGTGAGCGCGAGGACAAGCACGGCGTAATCGAGGACAGCCACGATCGGAAGCAAGGCCTCAACGCCCATCGGGTTCTGCGTGCCTGCGTAGGGGCTGCCGTCGAGCACCCCGGGATCGAGCAGTCCGGCCGCCGTGCATGCTGCCATCGAAGCCGCCGCGACCCACGCGACCCACCGCCAGCGAGGGCCCGGCAGGCAGCCGTCGGGGAAGACAAGGAGTGCGAACGTCCCGGTGAGCGCCACCGGTGGAGCCCACACCACAAGGGTGAGCACCGCGGCGACGTCCGCGGCGGGCAACGAGCCGGGATGGAGCCGGATGCCGTAGTCGGCGTACCCCGTCGCAGCGGCGAGGAACGCCCAGCCGGCTCCGATCGCAAGAAGGATCCAGCCGATGGGGTTCAGCGGCTGCCGCCTTGCGATAACGATGCCGGCGACCGGGAACATCATCAACACCGCTGCGATCGCCGCCGTCACGAGGGCATCTGCGCTGCCGCTTCCGAGGCCGTTGGCGCTGCTCAGATCGCGCGTGAGCCAGGCCATGACGATCGCCACCACCCAGAGAAGGGCGGTGACCGCGAACACGGCCCACGCCAGCCGCCTCCGGGCCGGGGAGGTCGCGCTGGCGTTCGGGCCGTTCATCGTGGGTTCAGCATCTTTCATCGAAGCCGTCGTAGCAAGGCTGGACGGTCAGGCGACGACCCTCCGGCGGGTGCGGACTCCGGCGGCGACGCCGGCGCACGCCAGGGCGGCGGCGAATCCTGCCGCTGCGCCGATGCCGGCGTCGGTCCACCGGAAGCCGGTGTCGGTCGGAGCGGCGGCGGCGCGGGTCGCGGCCTCGGCGTTCACCATGCTCGCGTGGATCAGGCCCGTCCCCGTTGTATCGATCGTGACGGCCGTGCCGGCCGGGCCGGTCCTGTCGGCTCGGTTGTCGGGGGTCTGAACGACGACGAGCGTGCGCCCGGCAGGCCCCGTGCGGTGGCCAAGCGTCATGCCGTCCGCGAGCGCGGCGGGCGCGAGCGTGAGGGCCGACGCGACTACTGCGACGGCCGATGCGATGCGGGTGGCGCGGTACATGATGACCTCCAATGATGCCGGTCCTCGATGACCGGATTGGGGAGATCTTCCAGATCGACCGTTCCGGTAACGTTACGGCGCGACCGGTGTGTTCGTGACCGTCACGCTCTGCCATACTCGGACGGATGTCGCTACGCGTCGACGTGCTCGGGACGCCCCGGATTGAAGTGGACGGCGAGCCACTGCACGTCGACACGCGCAAGGCGGTGGCGTTGCTGGCATATCTGGCGGTGACGAGCGGACCGCACGCTCGTGACCTGCTGGTCGACCTGCTCTGGCCTGACGCCGACCCCGAACGCGGCCGGGCCGCGCTCCGGCGCACGCTGTCGACCCTTCGCTCGGCCCTCGGCGGACAGTGGGTCACGGTCAGCAGGGGCGCGGTGGGCCTCGACATCGAGCCCGACGCGGTGGACGTCGCCCGCTTCCGGGCGCTGGTCGGCGCCGCCGGGGATGGGCCCGCAGCGGTGGAGCCGCTCACAGCCGCGGTTGCGCTGCACCGTGACGACCTCCTGGCGGGCTTCGGCCTCCGCGACAGCGTCCGCTTCGACGACTGGCAGCGCGACGCGGCGGGAGAGCTGCGCGCCGAGCTCGA
>DATIDU010000304.1:0-2413 GCA_035456145.1 Gaiellales bacterium | reverse complement strand
ACCGCCCGGCGGGGTTCCCGAGCGGTCAAAGGGACGAGACTGTAAATCTCGCGGCTCAGCCTTCGCAGGTTCGAATCCTGCCCCCGCCATGTTCGCCCGGGTTGGATCACCAAAGGGCCGACCGGGTCCCAACGGGCCAGGAATACCCCGCTACAGACCCATTTCGGCCGATCGCGAACGGTAGATCGGCCGGGCGCCTCTGTGTCGGGGCGTTCGGGCGCTGACGGCGTGCGATGAATGCGCCGGATCGGATTGTCCCAGCGCACATGCCCGAATCCCTATGGGACCGCGTCGCCGACTTGCCGCTCGCGGTCGAGTCGCACGCCGTCGAGCACCTGCACGCGCCGGCCCCGGCCGACCGCACGACGCTCCTCGTCCGCCTGCGCGGGCGCGGCGCTGAGGGCCTCGGCGAGGACGTCGGCGGCACCATGATCGACGAGGACGGCCGGTTCGTCGCCGCTGCGCCGGACCTCGATCTCGCCGGCGACTGGACGCTCGCGTCGTTCGTCGACCACCTCGCGGGCCACGACCTGTGGCCCGACCCGCCGGAGTGGGACACGGCCCGGCGCTTTCGCAACTGGGCGTTCGAGTCGGCCGCGCTCGACCTCGCGCTCCAGCAGGCGCGCGTCGGGCTGGCCGAGGCGCTCCGCCGCGAGACGGCGCCGGTGCGGTTCGTGAACTCGCTGGGGCTCGGCGACCCGCCCGAGTTCGAGGCCGTCGGCCGCCGCCTCGAGCGCTACCCCGGCCTGCGCTTCAAGCTCGACGCGGAGGCGACGTGGTCGCCCGAGCTGACGGCGCGTGTCGCGGACACGGGCGCGGTCGACGTCGTGGACTTCAAGGGCCGCTACGGGCTGCCGGTCGAGGACGAGGCGGCGCTCGTCGCGATGTACGAGGCCGTGCTCGAGCGCCTCGACGGCGCGATCCTCGAGGACCCGCACGACCTCCCGCGGGTCGACGCGCTCATCGAACCGCGCGCCGCCCGCGTGTCGTTCGATGCGCCGATCGCCGGCGTCCACGACGTCGTGGGGGCGGCGTTCGGCGCGCGGATCGTCAACGTCAAGCCGTCGCGGATCGGGAGCCTGCGGGCGCTGTTCGACCTCTACGCGCACTGCGACGGGCACGGGCTGCGCATGTACGGCGGCGGGATGGGCGAGGTCGGGATCGCGCGCGGCCAGATCGAGCTGCTCGCGGCGCTCTTCCACCCGGACGGGCCGAACGACGTCGCGCCGTCGGCATACAACCTCCCGGCCCTGCCGGGCGGCCTGCCCGAGAGCCCGCTCGTGCCGGGGCCGCCGGCGCCGGGCTTCCGGTGGAGCTAGGCGGGCGCGGGCCCGAAGGACCCGGAAGCCCCGCGCGATCGGGGCTTTCGTGCGTTCCGGGGCCGATGCGGGGCGTTGTGTGCCGCCGGTGAGCCAGTGTGGCTTGACATGGCATCATTGCGATGCCACAATGATGCCATGGATCTGAACCCCTACGTCGAGAACCTCCGGCACGAGCTGGCCGTGGCGGCCGAGGCCGGCGGCGACGAGGCCCGGGCGCTCGCCGAGCGCCTGACCGCGCCGCTCGAGTCGGCCGTCCGCCTCACGCTGCTCGACGCGCTCTCGGCGGCCGCCGACGAGATCACGCTCGAGCTCGCGCCCGGATCGGTCGAGCTGCGCCTGCGCTCCGGCGGACCGGACTTCGTCGTGACCCCGCCCCCGGCCGACGACGAGCCGGCCGAGCGGGTCGACGCCGCGGCGCGGCCGCCGGAGATCGACGAGGGGGAGATGACCCGCATCAACCTGCGCCTGCCCGAGCCGCTGAAGGCCGCCATCGAGCAGGCCGCGGGCCGCGAGCGCCTGTCGGTCAACGCCTGGCTCGTCCGCGTCGCGGGCGCCGCCCTCACCGGCGGCGGCCGCGAGCCCGGCCCGCGGCCGCGCGGCGGCCGGGTGGGCCAGGGCTACACCGGCTGGGTGCGGTGACCGCCCGCCCGCTTCCACGACACCGAACCCGATTCCCGAACCCGCCTCCAGGAGGAGACCCCATGCCCACCTTCGACACCCCCGGCCCCATCGTCGCCATGCTCACCCTCGTCGGCGGCGACGTGCGGATCAGCGCCGGCGAGCGCACCGACACGACCGTCACGGTCGAGCCGAGCGACCCCTCCAACGACGAGGATCGCAAGGCCGCCGAGCAGACGCGCGTCGAGCTCGTCGGCGACCAGCTCGTCGTCAAGGCCCCGAGGCTCCGCTCGTGGCTGCCGCGGAGCACCGGCGGCTCGATCGACCTGACGGTGGAACTGCCCGCCGGCTCGCGCATCCACGGCGGCGCCGCGCTGGCCGACTTCGCCTGCGACGGACCCCTCGGCGAGTGCCGCATCAAGACGTCGCTCGGCCAGATCCGCGTCGAGGAGGCCGACACCGTCAGCCTCAAG
>DATIDU010000303.1:0-2575 GCA_035456145.1 Gaiellales bacterium | reverse complement strand
CGGATCTCGATCTCCAGCGTCTTTCTCGAGGCAATCGACGCCAACGGCGCGCTCCAGCCGCCGGAGTGCCCGGACACGGTGTCCTGCACGCCGATCCGAGCGGTCGCGCGCTTCCGCGCCCGCGCCTTCGGGGCGGCCGGCGCCTTCTTCGACGTGGGCGGCGCGGTGTATCTCGAGGGCAACAAGGGCCACTGGGCCGTGGGCGCGGCGACTGCATCGGACGCCCGCAGCCCGTTCTGGAAGGCCGCGCAGTTCGACGTCGAGGGTAGCCGGACCGGGTCGGAGGCGAGCCTGGAGCTCCACCGCGACGACCCGCTGGAGGACCCGGAGCCGGTGAAGCTCACCGTGCCGCTCGCCTCGATCCGCACCGGCGAGCTGTTCGCCCTCCACGTCAGCCTGGAGGGCGAGGCGATCGACGATCGCGGCCGCGAGTCCTACACGTCGGCCTTCATCCGCGATCCGCAGATCGCGCCTGGTCTGAGAGCACGCGGCCTCGAGCCGCGCGGCGCGCCGCGCCTGAAGGAGCCGCCGGCGCGGCCGCGACCCGCCGCTCGCTGTCCCCGAGGGCCGCGCCCCCGCGGCGGGACGGTGCAGCTCAGCGGCCGGGCGTTCACGGTCGGGGAGGCGTCCGGCATTCCCATGGTGCTGGTCACCCGCACCGGCGGGTCGCGCGGCGCGACCAGCGTGACCGTCCGCACGGGCGGCGGCTCGGCGCGCTCGGGCCGCGACTTCAAGCCCACCAGGACGCGGGTGCGGTTCGAGAGCGGCGACACCTCGCCGCGCCTCGTGGAGATCCCGATCCGCGAGGACCTCATCGTCGAGCCCCCGGAGGACCTCACGGTCTCACTCGCCCATCCGCGGTGCGCAAGGCTCGGCGCCCGGCGCTCCGCCGCGGTCACGATCCTCGACGACGACCAGCCCCCGCCCCCGCCGCCGGCCGCCTTCACGATCGGGGGCACCGTCGACGGCCTCCACGGGTCCGGGCTCGTGCTGTCGAACCTCGGCGCGGAGGTGCCGGTGTCCGCGAACGGGAGCTTCGCCTTCCCCGGAACCGCCTCGGACGGGCAGACCTACGAGGTCGAGGTCAAGACCCAGCCGCACAGCCCCGACCAGGTCTGCACGGTCGAGCACGGCACCGGGCACGTGAGCGGCGCGAACGTCAGCGACATCGCCGTGCACTGCGCCGCGATCGCAACGCCCTCGGGCCTCGACGTCACCTTCGGCGGCGGCGGGCGCGTGTCCACCGCGCTCGGCGGCATCGGGCACGGTGAGGCCGTCGTGATCCAGCCCAACGGAGGCATCGTCACGGCCGGCTCGCGCGAGATCGGCATCGCGTCCGACTTCGCGCTGACCCGCCACGACCCCGACGGCACCCTCGACACGAGCTTCGGCACGAACGGGATCGTCACCACCGACCTCGGCGGCGTCGGCGACCAGGCGTTCGACGCGGCGATCCTGTCCGACGGCGGGATCGTCGCCGTCGGCCGCACCGACGCCGCAGGCGTCCAGAGGACCGACTTCGGGATGGTTCGCTACAAGCCCGACGGCAGTCCCAACTCCGCGTTCGGCACCAGCGGGATCGTCACGACCGACATCCGCGGCCAGGGCGATCAGGCCAACGCGGTCGCGGTGCAGCCCGACGGCAAGATCCTCGTCGCCGGGTTCGCCACCAGCGCCTCGGGCATCGACAGTGACTTCGCGCTCGTCCGCTACAACGCCGACGGCACGCTCGATCAGAGCTTCGGCACCGGCGGGATCGTGACCACGGACCTCGGCACCCGGTCAGACGACGCCCGTGCTCTTGCGATCCAGCCCGACGGCAAGATCGTCCTCGCCGGCAGTGCCGGCGAGGACATCGGCCTGGCGCGCTACACGCCGAACGGCAGCCTCGACCCCACCTTCGCGAGCTCCGGCCGAACGATCACCGATCTGGGATTCGAGGACGTCGCGAACGGCGTGGCGCTCACGTCCGCCGGCGGGATCGTCGTCGCGGGCTACACCATCGGCGCCAAGCTCAACAACGACTTCCTGCTCGTTCGCTACGGCCCGGACGGCGATCTCGACACGGGATTCGGCACCCTGGGCGTCGTCAAGACCGACCTCGGCTCCGGAGACGACTTCGCCGAAGACCTGACCATCGACGCAGCCGGGCGGATCGTTGTCGTCGGCCGCGCCACCAGCCCGACGATCCTCGACATGGCGCTCGCCCGATACAGCTCAGACGGCACCCTCGACCCCGGGTTTGCCAGCAACGGGATCCTCACCGCGGACTTCCACGGCGCCGGAGACTTCGGCCAGGACGTCGCGCTCGACGGCGCCGGCGGAATCGTCGCAGCCGGGTACACCGCCGACGGCCCCGACACCGAATTCGCGCTCCTGAGAGCGAACCCCTAGCCGCTGCGCCCGCGCTCCGGTGACGGCCGTTGTCCGAAGAGCTGCAGCACGGACGGTGCCATGACCGATGAGTTCGGCGCGGCGGTCCGGTCGTACCGAGCGACGACCAAACCAACGAGAAGGGGCCGCGAGCATGAGGCTGACGACCACCACGCAGGTCTCCTTCGATGGAGTGATGCAC
>DATIDU010000302.1:0-2016 GCA_035456145.1 Gaiellales bacterium | reverse complement strand
CGACGCGCCCAACCCGGGCGCGGTGGTGGGGGCCACCATCACTGGCACCGCCAACCCGCGCACCGGCGCGCAGTCGTTCCTGGACGCGGGCCAGACGTTCGGGTTCGGGCCGCGGCTGCTGCTCGCGCCCGGTTTCACCAGCCAGGCGTCGGTGCGGGAGGCGCTCACCACGCTCGCGGAGAAGCTTCGCGCCGTCGCCCTGGTGGACGTGCCGCTCGGCGCGACGCCGGCGACCGTGATGGCCGGGCGCGCGGCCGGCGGTGCGATCGACCTGGTCACCAGTAGCCCGCGCGTGGTCCTCTGCTATCCGCACGTGCGCGTCGCGGATCCCGCCGGCGGAGACCCGGTGCTCGAGCCGCTCTCGCAGCACGTCGCCGGCGCGGTCGCCGCGCGCGACCAGGTGCTCGGCTTCCACCACTCGCTCTCGAACGCGCCGCTCGTCGGGATCCTGGGGGCGGAGCGCTCGCTCACCGCATCGCTCACCGACGCCAACGCCGAGACCAACCTCCTGAACGAGGTGGGCGTCGTCACCGTGCTCAACGCGTTCGGGTCGGGGTGGCGCACGTGGGGCAACCGCTCGGCCGCGTGGCCGGCGTCCGCCGGCCCGGAGACGTTCGTCGCCGTGCGCCGCACGGCCGACGTGCTGCTCGACTCCGTCGAGGCGGCGATGCTCCAGTACCTGGACCGGCCGATCAGCACGGCCCTGATCGACGAGATCGCCGGCACCGTGAACGCCTACATCCGCAGCCTGCAGGCGCGCGGCGCCCTGGTCGACGGCCGCTGCACCTTCGACCCGAACGAGAACCCGCCGGAGGAGCTCGCCGCAGGCCACCTCACCTTCGAGCTCACGTTCATGCCGCCGCCGCCGGCGGAGCGCATCACGTTCAAGTCGTTCATCGACGCGTCGCTCCTGACCGCGATCGCGGCGTGATCCCCACCGGCTCCGGCCGCCTGAGAAAGAGACGCGGATGATCCAGATCCGGAAGATCACCAACGGCAACGTGTACCTGGACGGGCAGAACCTGCTCGGCCGGGTCGCGGAGGCGACGCTTCCCGAGGTGAAGCTCAAGACGCAGGACCACAAAGCCCTCGGGATGGAGCACGAGATCGAGGTGCCGAGCGGCGGCTACGAGAAGATGGAAGCCAAGCTCAAGCTGGCCGGCTTCTACCCCGACGCGGTGACCGTCGCGGGGGATCACCGCCGCGCCGTCCCGCTCACGATCCGCGGGAACCTGCAGACGTTCGACCCGCAGGGGCTGGACGACGAGGTGCCCGTCGTCGTGATGCTGCGCGGGCCGTTCAAGGGGATCACCCTCGGGGCGCTCAAGCAGCACGAGGGACCCGAGCCCGAGCTCAACATGATCGTGTGGTACATGAAGGTCACCGTCGACGGCAACGATCTCCTGGAGGTCGACGTCATGGCGAGCATCCACCGTGTGGCCGGCGACGACGTGCTCGCCCGCTACCGCGACATCATCGGAGCGTGAACGTGAGCGACACCACCAGCACCACCAGCAGCACCACCGAGCCGCAGGCGTTTCCCGTCGCGACGGAAGCCGCGGCCCGCCACGACGCGGACCGCAGCGTCGAGTCGCCGGCGCCGGAGCAGAAGGAGATGCCCAAGGGAGACCGGCGCGCCTTCGTCCGGAACGTGACCCTGTCGAACGGCGCGACGGTCCGCCTGCGGCGGGCGATTGGCAAGAGCCTGCTCGAAGCGCATCGCGCGGCCGGGCCGGGTGCCACCGAGGCCGACGTTGCGTTCGCGCTCGTCTGCCGGCTCGGCTTTATCAACGGGCGGCGGATCACGCACGAGGAGCTCGAGGACGCGCCGCTCGAAGACGTGCAGGCGCTCACGGCGGCGCTGAACTCCGCGGAGGGAAACTCCTCCGGGTCCGGCCCCGCGATCTCGTCCGACTCCGACGGGTGACCGGACACTCCATGCGGCAGCTCGAGCGGATGGGCTCCGCCGAGCTGGCCGCATGGTTCCAGGAGGCGGCGGTCATCCTGGAGGAAGAG
>DATIDU010000301.1:0-2394 GCA_035456145.1 Gaiellales bacterium | reverse complement strand
CACGGCGCCCATGTAGACCATGCCCGTCGCGACGAGCAGGAGGCCGACGCCGATCATCGCACGCGCCGAGACGCGCTCGCCCATCGCGCTCGTCGCGCCGGAGACGAAGAACATCAGCACGGTGCCGGGCAGGTAGACCAGCCCGGCCTCGATCGCCGACATGCCGAGGATCTGCTGCAGGTACAGCGTCGTGTAGAGGAACACCGCGAAGAACGACGCGGAGATCGCGAACGCCGCCACCTGGGCGCCCGTGAAGGACTGGTTGCGGAAGAACGACAGCGGGAGCATCGGCTCGGCCGAGTGGCGCTCGATCGCCAGGAACCCGGCGAGCAGGACGGCCGCCGCTGCGAACGCCGCGACGATCGGCGCGCTGCCCCAGCCGTCCTCGTTGCCGCGCAGCAGCGCGAGCACGAGCAGCAGCAGCCCGGGCGCGAGCGTCAGCTGGCCCGGGACGTCGACGCGGCGGGCGCGCGGGTCGCGCGACTCGACGACGTACGTGCGGGTGACCCACAGGCACGCCAGGCCGATCGGCACGTTGACAAGGAAGATCCACTGCCAGTCCAGCCCGCTCGTGAGCGCGCCGCCGACGAGCGGCCCGATCGCGAAGGACGCGCCGATCGTCGCGCCGTAGGCGGCGAGGGCGCCGGCGCGCTCCTTGGCCTCGGGGAACGCATGGGCGAGGATGGCCAGCGAGACCGCGAACATGATCGACGCGCCGAGGCCCTGGACGGCCCGCGCGGCGACCAGCTCGCCGATGCCCGGCGCAGCGGCGCACGCCGCCGATGCGGCGGTGAAGACCGCCAGGCCGATGGTGAAGAGGCGCCGGCGGCCGAAGCGGTCGGCGAGCGAGCCCGCCGTCAGCACCGTGCCGGCGAGGGCGAGGGTGTAGGCGTCGACGACCCACTGCAGGCCCGAGAGGCCGGCGTCGAGGTCCTCGGCGATCCGGGACAGCGCGGTGTTCACGACCGCGATGTCGAGCATGAGCATCGCGGTGGCCGCGCAGACCACGGCGAGCGTCCAGCGCTTCGTCGTCATGGCAGATGGAGGGGGTCGGAGAGGAGGGACAAGAGCGACCGGAGGATCGCGCCGCGCCGGCCGGTGGGCGATGCGGATGACCGGCTAGCGCCGGCGAGGCACCGCCCACGCCCGTGTACGGCCTTCCGCACTTGATTCGTGCCCCGCGCTTGCCTAGGCTCGCCGCCGTCCGACACCAGGGGCACCGAGGGACCTCTCGCAGGGGGGCACTGCCGAGGCGACGCGGGCGCCCGTCACCTCAGCACTACTCACAGGAGAACCCGTGACAGCACGGCGCCTCACCACCGGGCTCGCGCTCGGTGCGCTCGTCTCACTCGCGCTGGCCGGCCACGCCGCCGCGGCCACGAAGACCGTCGTCGCCGGAGCCGGCAAGGGCACCGCGACGATGAACGACTTCTTCCCGCGCAAGGTCGCCATCCACCAGGGCGACACCGTGTCGTTCAGCATCCAGGGCTTCCACAACGTCTACTTCCCGAAGAAGGGCGGCAAGAGCGCGCCGCTCTTCGTCCCGGACAAGACGACGAAGTACTCGGGCCTCAGCGATCCCGCCGGCGACCCGCTGTGGTTCAACGGCGTCGCCGACCGCGTGACGATCAGCCCGCTGTCGGCCTTCCCGATCGGCGGGAGCGCCTACGACGGCTCGGCGCCGCTCGGCTCGGGCATCCACGAGGGCGCCGGCGCGCCGCCGCCGTTCGACGTGACGTTCGCCAAGAAGGGCTCGTTCACGTACTACTGCACGATCCACCCGGGCATGAAGGGCCAGGTCTCGGTCCTTCCGAGGTCGTCGAGGATCCCGACGGCCGCGCAGGACAAGCGCACCGCGGGCAGGCAGCTCACGCGCGAGGTGCGGCTCGCCAAGCGGCTCGACCGTCGCAGGACGCCGAAGAACACGATTCGCGGCGGCTCGGACAAGAACCCCGTGAACCACCTGAAGTTCTACCCGGCGAACCTGCGGGTGAAGGCCGGCCAGGCCATCACGTTCACGGTCAACCCGCGCAACCAGGAGCCGCACACGCTCTCGATCGGGCCCGAGGCGTTCCTCGGGGAGGTCGTTCAGAACCAGATCACGCCGGTCCCGAACCCCGCCGGTCCGCCGACGCTCGTGTTCGACGGACGCGCGCTGCTGCCGAGCGATCCGCCGAGCGGCAAGACGCCGGCGGTCTTCGACGGCGCCGCGCACGGCGGCTTCTTCAGCACCGGCGTCCTCGGGGCCCGGTCGTCGAAGACCAGGGCCGTCAGGTTCCGGATCACGAAGCCCGGCGCCTACGACTACATCTGCCTGATCCACCCCGACATGCACGGCAGGATCACGGTCAAGTAGCGATGGCCCGGCGTGCGCTCAGCGTGCTCGCCGCGCTC
>DATIDU010000300.1:0-22312 GCA_035456145.1 Gaiellales bacterium | reverse complement strand
CTCATGCGCGAGAACAGCCGCCGCCCCTCGGGCGACTGGCTGATCCCGAGCTTCACGATGTCGTGCGGCCGGCGGCCGACGATGTCCTCGCCGTTGAACGTGATCCGGCCGCGCTTGGGCCGGTTGATCCCCTGGATCGAGCGCAGGGTGGTCGACTTGCCGGCGCCGTTCGCGCCGATCAGGGTCACGATCTCGCCCTCGTTGACGGTCAGCGAGATGCCCTTGACGGCCTCGATGGTGCCGTAGAAGGTGTGGACGTCCTCGAGCTCGAGGAGGACGACGCCGTTCTCAGCCATCTCCCGGGTCCCCCTCGCCACCGTCGGCCGTCGCGGCAGATCCCAGGTACGCCTCGATGACACGCTCGTCGTGCTGGATCTCGGTTGGAGAGCCCTCGGCGATCTTCTCGCCGTGATCGAGCACGGTCACCCGCTCGGAGATCCCCATGACGACCTTCATGTCGTGCTCGATCATGAGGATCGAGAGCCCCCGCTCGTCGCGGATCCGGCCGACGAACCTCGTGAACTCGGCGCTCTCCTGCGGGTTCATGCCGGCTGTCGGCTCGTCGAGGAGCAGCAGCTTCGGCTCGGTCCCAAGCGCCCGCGCCACCTCCAGGCGGCGCTGGTCGCCGTAGGCGAGGTTCATCGCGTAGGTGTACTCCGCCTCACGCGGGAGGCCGCAGTAGCGCAGGAGCTCACGGGCCCGGTCGGCGGCCGCGCGCTCCTCCCGCCGGAGCCCGGGCGTGCGCAGGATCGACTTCACGATCCCGCCCTTGAGGCGGGAGTGCATGCCGACGAGCACGTTCTCGAGGCCGGTCATCGTCGGGAACAGGCGGATGTTCTGGAAGGTCCGCCCCACCCCCAGCTGCGTGACCATGTGCGGTCGTAACCCGATGATCTCGTGTCCGTCGAACGTGACCTCGCCGCCCGTGGGCGTGTACACGCCGGTCAGCATGTTGAAGAACGTCGTCTTGCCGGCACCGTTGGGGCCGATCAGGCTCACGATTCCACCTTGCGGCACGGCGAAGTCGATGTCGGAAACCGCCACCAGGCCGCCGAACTCCTTGCGCACCGCCCGAGCCGTCAGGATGTTTTCCGCCATCACGCCTCGGCGTCGTAGAGCGATCCGCCCTCGACGCCGGCCTCCAGCTCGATCTTCCGCCGAGCGGTGGGTATCAGCCCCTGGGGGCGGACGAGCATCATCACCACGATGATGATGCCGAAGATGCCGAACGTGTACTGGGGGATGTTGAAGCTCGTGCCGGCGACCTCGTTCAGGTTATTGCCGACCGCTTCGAGCCCCTGGTAGTTGAGGTACGAGAGCAAGGCCCCACCCAGGCACACGCCCCACACGTTCCCCATCCCGCCCAGGATGACCATACACAGCACCGCAATCGAGATGTTGAGCGAGAAATCCTGTGGGAACGTCGAGCTCTTGAAGATCGCGTAGAAGCAGCCCGCCATCCCGCCGAAGAACGCGCCGATCGCGTACGCCCAGGTCTTCGTCCGCATGAGCGGCACTCCCATGGCCGACGCGGCGATCTCGTCTTCGCGGATCGCCACCCAGGCCCGGCCGAGACGCGAGTCGCGCAGGCGGATGCAGCAGAACAGCGTAAAGACGACCATGGCGAGCCCTGTCCAGTAGTAGTAGTCGGCCGAGTTGATCTCGAGCCGGTAGCTCGCTGGCAGGAACGAGACGGTGTTGTGGATCGAGACCCCGAACCCGAGCGAGTCGATCGGCGTGAGACCGTTCGGCCCGTTGGTGATGTTGTGGCCGAACCAGTCGTCCCCGTTGTTCACGGCCTGCGGGATGATCTCGCCGAACCCGAGGGTCACGATCGCCAGGTAGTCGCCGCGCAGACGCAGGGTCGGAAGGCCGATGATGATGCCGAGGATCGTCGCGAACACCGCTGCCACGACGAGGAGCAGCCACACGTTGAAATGCAGACCGGGAAGCACCGGATTCACGCCGACCGACAGGAAGTGGACATCCCTGGGGGCGAACTGGAGCGTCGCGAACCATCCGGCGATGTACGCCCCGGCGGCGTAGAAGGCGACGTAGCCGAGGTCGAGCAGCCCGGCGTAGCCGACGACGACGTTCAGTCCGAGGGCCATCGTGACGTAGACGCACATCACGACCATCGTGGGCACGGTCGGGGCCAGCTGGCCGGTCGTGCCGCCTCCGAGCGCATCGAACAGGTCGCGGTAGTAGTTCGGGTAGAGCGCGACGAGGACGAGCACCGCGACCGGGAGCGTGAGCGTGCGCACCCGCTTGGGGAGTCGCGCCCACGCGTCGCCCACGGGTCCGGTTCGGCCGCTCATGCGCGGTCGGGGACCTCCTCACCGAGGAGCCCCTGCGGCCGGAACACGAGCACGAGGATCAGGATCGAGAAGATCAATGATTGCGTCCAGCTCGATCCCGGCGTGTGCCACGAGAGGCCCTCGTTGAACGCCTGGATGAGGCCGATGAGGAGCGCGCCGAGCGCGGCGCCGGTGAGGTTCCCGATCCCTCCGAGGACGGCTGCCGTGAAGGCGAAGAGACCGAGCTGGAAACCGAGATCGTATCGGGTTGACGTCTGGTACATCACGAAGAGGACTCCGGCGGCCCCGGCCAGCGCGCCGCCGAGTGCGAACGTGAAGGCGATCGTGCGGTCGACGTCGATGCCCATCATCCGGCTCGCATCCATGTCCTGGGCAACCGCGCGCATCGCCTTCCCCTGCCGTGTCGAGCGCACCAGCCACGTGAGCGCGAGCATCACCGGGATCGTAATGAGCACGATCAAGAGCGACTTCTGCGTGTACGCGACGCCGCCGATCGAGAAGAGCGCCTTCGTCGGGAAGATGTCCCCACCGAGCGGCTGCTCGATGAAGCCGTAGACGAGCGCGGCCGCGTTCTGGAGGATGAAGCTCATGCCGATCGCCGTGATCAGCGGCGCCAGCTTGGGTGCGTTTCGAAGCGGTCTGTAGGCCACCCGTTCGATGGCAACGTTGAGCGTGCCGCAGAACGCGACGCAGACCACCATGGTGATGAGGATGCCGCCGGCCGTCGCGTACCAGGCCTGGCTGCCGTTGAGCCCCAGCCAATGCACCGACACTGTGACGGCGACCATCGACCCCCACATGAAGACGTCGCCGTGGGCGAAGTTGATGAGCTCGATGATGCCGTAGACGAGCGTGTATCCGAGCGCGACCAGGGCGTAGATGCACCCCAGGGTGATGCCGAGCAGGAACACGCTCACGAACTGCTTGGGGGCGTTGATGAAATTGCCCACGACCCACACCCCGAACAGGCCGGCCACGACCCACGTGAGGACGCGGTTGATCTGCTGCGACATGCGGGGGAGCACCGCGAGGATCGGCTTCCGGGTCGTGCCGGACTGGGCCGTCATCGCAGTGCTCCCCCGAGGTCACTCATTGATCCGGGAACGTCTCCACCAGATTCGCCGGAGGCGTGAGGACCTTGTACGTCACGAGCTTGCCGTTCTTCGCGACGTCGATCGTCATCGAGCCCTGGTTGGTGTCGCCCGCGTCGTTGATCGCGAACGTGCCGAGCACGCTATCGGTGATCTGCGCTCCGAAGAGGTTCTTGGAGACGCTTGCCCGGGTTCCGTCCGAGGCCGCGATGGCCTTCAGGAGCACCTGGGTCGCCGCCGCAGCATACGGCGTGTACGGGTCGATGAAGTCCGGGTTGTACTTCGCCTGGAAGTCGGAGACGAACGTGGCGCCGGCTCCGGTCAGCTGATCGGTCGGGACTCCTGCGACGGATGCGTAGAGCCCCTCGGACGCCTTACCGGCGTCGGTGATCGTCTGCGAGGTCGTGAAGCCGTCCGGCAGGAGCAGCTTCACCTTCTGGTTGTCGCCGAGCACCGCGACCTTGTCCTTGATCAGCTGGCCGCCGTTCTCGCAGATGAGGCCGCCGACCATGATCGCGTCGGGGTGCTTCGCGGCGATGCCCTGGAACAGGGCCTGGTAGTTGGTGCCCGTCTTCGTGTTGTACGCCGAGTTGCCGAGCACCTTGATGCCCAGCTTCTTGGCCGCGTCCTCGAAGTACTGCGCGACGCCGGCCCCGTAGGCCTGCTTGTCGTTCAGGATGTAGACCGACTTCACGCCGAGCCCCTGCGCGGTCTGCGCGAGTGCCGGGCCCTGGAAGTTGTCAGGGGCGACCACGCGGGCGTAGCTGCGCGTACCGGTTGGGAAGTACTTGCTCGGCTCGGCCGGGACCTTCGTGCCCTGGGTCAGGCCGGGCCACGTGTTGGCCGGGCTCACCATGGCGATCGGGCCAGGCTGTGCCTGGTTCAGCACGGGCGCCTCAAGCTCCGCACAGCCCGAGTTGAACGTCCCGATGTTGCCGATCACGGACGGATCCTGGGCATAGGCGTTCGCGTTCGCCGAGCACGTGGTCGAATCCCACGTGCCGGCCTGCGGCGTCGAGTCGTCGCACGGCTGGAAGGCAAGCGTGTACTTCCCCGCCTTCCAGTTGTTCTGTTCGAGCACGAGCTGGATCGCCTGGTTCATCTGGGTCGTCTGGTGCGACGAGGACCCGTTGAGCGGCAGGTCCGACACGATCAAGAGCTGGCCGTTCGGGTTCACGACCGACTTGCACGTGGAGGAGTTGACCGGAGTGGCTGCGTTCCCTCCACCGCCACCGCCCGTGCCGCCGCCTCCGCCGCCGCTCGACCCGCTTCCGCAGGCCGCGGCGGTGGCCAGTACGAGGACCGCGGCCGTCACCCAGAGAGCGCGGCCAGGTGCACGTCTCATCTGATCTCCTCCCACTTCGGGTTGGTGTTCCACGCCGTGACGAGCTCCGCCGCCCGGCGCGCGACGGTGTATCTACCATCCCCGGCGGATGAGCACAAGGGTTCCAGCCCACCGCGGAGATGCGACGGCACGTCGAAAACGCCGCGCCGCAATGCTACTCCTCACGGTCCTCGTTGTGGTGTTCGCGGCCTGTGGATCCTCGAAAGCGGGGGCGGGATCCGGGCCGGAGCCGGCGGTCTGCCCAAAGGCCTGGGCCGCTTCGTGGCAGACCTGGGCCGACCGGGTGGGAATGACGATCTACTGCCCCGGCTGGCTTCCCAGCCCGATCGACGGCGTGATCAACGGCCAGTGGAACACCGCGCGCGTGCCCGACAAGCAGTGGCAGCTCGGGTATGCATGGCTCGAGCAGGGCCAGCTCGTGCACGTGGTGTTCGAGGGGTATCCGCCGGGCACGTTTCCGCCCGTGTGCGAGGGCCAGCCGTGCTTCGGCGGGCGCGAGCCCAAGACCGAGCAGATCGCCCGCCGCACCGTCACGTGGTATGACCACAACCTCGCGTCCCATACCGGACACATCGCGGCCATCTTCCACTCGCTCGGAAACGTCTACGTGATCTCGATCCACGTCGCCACGCCGGTCTCGACGGCCGCCGACGCCAAGTCCGACCTGCGCCACATCATCCGCTCGCTCGCTCCCGTGAAGCCGAAGACGTGAGTCTCCGCGTCTACTGGCACGACGACGCGCTCCTCCACGACACGGGCGCCGGCATCTTCGAGCACCCGGCCTCGCCGCTCATCGAGGTGCCTGAGCTCCACCCCGAGAACGCCGAACGGATCCGGAACATCCGGGCCGCGTTGCGGAATGGCCCGATCGCAGACCGGCTCGAGTGGCACCCCGGGAGGCACGCCCTGCGCGAGGAGCTCGAGATGCTCCACCCGCCCGCATACATCGATTCCGTCCAGTCGTTCTGCGCCGCGGGCGGCGGCTACCTGACCCAGTCGACCCCCGTCGTCCCGAAGTCCTGGGACGCCGCGCTGGCGGCGGCCGGGACGGCGCTCGAGGCGACCGCCGCGGTGCTGGCCGGCGACTGCGACCTGGCCTATGCCCTCGTCCGCCCGCCCGGCCACCACGCCCAGCCCGAGCGGGCCGACGGCTACTGCCTCTTCTCGAACGCCGCCCTGGCCGCCGAGCTTGCCCGCCGGCTCGGCGCCGAACGCGTCGCCGTCCTCGACTGGGACGTCCATCATGGAAACGGCACGCAGGAGTGCTTCTGGAGCCGCGGCGACGTCCTCGCCGTCTCGTTCCACATGCGCCACGGGTCGTGGGGGCCGTCGCACCCACAGACCGGCGCGCCTGACGAGGTCGGCGAGGGCGACGGCGCCGGGCGGAACGTGAACGTCGAGCTCCCCGTCGGCACCGGCGACGAGGGGTACCGACGCGCGATGGCGCACGCGGTCGAGCCGATCGTCGATGCGTTCCGGCCCGACCTGCTCGTGATCGCCTGCGGCCAGGATGCAAGCCAGTTCGATCCCAACGGCCGCATGTGCGTCTCGATGGACGGCTTCCGCGACCTCGGCGCCGCCGCGAGGGCGCTCGCCGACCGCAACTGCGGCGGCCGCATGGTGCTCGTCCAGGAGGGCGGGTACGGGCGAACGTACTCCGCCCTCTGCATGCACGCCACGATCGAGGGCGTGCTGGGCACCGGTCCGCTCCTCGAGGACCCGATGGCGTATCTCCCGGACGACGAGGACCGGGCGGACGCCGCCATCCAGGCCGTGCAGGCGGCGCTGGCGCACTACTGGACGATCTGAGGACCGTCCCGGGACAGTCCCCGAACGCCCGCCGTGACGGCGCCGTGGCACCGTTGCGGCAGATGACCGCGTCGCCGCCGGCAGATGGTGTCTTCGCCGTGGCAGATGTGTGACGCGAATTGTTCAGGGACTGTCCCCACCCCGCAGAACACCTCCCATTCGGATTGACCGGTGTCTACACTAGGTGCGGCGTCGCCACCGACACCGGACCGCGCCGCTTCACCCGTGTCGCTCGATCTCGGCCCCAGACCCTGGACGTTCCTGCTCGACGAGCGCCCGCCCGCTCCTGGGCGCCTGCGGCTCGTCCAGGCGCTCGTGAACTCGATCAACCTCGAGACCGGGAAGGACGTGATCGACACGCCGGCGGGGCTCGTCGCGTGGCTCGACGAGTTCGCGCTTCTCCCGAAGGACACTCCCGTGCTCGAGTCGGACGTCGCCCGGGCTCGGGAGTTGCGTGAGGCGCTGCGGCTCCTCATCCGCAAGAACGCGGAGCCGGAGGTCGACGCGGACGCTGCGGCGCAGACGGTGAGCCGGGTGGCGGCGGCGGGACGGCTCACTGTCGAGTTCGAGTCCGACGGGACCGCGAGCCTTCACCCACTCGACCCGGGCGTGGACGGGTCGCTGGCGGCGGTCGCCGCCGGCGCCTTCGAAGCGATGACTGATGGGACCTGGACGCGGCTTCGCGCCTGCCTTCGCTGCCACTGGGCCAGCTATGACCGCTCGCGCAACCTCTCCTCCCGGTGGTGCTCGATGCGCTACTGCGGCAATCGCACGAAGACGCGCGCGTACCGGCGCCGGAGGGACGCGGCGTGCTAGCGGCCAGGTCTCTGCCGGTCCGTGCGCCGCTCCGGGTGGCGTTGGCGCGGATCAAGGCCCGCCCCGGGCGCGGTGCCCTCGTGGCGGCAGGGGTCGCGCTCGCCACCGCGGCGGCAGCCGGCATCGCCGGAGGCGGCACCATCACCGCCGACCTGGAGCTCCAGCGCAGCCTCGACTCGCTGCCGCCGGCGGGTCGCAGCTTCTCGGCGACCTGGCTCGGGGCGCCGCCCGCCGGCGGCTATCCCGAGATCGACCGCACCGCCACGCAGGCGCTGGCCGGGATCCAGCCCGGCGAGCCGGCCCGGACCGTCGCCTACCCTGAGCTGAACCTGAACGGGCGGCTGGTCTCGCTGGGAGCAGTCGACGATCCCGGCCGCTGGCTCCGCCTGGTCTCGGGGCGGCTGCCCGAGCAGTGCACCCCGGCCCGCTGCGAGGTGGTGCAGACGGGCGGCGACCGGGCGACGGTGGTGTCCGAGACCGGCCTTCGGCTCGTGGTGGTGGGCCGAGCCTCCGGAGCGCTGCCGTTCGACCTGGCCAGCCTGAACGCCGCCGCGCACGGCAAGACCTCCACCCCGCCCGTGCTCGTCGCCGGAAGCGTCCATGAGCTCTCGACGCTGCCGGTGTTCTCGGCCATCTTCCGCCGCTACGGCTGGACGGTGCCGATCCGGTCGCACGACGTCCACGACTGGCAGATCGCAGGCCTCCGGCGCCGCGAGAGCGCGGCGTCGCAGACGCTCGAGCGGGCCGGCGGCGCGTTCGGCTTCGGGGCGCCGGATACGGCCCTCGAGACAGCGCACAGCGCCGCCCAGGTTGCCGCCCGGCGCCTGCTCCTCGTCGGCGGCGGCGCAGCCGCACTCCTCGTCGGCTTCGTCCTGCTCGCCGCGGGTGGGCTCCGCCGGGACGCCCGAGCGGAGTTCGGACGGCTGGAGCGCCACGGCGCGCGAGCCTGGCAGCTGCGGTTGGAGGCGCTCGTCGAGGCCGCCTGGGTGACCGGGCTGGGCGTGCTCGCGGGCGCTGCGGTCGCGGTCGCCGCCATCGCGGTCGCAGCGGGCCGGACCGGGCTCAGCACCTCCGAGACGCTCCGGCACTCGCTGGTGACCCCCGCCGGCCTGGGGCTGCTCGTCGCCGTGTGGATCGGCGCGGCCGTGCTCCTCGTTGGCGTCGAGCGCGTGGACGCCGAGTCCACCCGGCTCGGCCCGGTGCACGCGCTCGACCTGCTGGCGCTGGCGGCGGTCGCAGCCGCGCTTCTCGCGGCGTCGCGTGGTTCGTCGACCGAGGCGTCGCTCGAGGCGGGCTCCGACCCGCTGCTCGCGCTCCTGCCCGGCCTGGCCGCGATCGCGGCCGGGGCGATCGCCGCCCGCCTCGCGGGCCCGGTGCTGAGGCTCGCGGGGCGTAGCGTCCGGCGCGGCCCGGTCGCGGTGCGGCTCGCGCTCGTGTCGCTCGGCCGCCAGGGCGGGCGCCCGGCGCTCGTCGTCGCCTTCGTCACGGCGGCGCTCGGCCTCTCGGTCTTCGCGCTCTCGTACCGCGACACGCTCCAGACCGGCGAGTCCGACCAGGCGTCGTTCGCCGTGCCCCTCGACTTCACCGTCTCGACGGGCTCGGCTCTCGTGAACCCTCTGGACGCCGCCGCGCTCGACCGCTACCGCGGGCTCGCGCCCGGCACCGTCGCGGAACCCGTGATCCGCATGAGCGCCGCTGTGCCCGGAGCCGGGATCCCGGCCCAGCCGGCGCTCATCGGCGTCCCGGCGGCAAGCCTGCCCGACCTCCGCTGGCGATCGGACTACTCCGGCGAGTCGCAGGCCAACCTCGCCCGCGCACTCGCCCACGGCGGCGAGCCGCAACTGGCCGGCGCCGACCTGCCTCCCGGCGCGACGAGCGTGTCGCTCGCCACGTCGGGGAACGGCCGGCCGATCGCGCTCCAGCTCGCCGTCGAGCGGCCGAGCGGCACCTTCGGCACGATCGAGCTCGGCGACACAGGCGGGAGCCGCGTCCTCACCGCGCCCATTCCCGCGGCCGACCGCGGCGGCCGCATCGTCGCACTCCAGATCGGCCTCACTCCCTCCGACGCCCAGGCGCTCGCGCACGCCGGAATCGAAGGCGGCCTCACGATCGTCGCCAAGGGCAGCCTCAAGCTCGGCGCGCTCCAGGCCGGCGGGGCGTCGCTCACCGCGTTCAACGGCTGGATCGCCGGGGGAACCGCGACGCGCTCCGGCGCGGGCGTCGTGCAGTACGCGCTGGACGGCCGCACCGACGGGCTGGTGCGGCCGGCGCAGCCGTTCGACAACGCTCCGCTGCCCATTCTGGCGAGCCGCGACGTGGCCGAGGCCGCCGGCCCGGATGGCCGCCTGCATCTGGCGCTCCCCGACGGCCACTCGATCGTGGCCAGGGTCGTAGCCACCGGTGCGCGCTTCCCGACGGCGCCGGACAGCTTCGTCGTCGCCGACGAGCAGGCGCTTGCCGTCGCGGTGAACGCGAACGCTCCCGGGACAGGCGCGCCGCGCGAGGTCTGGATTGGCACACCGCCGGTGAGCGAGCGCCGCGTCTCGGCGGCCCTGCACAGGCCGCCGTTCTCCGGCCTGGCCGTCCGCTCGCGGGCCTCGCTTCACTCCCATGCGGCATCGCGGCCGCTCGCCCGCGGCATCCTCGTGGTGCTGGAGGGCGCCGCGATCCTGTCGGTCGTGCTCGCGGCGGCCGGGCTGGTGCTGATCGCGGCGGCCGACCTCGCCGACGAGCGGCCGCACCTCGACGACCTCGAGGCGATGGGCGTCCCGCCGCGCACGCTGCGGGCCCACCTCCTGGTGCGCGCCGCGGTCCTCGCCTGCGCAGGCGCGATCGGGGGAGTCGTCCTCGGCGCCCTGCTCTCGGCGGTCGTCGTCGATGTCGTCCAGCTGGGCGCCGGCACCTCCGCCGCCGTCCCGCCGCTGCGCACGGCCGTCCCGGTCGGGCTCGTCGCGCTCGCGCTCACGGCCTTCGCGCTCGCCGCGCTCCTGCCGGTGGCCGCTCTCGCGGGACGGAGGACGCGATGACCGCCGCCGTCGACGCCCGCGACGTCTTTCGCATCCACCGCACGGCGGAGGGCGACGCCGCCGCGCTCCAGGGGCTCACGCTTCGCATCGACGACCGCGAAGTGGTGGCCGTGCTCGGCCCGAGCGGCTCGGGCAAGAGCACGCTGATGCGGATCCTGGCCGGGCTCGAACGGCCGTCCGCAGGCTCGGCCCGCGTCCTCGGCCACGATCTCGCCAGCCTGCCGGCCCGGCGCTCGGCCGTCCTGCGGGCCAACCGGATGGGCGTTGTCGACCAGCACTACCGGCAGGCGCTGCCGCCCGACCTCGACTGCGCGAGCATCGTGACGCTTCAGATGGCCATGCTCGGCGCAGCGCGCGCAGACCGCACCCGCCGCGCGGCTGAGCTCCTGGAGCGGGTCGGACTGGCCGAGGCGGCGCGGGCGCGGCCGTCGGAGCTCTCCGGCGGCGAGGCGCAGCGGATCGCGATCTGCGCCGCGGTGGCCCACCGGCCGGCCCTGCTCCTGGCCGACGAGCCGGCCGGGGAGCTGGACGCCGCCGGCGTCAAAACCGCCTACGCCCTGATCGGCGAGCTGGCCCGCGAGCAGGGCGCCACAGTCGTCCTCGTGAGCCACGATCCCGGTGCCGCCGGCATCGCCGACCGGGCCGTGCACATCCGCGACGGCCGGCTGAGCGACGAGGCGGCGGGCACCGGCGAGGCGGCGATCGTCGTCGGCCGCGGCGGCTGGCTGCGATTGCCCGAGGAGCTCCTGCGCGACGCTGGAATCGGCCGCCTGGCGCGGGCCGAGCCGCAGCACGGCGGCGTTCTCCTCGTGGCGGCGGGAGAGCCGGGCGAGGAGGTGATCGCCGCCGAGCGCGAGCCGGGGGCGCCACGGCCCGTGCAGGGCGTCGCGGCCGCACTCCAGGACGTGGTCGTCCGCTTCGGCCGCGGCCGCAGGGAGCGCACGGTGCTCGACCGCCGCTCGGCCCGGTTCGCAGCCGGGAGGATGACGGCGGTGACCGGGCGGTCGGGCTCGGGCAAGAGCACCCTCCTTCGCGTCCTCGCCGGGCTCGTGCGTCCCGAGGCCGGTGTCGTGACGGTGGCCGGCGAGACCATCACCGGGCTCGGAGCGGCGGAGCTCGCGGCGTTCCGGCGCCGGCACGTGGGTCTCGTGAGCCAGGATGCCGGCCTGGTCGGACACCTCTCCTCCGCCGAGAATGTCGAGCTCGCGCTGGCCGTGCGCGACCGCGAGGGCGACCCGCGCGAGTGGCTCATGCGGCTCGGCCTCGAACACCGCATCGACCAGCGCGTCGAGCGGCTCTCCGCCGGCGAGCGCCAGCGGGTCGCGATCGCCCGCGCCCTGGCCGGCGCGCCCGGCCTGGTGCTCGTCGACGAGCCGACCTCGCGGCTCGACCAGGTGAACGCCGCCGTCGTCGGACGGCTGCTCGCCGACGCCGCCCGGCTGCACGGCGCAACCGTCATCGTGGCCACCCACGATCCGGTCGTGATCGCCCAGGCCGACGAGCGGATCGACCTCGAGGCGACGTGACAGCATCCGCCTGGGAGTCGCTGAGCCGGCGCGCTCAGCTTCGGCGACTCCGGCGGCTCGGGTGGACGGTTTTGACCTCGTTCGGCGTCGACCGCGCGCGGATGAGGCTCCTGCGCCACGAGGCCAACACCACGTTCCGCATCGAGGCCGAGGGCGGGCCGTTCGTGCTGCGGATCAACCGACCCGACGTGCACACCGCGCAGACCATCGAGTCGGAGATGGCCTGGCTCAGCGCACTGCGACGCGAGACCGGCCTCGGCGTTCCTGAGCCGGTCCGCTCGCGCGACGGCTCGTTCGTCGTCGTTGCCGATGACGCAGGCGTCCCGGTGCCCCACGCGTGCGTGTTGATGCGGTGGCTCGACGGGCGGTTCAGCGACCGGCGCCTCACACCCGCGCAGCTGCGGCGGGTCGGGATCCTCGAGGCGCGCCTGCACGACCATGCTGAGCGCTGGATTCCGCCTCCCGGATTCCTACGACCCCGGGTCGACACCGTGAGCGATGCGGGGAAGGTCGCCTCGATCGCCGGGCCGGCCGCGGTGGGCCGTGCGGGCGATCACCCGACGAACGACGATGCGGAGCGGTGCCTGCGACTCGTCGAGGCGTTGATCTCTGCCGACGCCGCGGTGCTGATCGCCAGCGCGCTCGATCTGGTCTGGGCGACCACCCGGACGCTCGCGCAGGCTCCCGGCTCGTTCGGCCTCATCCACGGCGATCTGCACTGCGAGAACTTCCTGTTCCACGCCGGTGCTGTACGAGCGATCGACTTCGACGACTGTGGGTGGGGCTTCCACCTCTACGACCTCGCCGTCACCCTCTGGGAGCTGGAGGAGCGACCGGATTACGACGACCTCCGCGACGCCCTGCTCGAGGCCTACGCCGCCAATCGGGCTCTGCCCGATGGCCACCTCAACCATCTCCAGGCGCTGTTCGTGCTCCGTCGAACGCAGATGCTCATGTGGGCGTTGGAGTCGCGACGGCACCCGGCCTTCCGGGACACGTGGCAGGCATGGGTTGGGGACGAGCTCGACGCGATCCGCGTTCACCTCGACCGCGGAGCTACTTGACGACGAGCGGGCGCGCGGATCGACGTCGAGGCTGGTGATCAGCCGGACTCCAGCACGCGCTTCAATTGCTCGAGGTCCTTGCAGTTGGCCTTCCTCATCGCCCGGGCCATCATCGGTGCGCCGACCCGGGCGAATCCGGCCGGCTCGCCGCGGTTTCGGAGCGTCATCCGCGTCCCGCCGCCCGGCGCGTCGCCCCAGGTGTACGTCGTCTCCATTGGGAATGGCCCCTCGGCCGTGCGCATGACGAGGCGCTCGGCCGGCTCGAGCTCGACGATCTCGTACGTGTAGGCCAGCCGACGGCCGAGGAAGCGGGCGACGAACGCGACCCGGGAGCCCCGCACCGCCGGACGATCCGTACGCCACTGGACGGACTCGATGTTCGAGTACCAAACCGGCGCGTTGTCGGGATCGGAGGCGTACGCGGCCACCTCCGCCCGCGCCCGGTCGATCTCGATCTCGGTCAGGACGTCGACCGCCACCGGATCAGGCTACTCCGCGCCCCTCAGGGCAGGTCGTCGAGGATCCGGCCTCGCCGGTGACGGCCGGCCCGCCCCATGCGAGGACGACCGCCTCCGCCCCGCTTTCGTTCCGCACCTGGATCTCGGTGCCCGTGCCAACCCGGGCGAAGCTCCCCGCCGGGAGCTCCACCATCTCCGGCGGGTCACCGAGGGCGAGCGTGATCGTGCCCTCCAGGCAGGCGAAGACCTCCTCCTGCGCGCCCTCCCGGTGCCGCCGCCCGCGGACCCCGGGCGGGTAGCGCCACAGCGACGCGCGCGTTCTCAAGCCCGAGCGCCTCGGTCACGCTGGCGACGCGCCGGGGCGCGTCCTGCGGCCGGTAGGGGCGCTCGGTGAAGGGGAGCTCGCCGGGCCTCGCGATCGAGTAGGACACGGCCGGGATGGTAACGGACGCGAGGTCACGCGAGCTCGCGGGCGCGCGCCAGGAGCGCCGCCTCCGCGGCCTCCTCACGCTCGCGGGCGGCCTCGCTCCACGCCTCATCGTCGGCCAGCGTCACCGCGAGCCCCTCGAGCATCGCGTCCATGGCTGCCTGCGATGACGAGCCGGCCTGGAGGCGGGCCGCGGCGCACGCCGCCGGATCGAGGGCCGCGCGCAGCGTCGCCTCGTCCAGCTCGACCGCCGTACCGACCGTGTCCTTCGCAGCCGCGGCCAGGCGCTCCGCTGTGAGGGCCGACGGTGGCTCGCCCGCCTCGACGAGGTCGCGCACGGCGCGGCCGACGACCCTGTGGGCGCTCCGGTAGTCGAGCCCGCCGGCGAGGGCGAGCACGTCGGCGACATCGGCCGCCGTGACGAAACCTTCGCGCGCGATCGCTTCGAACCGGGCCGGGCGCAGCTCGATCCCGTCCAGCACCGACGCCGTGAGCCGGGCGATCGCCACGGCCTCGTCCAGGGCCCGCGGCACCGTGCCGTTCAGGAGGTGAAAGTGATCGGTACGCGCCGACCCGGTGTGCAGCGTGGCAAGCGCGGCGGCCAGGTCGCCGGCCGCCTGTCCCGCCTGCGCGCGGATCGCGGCGAGCGCGTACGGGTTCTTCTTCTGCGGCATGAGTGCGCTCGCGCGACTGTGCGCGTCGGCGAGCTCGACGAGGCCGAACTCCTGGCTGGCATAGATCTCGAAGTCCTGGCCGAGCTGGCTCTGATGGGTGGCCGCAATGGCGAGCGCCGCGAGCAGCTCGACGTACACGTCGGCCTGCCATGCGGCGTCCTTCGCATGCTCGACCAGCCCGTCGCAGCCGAGCAGCTCGGCGAGGCGCGCCCGGTCGAGCGCCCACCGGGAGCCGGCGCTGCCGCCGGCACCGGCGACGCTCGACCCGAGCGCTGCGTGCGACCGGCGCGCGCGCTCGGCGTCGCGCAGAGCTGGATACGCATAGGCCAGGAGCAGATGGCCGATGGTCGTCGGCTGGGCCGGCTGGAGGTAGGTGTAGTCGGTGGCGAGCGCGGCGCGCATGGCGTCCGCGTGCCGTACGAGCGCCGTGGCCTGGTCGACGAGCGCGTCGTGCAGCTCGCGCACGGCGCTGCGGGCGGTGAGGCGAAGCGCAACGCGGAACGCCTCGCGGCGCGGCCGGCCCGCGCTCAGCCAGCCCGCCGCCGAGCGGCCGACGCGCCGCTCCAGCTCCGCCTCGCGGGCGTTGAAGGCATCGCCGAGCGACGGGTCCCATGGGAAGTCGTCGCCCGGGATCGCGTGCAGCTCGAGCAGCCCGCGCAGGAGCGCCGGTGCGTCATCGCCCGCCAGGTCGCCGCCCTCGACGAGCGCGACGGCGTGCGCCAGGTCGGCCAGCGAGAGCCCGTGCGCAAGCCGGGGGCCGTGGGCACTCTCGGCCGCGTACGCACCCGCGACCAGCTCGCCGGCCGCAGCGCCTCGCAGCCGCCCGCCGCGGCCCAGCTCCTCGGAGTCGGTCATCCGGCGGAGCCTAGAGAACTGGGCACCGCCAGGCTTGGCTCATGCGAAACTCGCCCCGCGAGCATGGATGACCCCGACGCGTACATGGTGCAGCCGATCGGCGTGATCCGCTCGACCTTGCGCGATCGGGCGGAGGCACCCAATCAGGCGGAGGGCGCACCCGCCGCCCTGATCGAGATCGACCCACGCTTCGCCGATGCGCTCCACCGCGTCCAGGTGGGCGACCAGCTGATCGTGCTGACGTGGCTCCATCTCGCCGACCGCCATGTCCTCGAGACGCACCCCATGGGAGACACGAGCATCCCGCTCACCGGCGTCTTCCGAACGCGCTCACCCGACCGCCCGAACCCGATCGGCGTCCACCGAGTGACCGTCACGGCCCTGGAGGGGCCGACGAGCCTGCGGGTCGACGCGCTCGAGGCGATCGACGGCACGCCCGTCATCGACGTCAAGGTCGCCCTGCGCCGCGCGTAGGTCACCACTCCTCCGGCGGGGACAGTCCCTGAACTTCCGACGTCATACATCTATGACGGAGGCGCGACGCTCTCTGATCCGAGCGACGAGATTAGCGGAAAGCCCTGACAGGGGGTACGCGAATCCGGCGATGCGCCTCTGCTGGTTCTGGCCAATAGTGGAGCGGCATGTCGCCGCTCAACCAGGACACGGAGGGCACCATGACTACGGCAACGATGGAGGCGCCGACGCCGCCCCGGAATTGGGGGCGTCGCCACGCTTGGGCGATCGCTATCAGCGTCGTGTTCTTCATCATCGGTGGAGCGATCGGAGCATCTGGCGGCACGACGACAACAAGAACTCAGCACCTGCCGGCAAACACCGTCACGAACAACGTCACAGACACCCAGACGGTGACCGAGACGAACGCGGTGGTTCACCGCGTCGTCGTCGGCGCGCCGAACCACGGCGTCAAGATCAACTACGGCGAGTGGAACGGCCTGTTCAAGCTCACCGGAGCGCGGATCACGAGCGACGGTTTTGGCGATTACAGCGTCGCGGGACAGCTCACCTACCTTGGGGGCGGCACCTGCAAGCTCGGCTACGTCGAGGTGTCGGGCACCTTCTTCCAGGGCAAGCGCATCACCGATGCAAGCGGATTATGGAACTCCGAGACGGCGCCAGCCCACGCCGCGCTGCCGTTCGACATGAGCTACTCGGGCCCCGGCGCACCGACGGGCGCGAGCCTCGTCGTGACGGCCGCCAACCGCAGGTAACACGCGGCCTGCCAGGGAGTTCTGTCTCTGGTTCGCCCAACGGGGCGAATGCGGGTTCCCGCATGGTTCCGGCGGGCCTTGATGGGCGGTACTGGGCTCGAACCAGTGACCCCCAGCTTGTCGAGCTGGTGCTCTCCCAACTGAGCTAACCGCCCCGTCCTGCCTACGATAGCCGCTCGAAAGCCGCGGCGTTCACCGGTCCCGCGGCGCGCCGGACCCCGTCCGCGACGCGTGGATGGCAGAATCGTCGCGTGCACGTGGTCGCCATCGTCAACCGCAAAGGCGGCGTCGGCAAGACGACGACCGCGGTGAACCTGGCCGCCGCGATCGCGCTCAGCTCGCGTCGCGTGCTCCTGGTCGATCTCGACCCGCAGGGCTCGGCGGGCGTCGCGCTCGGCGTTCCGGCCGCCGACGGCGACGACGACGGGTCCGGCGGCATGTTCCGGGGAAAGCCCCGCTGGTCGGCGCGCCGGTCGCCCGCCCCATCTCTGCGCACGCTTGGTGTGGTGCCGGCCGACCGCCGCCTGGACGCCGAGGCCGCCGCCGTGCCCACGGACACTCGGCGTGACGAGCGGCTTGCCGCTGCCCTCCGCGGCGCAGGGGCGATGTGGGAGATCGTCGTGGTCGACACTCCACCCGGCCTCGGCGGCCTGAGCGCCGCGGCCCTCCGGGCCGCGGACGCCGTGGTGATCCCAGGTGCGGCCGACTACCTCTCGATCCACGCGCTTCAGGGCACGATCGAGTCCGTCCGGTCGATCGAGCGTGAGACCGGCCGGCGCTACGCCCCGCTGGTCGTGCTCCCGACGTTCGTCGAAGCTCGCCGCCCCGGCGCCGTGGCTGCGGTGGCACTGATGCGCGATCGATTCGGAGACATGGTGTCCCCGAGCCAGATTCCGCGCAGCGCCCGACATGACTCCGCCGCGCTCGCCGGGCTTCCCGTCGTGGTGGGCGCACCGCACTCTTCTGCCGCGATCGCCTATCGCACGGCGTCCGACGACCTCGTCGCCCGGCTCGGGCGCAGGCCCGGGAAGCGCCGCGGAGCGCTGAAAGGGTTCGTGCGCGCCGACATGCGCGAGGCGCTGATCTCGTTCCGGCGGCGCCGCCACGAGCGGGAGACTCCTCACGACTCCAGCTAAATGATGATCCAGATCGGCCTGCGGGAAAGCCGTCGCGCGGATCGGTGCCCCCACCGATGCTCCGTCAATCGCCAGGCGCCATCCTGACGTCCAGTCGACCACGGAGGACGAGATCATGGAAGTCACCAACGGCCTGCGTTCCGCAACCAAAGAGGACATCCTCACCGCGCTTCGCACGGAGGCGTTCACCTACGCCCGCTCGATGCTGTTCGCAGCGGCGGCGCGCAAGAACGGGCGCACCGAGATCGCCGACCTCTTCGAATCGACGGCCCGCACAGAGCTCGAGGAGCACTTCGCCACGCTCGCCGACCTGGCCGGCATCGTCGGCGACGACGCCGACAACCTGCGCGCGGCCATCGAGGCGGAGTCCTACGAGATCGAGGTCATGTACCCGACCTTCGCCGAGCACGCCGCTCGGGCGACCGACACGAAGGCCGCCGAGACGTTCGCCGAGATCCGCCGTCACGAGATCGACCACCTCGAGGCGCTGCGCGAGGCGCTGATCGACATCACGTAGCCGGCGTTTGCTCGGCTGCGGGACGGAGCGGGACCGCCATCCCGATCCGGTCGAACACCTGCACCGCGAGCGCGACGGCACCCGCCACGACCAGCCAGTCGACGAACCCGGGCGTCGAGAGCGCGAAGAAGTCCCGGAGCGACGGGGACGCGAGCACGGCCAGGTAGCCGAACGCGAGCACTCCCACCATGACGGCGACCGTCAGCGCGTAGGCCCGGCTCGTCCGCATCCGTTCGCGGTCGAGCACGAGCAGCACGTAGAGCCCGACGGCCACCATCACGGTCACGGCGACGGTGCGCGCGTCGACCTCTGACCGGCCCCGCAGCTCCCGGTCGGTCAGGTAGGCCAGGACGACGGCGCCGGCCATGATGCCCCCAGCCGGGAGCGAGAACCGGCCCACCCGGCGCAGGAAGGACCCTTCTTCGGGGCGTGGCTCGCCCGGCATGAGCGCAAGGACGAACCCCGGCACGCCGACGGTGAAGATCGCGGCGAGCGTCAGGTGGCGCGGAAGCAGCGGAAACTCCGCGGTCACAAGGCCGAACGTGGCGATCACGCACGCCGCGAACACCGACTTCGTGACGAAGAGCCGCGCGACCCGCTGCACGTTGGCGATGATCCTTCGCCCCTGCCCGACGGCCCGTGGGAGCACCGCGAACTCGTCGCTCACCAGCACGGCGTCGGCGACGCTCTTGGCGAGCTGGCTGCCGGCCCCGAAGGCGATCGCAAGGCGCGAGGACTTCATCGCGGGGACGTCGTTCACGCCGTCGCCGATCATCGCAACCGACCGCCCGCGGGCGGCCAGCGCCTCGACGAGGCGGCGCTTGTCCTCCGGAGTGAGGCGGCCGAAGACGGTGCGCTCCTCGGCGAACGCCGCCAGGGCCACGGCGTCGGCCGGGAGCTCCTGTGAGCCGGCCACCGGGTCGGGCCCCTGGGGGATCCCCGCCCGTTCCGCGACCGCGGCCACAGTCGCGGGTGCATCGCCGGAGAGCACCTTGACCGCGACTCCCTGCCTGCGAAGGAACTCGACCGTGGCTGCCGCGTCCGGGCGCATGCGCTCCTCAAGGACGACCGTGGCGACGAGCTCGAACCCCTGCGGCGTCACGCCCGGACCCGGCTCGGGCAGCGGCTCCGAGGCGGTGCCGAAGACGAGCGTCCGGCGCCCTTCCTCTGCCGGCGCCGCGGCCCCGCCGGGCGCAAGGACGTCGGGCGCCCCCAGGACGAGCGGGTGCGGCTCGCCGCGCAGTCGCACCGCGCTCCACTTCCAGCGCGACGAGAACGGCACCTCGTCCTCGACGTCCGCCGCAGCTCCGGGAATGCCGGCGGCAATCGCCTCGAGCGTGTCCGTCCGCGAAACAGCGCTCGCCGCGTACGTCGCCAGCCGCCGCTCGACCTCGGCGCCCTCACGGCCGGCCGCGGGAACCGTCCGCTCCAGCACGAGCCGGCCGTCGGTGAGCGTCCCGGTCTTGTCGAGACAGACGGTGTCGACGTTCGCCAGGACCTCGACGCTGTTCAGGGCCTGCACCAGCATCCCCCGCCGCGCAAGCCGCACGGCCGCGACCGCGAAGGTCAGGCTGGTGAGCAGGACGAGGCCCTCGGGGACAAGCGTGACGATCCCGGCTGTCGCGGTCGCGGCCGCCTCGCGAAACGGCAGATCGTGGCGCACGAGCACCCACACGAAGGCGCTCCCCAGGACGAGCATCACCGCCACGAGGATCTGCAAGAGCCGGTTGATCTGCAGCTCGAGCGGCGAGCGCCGGAAGCGGTACTCGCGGGCGATGCCGGTGAGCGACGCCGCGTAGCTCGCCTCGCCCGCCGCCTCGACGAGGTAGCTTCCCGCGCCCTCGACGACGAACGATCCCGAGAGGAGCGCGTCGCCCTCGCCCCGCTCCACGGCGTGCGACTCCCCGGTGAGTGGCGACTCGTCGAGCATGAGGCCGACGGAGCGCACCACCGTGCCGTCGGCGACGATCTGGTCGCCCGGCTGGAGCATGACGAGGTCACCGGACACGACCTCGTCGGCACCCACCGATCGGGTGCTGCCGTCGCGGACGACCCGGGCGTGCGGTGCGACGAGGAGCGCCAGGCGGTCAAGCGTGCGCTTCGCGCGCACCTCCTGGACGATGCCGATCGCCGTGTTCGCGATGAGCACTCCGGCGAAGAGCGCGTCCGCCGGCCGGCCCGCGAGGAGGATGACGACCAGGAACGACGCCAGGATCAGGTTGAAGACCGTGAGCGTGTTTGCGCGCACGATGCTCTTGTATGACCGGCTCGTGGGGAGCTCGCCCCGGTCGCCGAGCGCCTCGAGCCTCCTTCGCGCCTCGGCCTCGGTGAGGCCGGCGCCGCCTGGTACGGGGAGTGGGTCTGGCTCAGTCGGCATCGGCCGGGTGGGCGCATGATCGCCCACCCGGCCAGAAGCCGATGCGGTTCGCGTGACGGCTAGCTCACGCCCGTGACTTGCCGCGCCTCCGCGATCCGGATCGGCTCATCCCAGCGCCGGCGACCGAAGCGCCCGGCGCGTTCTCGGCCCTGGACCGCCAGGGCATGGATCTGCGCTGCCTTGGCGGGATCGTGGCACTCGAGGGCCGCCGTGTGCAGGAGCTGGGCGGCGCGCTTGTCGTCGCCCACGCCGATGAGCCTGCGGGCCTCCTCGAGTGACTCCGTGACCGTGTCCATCCGCACCTCCAGTGGCTGCACCGGGTTGCCCCGGAGCGGTGATCTGGATGCGACGATAGCCCTGTGAACCAGCGAATTCGGCATGGTTGAGCCGATTTGGGTGGTATCACCCACGCAGCATCAGGAGCGCCGCAAGCACCACGGCAAGCGTGACGAAGCATGTCCCCGCCACGATCACCGCCGCCTGTCGCATCTCCATGGAACCGTCCCCCTCTCCCGCCCGGCTCATGTTCCCGTTCCGAGCAGACGCGCGATCCCGCGCAGCGTCCTGCCCAATTCGGCCCGCTCGTCGTCGCCGGGCGGGACGGCCGGCGGCATGGTGAGCAGGCGCTCGACGCGGATGATCGCGCGCGGATCGCACGCCCCGCGCTCGAATTCGGACGCGATCCGCTCGACGACGTCTGGGTGGTCGCCGAGTCCGCGCAGCACCGGGACCGTGGCACAGCGCGCCGCGGCCGGGCCCTGCGGGGTGCGGTCGAGCTCGACGTGGGCCCGAAGCGCGCCGGCGAGGCTCCGGCGCTTGCGATCGGACTCGAGCCGGGCCACCCGCTCGGCGACGGCGGAGCTCACCGCGTCGGTGCGCCGCTCGTAGCGGAACCCGTCCTCGATGAGCGCGTCGGCGGATCGGTCGCCCCGGTCGCGCTCGCAGGCTCGGGCGACCGACAGCGCCAGCAGCCCGGCGGCCGCGACGACGAGCACCGCTGCGAGCGGCCGCGCCGCGGACGGCGGGCCGACGACGAGCGCAGCGGCCGCCACCGTCGCCAGCGCCGCGAGCGCGTCGCGCTGCCGCTGGAGGGTCCGCTCGATCGACCGGGCGGATACGAGCTCGGCGCCGGGCCAGGTGTGCACGGAACCGGATCCTCGCACCGCGCGATCCGGCTCTCCATACGCAATTCCCCCCAACCTTGCGCCGTCTAGACTGACTCTCCCGGGGGTGCACATGACGACGCTTGACGGCCGCGGGGACGATCGCCGCACGACGCTCGAACGGCTCGGCCCGGCGGCCTTGCGGGTGAGCCTCTACTGGCGTGTGTTCGCCGTGAACGCCGCGATCCTGCTGGCCGCCGTTCTCCTGCTCATCGTCACGCCGGTGACGATCGACGCCCGCCCCACCCGCGGCCAGCTCCTGGTGCTCGCCGGCGGGCTCCTCGTCATGCTGGTCGCGAACGCGTGGCTCGTGCGGTTCAGCCTGCGCCCGCTTCGGAGCCTCTCCGAGCTCATGTCCGTCGTGGACGTCCTCGAGCCCGGCCGCCGCCTGGACCCGGCCGCGACCGCCGAGGTCGCGGCCGTGATCTCGACGTTCAACTCCACGCTCGACCGCCTCGAGGGCGAGCGGCGCGCCAGCATG
>DATIDU010000299.1:0-15063 GCA_035456145.1 Gaiellales bacterium | reverse complement strand
GAGCTGGTCGGGGAAGCGATCGGCGTAGCGGGCGCCGAGCGCGACCCGCTCGAGCATCTCCCCGACCGCGGCGTCGTGGTTGTCCACCCCGCCGAAGAGCTCGACGGGCTGGCGGATGATCTGGCCGACGGTGCGGCGTGGGTTCAGCGAGCCGTACGGGTTCTGGAAGACGTACTGGATCTCGCGGCGCGCCTCGCGCGGCCGGCCGCGCGAGCTCAACGCAAGCGGCGTGCCGCGGAGGAGGATCTCGCCGGTGCGCTGGTGGTGGAGCCCTGCGATCGACCGCGCGAGCGTCGTCTTGCCCGAGCCGGACTCACCGACGAGCGCCAGGCACTCCTGCGGCGACACCTCGAGGTTCACGTCGTGCACGACGGCCAGCTCGCCGTAGCCGGCGTGGACGCCGCGCAGGCTGAGGACCGAATCGCCCGCCGCCGAGACCGGGATCTCGTCGGCGGCGCCGGCCGTGACCGCCGCCCGGCCGAGCACCTCCTCGGCGCGGATGCAGCGGACCGAGTGCTTGTCTCCCACCATGCGCAGATCGGGGAGCGCCTCCTCGCACGCGGGCTGGACGTAGGTGCAGCGCGGGGCGAAGTAGCAGCCCTTCGGGCGGCTGCCGGGCGACGGCGCCCGGCCTGGGATCCCGACCAGCGCCCGGCGGCCCGAGAGGTGCGGGATCGCGGCGACGAGGCGGCGGGTGTAAGGATGCGCGGCGGAGGTGAAGAGCTCGTCGGCGGAGCCGAGCTCGACGATCCGGCCGGCGTACATCACCGCGACCCGCACCGCGAGCGTGCCGACGACGGCCAGGTCGTGGCTCACGTAGAGCGCCGCGGTGCCATGGAGCGCGGCCAGCTCCCGCACCGTGCCGAGCACATGCGCCTGCGTGGTCACGTCGAGGCCGGTCGTCGGCTCATCGAGCACGATCACCCGCGGCCGGCAGGCAAACGCCATCGCCAGGCCGATGCGCTGCTGCTGGCCGCCCGAGAGCTCGTGCGGGTAGCGGCGCAGGTAGGCCGGCGCGTCGGGCAGGGCCACCTCGCGCATCATCTCGGCGACGCGCTCGCGCCGCTCGCTCTGGCCCGAGCCGAACGAATGCGTCTCGAGCACCTCCATCAGCTGCGTGCCGATGCGGAGTGCCGGGTTCAGCGACGCGGCCGGGTCCTGCGGAACGTACGCGACCACGCTGCCGCGGATCCGGCGCCGCTCGGAGAAGTCGAGCGAGAGGATGTCCCGGTCACCGACGACCACCGACCCGGCCGAGATCTCGGCGCCGCGGCGGGTGTGGCCGAGGAGCGCGAGACCGGCGGTCGTCTTGCCGGAGCCCGACTCGCCCACCAGCCCGAGCACTTCGCCCGGCTGGATCGAGAACGAGACGTCGTCGATGATGTCCGTGTCGGTGCCGCGCAGGGTCACCCGCAGGCCGGTGACGACGATGGCAGGGGCGGGGGCGCTCATTCGCCACCCCGCGAGCGGTCGATTCCGATGGCCGCGCGGGCGATCCCGTCGCCGACGAGGCCGGTCCCGATCGTGAGGAGCGCGATCGCCATCATCGGCAGGACGACGCCCCACGGCTGCGACACGAGCGCGAGCCGGTTCTCCTGGATCATGAAGCCCCAGTCGGCCCCGTTCGGGTTGGGCGAGAACCCGAGGAAGGCCAGCGCGGCGATCAGACCGATCGAGTAGGTGAGCCGCAGGTTCGCCTCGACGAGGAGCGGCGAGAGGGTGTTCGGCATCACCTCGCCGAGCAGGATTCGCAGGCGCGAAACGCCCAGCGCCTCGGCCGCGGCGACGAAGTCGCGCTCGACGATCGGCTGCGCCGCGCCGCGGGCGACCCGCGCGACGCGCGGCATGGTCGTCAGACCGACGGCGACGATGAGGAGCCATGTCGACGGGCCGACGGTGGCGATGGCCACCAGCGCGAGCATGATCTGGGGGAAGGCCAGGATGACGTCCATCCCCCGCATCAGGATGTCGTCGAGGATGTTGCGCGAGTAGGCGGCGACGAAGCCGACCAGGCCGCCGAGCGTCAGCCCGATCATGGTCGCCGCCACTGCCATCCCCAGCACCTCGCGGCCGCCCCACAGGAACCGGCTCCAGACGTCCTGGCCGATGTGATCGGTGCCGAACCTGGCGGCGCCGGACGGGCCGGTGTTCGGCGCTCCGACGAAGTCGGTCGGGCTGTGGGGGGCGAAGAACGGGCCGAAGAGCGCGATGAACACCAGGAGCACGACGAGCACGACCCCGACCCGCGTCCGCCACAGCCGCATCGAGGAGCGAAGGAGGGCGCCCGCCGGCCGCCGGGCGGTGATGACCTCGGGCTCGGGGGTGACGGCGATGTCGGTCGTGGTCGAGGCCATGGGTTAGAGGCGCGTACGAAGCCGTGGGGTTACGAGGATGGTGGCGATGTCGGCCAGCAGGTTGAGCACGACGTAGATCGCCGCGATGAGCATCGCGAGCGCCTGCACCACCGGGATGTCCTGCGTCGAAACCGCGTTGGTGAGCGCGCCGCCGATCCCCGCGTAGTTGAAGACGTACTCGACGACGATGACACCGCCGGCGAGGTAGGCCAGGTTGATCGCGATCACCTGGAACGTCGGGCCGAGGGCGTTCGGCAGGGCGTGGCGGATCATGACGGTCCGCTCGGGCAGGCCCTTGAGCCGGGCCATCTCGACGTAGTCGGACTCGAGCACCTCGATCATCGAGGCCCGCATGATCCTGACGACATATGGCGTCACCGCCAGGACGAGCGTCGCCGTCGGCAGGATCATCGCCTTCATGTCGTCCCACGGCCGCGCGCCCGGGGGGATGATCGTGATCGCCGGCAGGAAGCCCGTGAAGACGTTCGTCGAGAAGATGACCACCAGGGCGATGCCGGTGACGAACTCCGGCAGCGCCGCGAAGACCAGCGTCGAGACCGAGCTCGTGACGTCGAACGCCCGGTCGCGCTTGAGCGCCGCATACGAGCCGATGGCGATCGAGATCGGGATCGAGATGATCCCGGCGCAGAAGACCAGGAACGCCGAGTTCACGACCTTGTCGCCCAGGAGGTCCGACACCGGCTCCTGGGCCGCGAGCGAGTTGCCGGCATCGCCGTGCAGGAGGCCGGTGATCCAGTCGACGTACTGCGAGAACACCGAACCGCTCAGACCGAGCTGCTCGCGCAGCGCCTTCAGGCTGGCGGGCGTCGCCGTCCGGCCCAGGATGGACCGGGCCGGATCGCCCGGCAGCGCCTGCGTGGCGGCGAACACGACGAGCGACACCAGGAACAGCACCAGCACGCCAAGCAGGAGCCGCCGGACGACGAACCCGGCGATGCCCCCCAGCCTCACCAGCCGGCCCTACGTGAACCAGATGGTGCGGTAGCCATGGCCGAACGTGTCGAGGTTCAGCGTCGCCTTGCTCACCTTGAAGCCCTGCACCTTGGCCGAGTGGGCGTCGACGAGGTTGTTGAAGAACGGGATGATGTACCCGCCCACGTCGTACTCGGCCTTCTGCATCTCGTGGATGATGCTGCAGCGCTTCGTCGGGTCGGTCTCCTTGAGCGCCTGGTTGTAGAGGTCGATGTAGTTCGAACCCTCGCCGGACTTGGGCGGCCAGTGGGTCTCGTTGTACGGGCACGGCGGCGGCAGCATGCCGAGGCCGACCTGCGGCAGAAAGCCGCGCGTCCCCCAGAAGTCGACCGAGAAGGCCAGCTTCAGGTACTGGTCGCCGTAGTAGTTCGGGTCGTTCTTCACGTTGACCGTGACGCCGGCCGCCTTGGTCTGCGCGGCGAAGACGTTGGCCGAGTCGACCATGCCTGCCGCGCCGTTCGTCGTGTGCAGGTCGACGGTCATACCGTCCTTGCCGGCGGCCTTGAGCAGCGACTTGGCCTGCTCGATGTCCTGCTCGCGCTGCGCCAGGTCGGACGAGTAGCACGCGTCGAACGGGGCGAAGAGGTCGTTCGCGACGCTTCCGTGGCCCGAGAGCACCTGCTCGAGCATGGCCGGGCGGTCGGCCATGAGCCGGAACGCCTGGCGGACGCGGACGTCCGTGAACGGCTCCATGTCGATGGCCATGCAGAGCGGCAGCCACCCGCCGCCGTGGCCCTCGAGGATCTGGATCCCCTGGGCCTTGGCCGTGTCGATCTGGGCGAACGGGATGTCGGTGATGGCGTCGATCTGGCCGGCCAGGAGCGCGTTCACCTGGGCCGCCGAGTCGGCGAAGTCGGTGACGGTGACCTGGTCGAACCACGGGCCGTCTGACGCGGGCCGCCAGTAGTTCTTGTTGCGGACGGCGACGCTCTGCTGGCCCGGCGTGAAGCTCTGGATCTGGTACGGGCCGGTGCCGATCCACTTCAGGTTGTTCTTGCGCTCGTAGCCCTCCGGCACGATGCCGTTGAAGTACTGGCCGAGCTGGTCGGGGATCGTCGAGTCGGGCTGCTTCAGGCCGATCCGCACCGTGTTGGCGTCCATCTTCTTGAGGTTCTTGGGATCGACCGAGCCGAGCCCGGCGGCGCCGAAGAGGCCCTCCTTCGGGTTCAGGATGCGCTGGATCGAGTAGATGACGTCGTCGGCGGTGAGCGTCTTGCCGTTGTGGAACTCGATGCCAGACCGGAGGCGGACGTCGACCTGGCCCGGGACCGACGAGTCGACCTCCTCGGCGAGCCCGTCGGTGCCGAGGACGTAGTCCTCGTCGTAGGTCATGAGCGTCTCCCAGCCTCCGATTAGGCGGGCCTGGTCTGGCTTGGTGACGATGCTCTGGCCGTCGACGATGTCGCTCGCGCCGCCGCCGGTGACGCCGAGGCGGAAGTTCCCGCCCTTCTTGGGCGTGCCGGCGGGTGCGGAGCCGCCGCCCCCGCTGCTGCCGCCGCTCGACGACCCGCTGCTGCCGCAGGCCGCGAGCCCGCCGGCGAGCAGGACGCCGCCCGCGCCCATGAGCAGCTCGCGCCGCGAGAGGGAGAGCCGGTCGAGATCGGCGCCGGCTTCTGGGCTGCGGTTGTCCACCATCGAGACTCCCTTCGTGGTCTGGCGCGAGATCCGTCGAGGACGCGCTCCCGCCGCCCCGCGGACGGCGCGATAATCCTCTCTCGCCACCCTCGTGTCAAGTAACCGACGTTCACGATACGAACGTCAGGTGCAACAGGCGCCCACGGGCCAAGCCGGCCACATCGCGCGCAGATCGTTGCTCGCATGGGCGTCGAGGCCGGTATAGTGGCCGCCGACCGGCGTGCGGTCGTCTCACAACCGGGTTCGGGATGCGAACGATGAGTGTGGATCGTGCAGCAGGTGGCGGCTCTCGGAAGCCCCGCGCGGGGCACCGGGTGCAGTCCGTGGAGCGCGCGGTCGCCCTGCTCAAGGCGACGGCCGCGGCGCCCCACCCGGCGAGCGTGTGGGAGCTGGCCCGCACGTGCGGCGTGAACCGCAGCACGGCGTGGCGGCTCCTGGCGACGCTCGAGGCACAGGGGCTCGTGGAGCGCGACCCGGTCACGCAGCGCTACACGGTCGGCTACGAGGCGATCCAGATCGCCGGCGCGGCCGACTACGACGGGCTGGCGCGGCGGGTGCGGCCGCTCCTCCAGCGGCTGGCCGAGACGGCCGGCGAAAGCGTGACGCTGGCCGCCGCCCGTAGGTTCAGCCTCGTCTACGTCGACCAGGTCGATCCGCCGGGCGTCGCCGGGCCCGACTGGAATGGCCGCTCCCTTCCCCTGCACGCTACGTCGTCCGGCAAGGTGTTCCTGGCCTGGCTGCCCGACGAGGAGCGCGACGCCGTGCTGGCGCCGCACCTCGAGGCGTACACGCCGCGGACGATCACCGACCGCGCCCGGCTCGACCGGTCGCTGGCCGAGATCCGCCGGCTCGGGTACGGGACCTGCGTGGGCGAACTGGAGGAGTTCCAGAACGGCGTCTCGGCGGCGGCGCTCGACAGGCTGATGCGGCCGATGGTGATCGTGAACATCTGGGGGCCGAGCCCGCGGGTGACCCAGAAGCGGCTGCCGGCGCTGGGGCGGATGGTCCTGCGTGCCGCGCACGAGGTGGGGCTCGTGCTGACGTGAACTGGGAGGCCTTCATCACCTGCGCGGTGACCGGCGCCGGCGACACGACCGGCCGCAGCCCCCTCATCCCGGTGACGCCCGTCCAGATCGCCGATGCCGCGATCGAGGCGGCCCGTGCGGGCGCGGCCGTCGCCCACATCCACGTGCGCGATCCCGAGACCGGCCGCGGCGCCCGCGACCCCGCGCTCTACCGGGAGGTCGTCGAGCGCGTCCGCGCTGCCGACGTCGACGTCGTCCTCAATCTGACGGCGGGCATGGGCGGCGACCTCGTCCTGGGCGGCTCGAACACGCCGCTCCCGCTGAACGACGTCGGTACCGATCTCGCGGGCGCCCGCGAGCGGCTCGCGCACGTGGAGGAGCTCCTGCCCGAGATCTGCACGCTCGACTGCGGCAGCATGAACTTCGCGGCCGGCGGCGACTACGTCATGGTGAACACGCCGGAGATGTTGCGCGCGATGGCCGCGCACGTGCGTGACCTGGGCGTGCGGCCCGAGCTCGAGGTGTTCGACACGGGCCACCTCGTCATGGTGAAGGAGCTGATCCGCGACGGCCTCGTCGACGAGCCGGCCCTGATCCAGCTCTGCACCGGCATCCCGTACGGGGCAACCGATGACCTCGGCACGCTGCTCGCGATGGTGCACCAGCTTCCCCCGGGCGCGATCTATTCGATCTTCTCGATCGGGCGAATGCAGCTGCCGTTCGTGGCGATGGCGGTGCTGGCGGGCGGCAACGTTCGCGTCGGCCTCGAGGACAACCTGTACCTGCGCCGCGGCGAGCACGCGTCGAACGGCGTGCTCGTGGAACGAGCGGTCGAGATCCTCCGGGCGATGAACGTCCGCGTCCTCGGCCCCGGGGAGGTGCGCGAGAAGCTCGGGCTCAGGCGGCGTGGCTGACGCCGCCGCGCCACGGGCGGTCGGCCTCCTCGGCGCCGGCGTCATCGGAGCCGGCTGGGCGGCGCGGTTTCTGCTCCACGGCGTCGACGTCAGCGTGTTCGACCCGGATCCGCGCGCCGACGAGCACGTGCGAAGCGCGGTCGAGAACGCCCGCCGGGCGTACGCGGCGCTCCTGACCGCGCCGCTTCCCGCACCGGGCAAGCTCACGATCGCCTCGACGCCCGAGGATGCCGCCCGCGGCGCCGACTTCGTCCAGGAGAGCGTCCCGGAGCGCGAGGAGCTGAAGCGCGACCTGCTCGCCGCCGCCGGATCGGCGACGGCCGCGGGCGTCGTCATCGCGTCCTCGACGTCGGGCCTGCTCCCGTCGCGGCTCCGGGATGGAGTCCCGCACGCCGAGCGGGTCGTCGTCGGGCACCCGTTCCACCCGGTCTACCTGCTGCCGCTGGTCGAGGTGTGCGGCGGGGCCGGCACCTCGCCGGACGCGATCGAGCGGGCCGAGACGGTCTACCGCGCTGTCGGGATGGCGCCCCTTCGGGTGCGAAAGGAAGTCGACGGGTTCGTCGCCGACCGGCTGCTCGAGGCGCTCTGGCGCGAGGCGCTCTGGCTCGTCGCCGACGGCGTCGCGACGGTCGGAGAGATCGACGACGCGATCCGGCTCGGCGCGGGGCTGCGCTGGTCGTTCATGGGCACGTTCCTGGCCTACCGCATGGCCGGCGGCGACGCGGGCATGCGCGGCTTCCTCGATCACTTCGGCCCGGCGCTCGAGTGGCCGTGGACGAAGCTCACCGACGTCCCCGAGCTGACGCCCGACCTGATCGACCGCATCACCTCGCAGTCCGACGCCCAGGCCGGCGGCCGGTCGCTCGCCGACCTCGAGCGCGAGCGCGACGACTGTCTGGTCGCCGTTCTCCAGGCGTTGCGCTCGTGCGACGCGGGCGCCGGCGCCGTCCTCGCCGCCCACGAGGCGCGCCTTCTGAACGGCTCCGGCTGAAACAGCGGCACCTGGCACCGGTGTTGCAGGCTGACCAACCGGGATTTCGCCGCTCTGCGCCATGAAACATTGGCGACAGGCGCCGGTGTTTCACCCGTCGAGCAGGCGGAGGAGGAGCGTCTCGTCGACGGTGTCTACGATCTCATCGGCGAGCCGCAGCCGCGCCGGCGGCAGCGTGCGGGCCAGTGCGATGCAGCGGACGCCGGCCGACTTGGCGGAGGCGACGCCGGCCTCGGTGTCCTCGAAGGCGACGACCTCCTCCGGCGCGAGGCCCGGTGCGTGGCCGGCCAGCCGCGTGACGGCGAGCTCGTAGCTCTCGGGGTGCGGCTTGCCGCGGGCCACGTCGCTGTCGTCCACGATCGTGCGGAAGCAGCCGGCGAGGCCGGCGGCGGCGACGACAGGCTCGATCTCGGCCCGGGTCGCTCCCGAGACGACGGCGACCGGCACCCGCGAGGCCGCGAACCGGACCGCCGCCCGCATGCTCTCGGACACGGTATTGCCGTCGGTCACGGCGTCCCGGTAGCGGTCGATGCGCTCGCGGACGATCGCGTCGAGGTCGTCGCGGTCGCCGAGCCAGGCGCGCACGATCTCGTGCTCGGAGAGCCCCGCGAGCCGGGAGTAGTACTCGTCGCGGCCGAGGGGCCGTCCGTGCTCGGCAAAGAGGCCCGCGTAGACGGCGAAGAGGATCTCCTCGTCGTCCGAAAGCGTGCCGTTGAAGTCGAAGGTGACCGCCCGGCATGGCATCGCGGGCACGTTACGAGACCACCCGGACGAGGGCGGTCGCACCGGACGCCGCGACGATCACGACCAGGAACGGCGCCCGGAGGAGGACGGCGACGGCCGCCACGGCGAGTCCGGCCGCACGGGCGTCGACCGTGAGGTCCTGCCCCGTAGCGAAGGTCCCCGTGGCGACGAGTGCCGAGAGAAGCGCGACCGGCAGCAGGGCGCCGATCCGGCGGACGCGGTCTTCGGCGAGCACCCGCTGCGGCAGCGACATGCCCGCGAGCTTGAGGGCATAGCAGCCGGCGGACGCAAGCAGGACGGCGCCCCACATCAGCGCGACCGGGCCGCGCCACGGAGCCCCGCCGCCACCGCGACGAGGGCCGCCAGGAGCACCGGGACGCCGGTGGCGACGAACGGCGTCGCGGCGGTGGCGACGACGGCGGCGACCGCGGCCACGATCGCGGTCTCACGATGCCGCAGCCGCGGCGCCACCAGCGCGAGGAAGGCGGCGGGGGCCGCCGCGTCGAGCCCGAGCGAGCGCGGGTCGGCGAGCGCGCTCGCACCGGCCGCGCCGACGACGGTCCCGAGGTTCCAGCAGACGAAGACGGCGAGGCCGGTTGCCCAAAATCCGAGCCGGCCCGCGCGCGGGTCCTCCCTGACCGTCGCCATGGCCGTGCTCTCGTCGATCACCAGGTGCGCCGCTCCCAGCCGTGCGAGACCTCGCCGCTGCAGGAGCGGCGAGAGCCGAACGCCGTAGAGCGCGTTGCGCGTTCCCAGGAGGACGGCGGTCGCGACTCCCGCCGAGGCGGCCCCGCCCGTCCCCACCACGCCGACCAGTGCGAACTGGGATGCGCCCGTGAACATCGCCAGCGAGAGGACGCAGGCCTGTGCGACGGAGAAGCCCGCCGCCTGGGCGATCGCGCCGAACGAGAGGGCGTATGCGCCCGTGGCAACGCCGATCCCAGCGGCGTCGCGCATGACCGCCGTCCGGACGGCCGGCCAGGTGTCTCGATCTACGGGCACGTCTGGCACCATACGGCGCCATGTCGCAGATCCGCTTCGCCGACTTCGATGCCCTCACCTTCGACTGCTACGGCACCCTCGTCGACTGGGAGAGCGGCATCGTCGCGGGCATCCGCTCGGCCGTCGGCGACGCCGGGCTCGACGCCTCGGACGAGGAGCTGCTCGAGGCGTACGCCCGCTTCGAGGTGGAGTTGGAAGGCGGGGCCTACCTGCGCTACCGCGACGTCGTCGCCGGGGCCCTGCGCGGCATCTGCGCCGAGCGTGGGATCGACGTGCCCGACGCCCGGGCGGCCGCGTTCGGCGACTCGGTGGGCGAGTGGCCGCCCTTTCCGGACTCGGCCGAGGCCCTCGCCGCCCTCAAGCGGCGCTTCCGCCTCGGCGTCATCACGAACTGCGACGACGACCTCTTCGCGCGCACGCAGGAGAAGCTCGGCGTCGAGTTCGACTGGGTGATCACGGCCCAGCGGGCGCAGGGCTATAAGCCGCGCCTTCGGAACTTCGAGCTGGCGTTCGAGCGGATCGACGTCCCGCGGGAGCGGATCGTCCACGTCGCCCAGAGCCTCTTCCATGACCACGTCCCGGCAAAGCTCCTCGGCATGACGTCCGTGTGGATCGACCGGCGCGGCGACAGGGAGGGAAGCGGCGCCACCCCGCCGGCGGCGGCGAGCCCCGACATGACGTTCGCCGACATGCGGAGCTTCGCCGAGGCGGCGCTGGTCTAGCGCCTACTCAGCCGTGGCGCCCGGCGCCGGCCGGTCCCACGCGTACACCTCGCTCAGGAACCGAGGGGCCGCCAGGATCCCCATCATCTTCGAGATCTGCGCGGTCAGCGACCGCTGTGTGGCCAGGGTCTGTACGGCCTTGAGCGGGTTCACGCCCTCGAACAGGAACACGGCGTCGTGGTCGCCCACGAAGACCCGGTGACGCTCGAAGCCTGATCCCGCCAGGTCGAACGGAGGCCCCTCCGCCAGGATCCGCTCCAGGTCGGCCTTGCGCCCCGGACGGATCTCGGCAACGAATGCAATGCGGCTCATGTCACGCCCTCCTTGCGCTGCGCGTCGCCCGGATCATCGCGCAAAGCTTGGTCCATGTGCACGCCGCGCGCGTCGGCGGATGTGCGGAATCCGAGGTGCGGCAAACTACTGCCAGGGTTCTTCCGGCCGAGAACGGACGCGTGGACACCGTCAGAACCGTTGTCTACGATCCCCGGCGCCGATGAACCGGCTCATGCTGGACTACAACGTCCTCTACGTCGTGCTGGTGGTCGCCGGCCTGGTGTTCTTCGCCTGGATCTTCCTGTCCACACGGCCCGCGCAGCGGGCCAAGCCGGCGCGGGTCGATGCCTGGATGGGCCGCGAGGTGGCGTGGTTCGCGATCGTCATCGTGATCCTCGTCGGCTCGCTCGCGGCCACGATCGGGCACACGCCGTGGAGCGCATCGGCCCATGACAACCGCCAGATGGTGACGGTGACGGGCGTGCAGTACGGCTTCCGTTTCTCGACCACGACCGTGCACGCCGGCCGCCAGGTGGAGTTCCACCTGAAGGCGACCGACGTGAACCACGGCTTCGCGGTGTTCGACCCCTCCGGGAAGTTCGTCGCCCAGGCGCAGATGGTGCCGGGCTACGACACCGTCCTGCGGCTCACGTTCACGAAGCCGGGCACCTACACGGTCCGCTGCTTCGAGTACTGCGGCATCGGGCACGCGTCGATGGTCGGAACGTTCAAGGTGGTGGGCTGATGGCGACCACGACGTACGAGGAGGCCCGCGGGCTGGACGTGCCCGAGGCGGCGACCGGCACGGTCGACATCGCCAAGGTGCGCGCCCTCACGCTGCGCTACCTGGTGACGTCAACGATCCTGCTCGGCGCCGGCGGGCTGCTCGGGATCCTCCTGCGGCAGAGCCAGGCCAACCTCGACCGGATCTCGCCGAACCTGTGGTACGAGGTGATGACCGCGCACGGCCTCGCGACCTTCGTCGGGTGGGCGGCGTTCGCGCTCATGGGCATCACCTGGTGGATCCTGGCGGAGTGCGGGTTCCCGATCCAGGGCTGGGGCTGGCGGTTCGCAGTTGGGTGCTTCTGGACGATGACCGTCGGCGCGACCGGCGTCGTCGTGACGACGCTCGGCATGGGGTTTGCCGGGTCGTGGGTGTTCCTCTACCCGCTGCCCTTCCACGGCAGCTGGTCGATGCGGGCGACCGGGATCTTTGCGCTCTCGATCCTGTCGGTCGGCCTCTCGATCTTCGCCTACTGCTTCGGCATCCTCGCGGTCGTCACCGGCCAGGGGCTCGGCGCGCGCAGCCGCTCATGGGGAAACCGGCTGGGGTGCGCGCTCGGCTTCGGCTACATCTGGCCGAAGCGGTTTGCGACGGAGCAGCCCGTGCCCTTCCCGGTGCTGCCGCTCACCGTGATCGCGATCGACATGATCATCGCGACGGTGCCGCTCGCGGTGCTGCTCGTGGAGATGGTCGTGCAGTCGCTCTTCTCGGGCGTCACGGTCAATCCGATCCTGGCGAAGAGCATGCTGTGGTGGTTCGGGCACCCGGTCGTGTACCTCCTGCTCTTCCCGGCCGTGGCCGTGTACTACCACCTCATCCCGCGCTACGCGAAGCGGCCCCTCGTCGCCGGCCACATCATCGGGATCGGATGGCTGATCGGCGTCTGCGCCAACGTCGTGATCGGCGCCCACCACATGTACCTCGACTTCCCGAACACGTTCCAGCAAACGGTGAACCTCGGGATGCAGCCGCTCACCTACGCGGTCACGATCCCGTCGGCGCTCTCGCTCTACTCGCTCGCCTTCACGATCTACCGGTCGGACTTCGAGTGGACGCCGGCCGCGCGCTTCCTGGCGGTCGGGATGGTGTCCTGGCTCGTGGCCGGGCTCCAGGGCGTCGGGCTCGCGACCATCCAGTTCGACGCGCTCGCCCATAACACGCTGTGGGTGGTCGGGCACTTCCACAACATGGCGCTCCTCAACATCGGGCTCGTGGTCTTCGCGGCGACCTACGCGTTCGTGCCGAAGCTCGCGGGCCGCGACTGGTACAGCCGCCGGCTCGCCGACTGGCACCTCGCCCTCACCGTGGTCGGCGGCTACGGCAGCGTCGTGCCGTGGATGCTCCAGGGGCTCGAGGGCGCACCGCGGCGGTGGGCCGTGCTGCCCCACAAGTACGAGGCCCTGTCGCAGGTCGCGCTGCCGTTTGTGCTCCTGATCGCGATCGGGCAGGCGATCTTCTTCTACAACCTCGCCCGCACGCTCGGGTGGCGCTCGGTACGGGCGTCCCTCGGCTCGCGCGTGCACGCCGACGACACGGTCAACCCGACCGAGCGTCCGTCCGAGGCGCTGGGAGCCGTGCTCGCCGGGGCCGGCGTCGCGCTCGGGCTCCTGTGCCTCGCATCGAAGCCGCTCGTGTGGGCGCCGCTCGGCATCCTCGCCGGGTACACGGCGACGACACTCGGCACGAAACGTCAGGGCTGGTGGGCGGTGGTGGCCGCCGGCGTTCTGATGCTCGTCGGGCTGGCGGGCGTCCACGTGCCGTCGTAGCCGGCCTTCGCAGCGATCGTCCCGGCGTCGCCGCGCAGGATCGCGGCGGCCTGGTCGAGCCGGCCGATGCCCGCCCGCCCTCCCGTCCTGTCCACGAACCGGCATGCCGCCTCGACCTTGGGCCCCATCGAGCCGGCGGCGAAGTCCATCCCGCGCAGCTCCGCCGGCGAGGCGCGCCTGATCGGGCGCGCCTCCGGCGTGCCCCACCCGGCCTCCACCTCGGCCACGTCCGTGAGCATGAGCAGGAAGTCGGCACCGATCTTCTCGGCCAGCAGCGCCGCGGACAGGTCCTTGTCGATCACGGCCTCGACCCCTGTGAGGCCCGACGACGTGAACACGACCGGGATCCCGCCGCCGCCTGCACAGACGACCAGCACCCCGGCGTCGAGCAGGAGCCGGATCGTCTCGATCTCGACGATCCCGGCCGGCTGCGGCGACGCCACGACGCGGCGGACATGCGGCCCGTCGGGCCGCACCGTCCAGCCGCGCCGGGCGGCCAGCCGCATGCCCTCCTCGGGCTCATAGACCGGGCCGATCGGCTTCGACGGCACCGCAAATGCGGGGTCCGCCGGGTCGACCACGGTCTGCGTGAGCAGCGTCGCGACTCGGCTTCCCGCCGGGAGCTCGTTCAGGAGCGCCTGATCGAGGAGATAACCGATCATGCCCTCCGTCTCCGCGCCGAGGACGTCGAGCGGGTAGGGCTTCACGTCGTCATAGGCCTCCGCCTGGAGCGCCAGGAGGCCGACCTGTGGTCCGTTGCCATGGGTGACGACGAGGCGGTGCGTCTCATGCAGCGCGGCGATCGACCCCGCCGCGGCCCGGACGTTGGCCTGCTGGTGGGATGCCTCCGCCGGCTCGCCCCGGCGCAGAAGCGCGTTCCCGCCGAGCGCGACGACGGCCAGGGGCCTCATCGGTCGCCCCAGGCCCGGCGGATGTACGCGTAGAGCACGGCCTCCTCCGTCCACAGACGGTTCTCGGCCTGGCGGAAGACGACCGACGCGGGGCCGTCGATCACGTCGGCGGTCACCTCCTCGCCGCGATGGGCGGGCAGGCAATGGAGGAACACGGCCTCGCGGTCGGCCGTGCGCATCAGGTCCGTGTCGACCTGGAACGAGCGCAGCACCTCCTCGCGCTTGGCCCGCTGCGCCTCGTCGTCCCCCATGGACACCCACACGTCCGTGTAGACCGCGTGGGCGCCGGAGGCCGCCTCGGCCGGGTCGTTGACGACGGAGACGCTGCCGCCGTGGGCGAGCGCGGTCGCGGCCGCCCGGTCGGTGATCGCGGCGTCCGGCTCGTACCCGGGAGGCGTGCCGACGACGATGTGCATCCCCGCCAGCGCTCCCGCCTCCATCAGCGAGTGCGCGACGTTGTTGCCGGCGCCGAGGTAGGCGGTGCGCACGCCCTGGAGGCTTCCGAACCGCTCTCGGATGGTGAGCAGGTCGGCGAGCGCCTGGCACGGGTGGTGCTCGTCGGTGAGGGCGTTGATGACGGGCTTCTCCGCCGCCGCAGCCATCTCGTCGAGCACGGCCTGGGCGAACGTCCGCACGACGATCGCGCTGGAGTACCCGGAGAGGACGCGGGCCGTGTCGGAGATCGGCTCTCCGCGGCCGAGCTGGAGCTCGTCGGGCCGCAGACCGAGCGGCAGCGCGCCGAGGTGCTGGCACGCCGCGGCGAACGAGACGCGCGTCCGCGTGGACGGCTTCTCGAAGAACATCGCCACCGTATCGCCGTGCAGGGCGGTCTCCCAGCCGTGGGGCATCGCCTTCATCTCGGCGGCCAGGTCGAGCAGCACGTACAGCTGGCGCGCGTCGAGGTCGGCGATGCGGAGCAGATCGGATGGAGCGCTGGTGGCGGTCGATG
>DATIDU010000298.1:0-15916 GCA_035456145.1 Gaiellales bacterium | reverse complement strand
CCTCTCATCTGCGCATGCCGGCCCGCGGCGGGTCGAAGAATCGGCTGGCCGGACCCCGATCGATGCCCGCGAGGGGAGGAGAGAGAGGACCCGTCGCGGGCGCCTGATGCTCCAAGGGACCAGGGTCCGGACAGCCGGGACGGAGCATGACATGAATTCAGTTTGGCTACAAGAGCCGTGCCCACGACGCGGAGCCAGGTCAGGCTTCTCCAGTGCCGGTCACGGGCCTGTACGGTCCCGCGCAGCATGGACACGCTCGGTGATGTCATTCGCGCACAGCGGCAACTGCACCGGATCTCGCTGCGTGAGCTCGCCCGGATGAAGGGGATCAGCAACCCGTACCTCAGCCAGATCGAGCGTGGGCTGCGCGAGCCGTCGGACACGGTGGTCGATGCGATCGCCGACGCCCTGGACCTCACCACCGAGCGGCTCTACGACGCGGCGGGGATCCGGGTGCAGGACGAAGGCGTCGAGGAGGTGGGTGGCGTGCGCGACGCGATCTTGGCCGACGGCGACCTGAAGCCCCAGCAGCGGCGGGCCCGGCTCGAGACCTACGAGGCCTTCCTGATCGCCAACGGGGGTCGGCGTCGGCCAAGCGCGCGCTCGAGCCGCACTCGGCCCTCGGCCTCGGGCGACCCGTTATCGAGTTGACTTGACTTCAGGTTAGCGCTAGCTTGCGCCGAACGGAACGGTCGAGCGGCGACACGCCGCGCCGCGGCGGTTCGAGGAAGGCGTCGGGGAAGCCCCCGGAAAGGAAGCGCAGATGAAGATCGGACTGTTCATGCCGACCGTGAACAACGGATTCATCATGTCCGAGGCGGCCCCTCAGTACACGCCGGACTTCGACTACAACAAGGAGGTCGTGGTCAAGGCCGAGCGCTACGGGATGGAGTTCGCGCTCGGGCTGGTCAAGTACCGCGGCTTCGGCGGCAAGACCGATCACTGGCACTGGGCCCTGGATTCCTTCACGACCATCGCCGGGATCGCCGCCGTCACCGACAGGATCAAGCTCATCGGCTCCGTCGGGCTGCAGGCCCACCACCCGGCGGTCGCCGCTCGGCATGCGGCGATGATCCAGATGATCTCCAACGGCCGCTTCTGGCTGAACATCGTCACCGGCTGGCAGAAGTCCGAATACGCCAGCCTCGGACTCTGGCGCGGTGACGAGCACTACGAGAGCCGCTACGACTACGCCGACGAGTACGTCACCATCTGCCGGGAGCTCTGGGAGACCGGCGAGAGCAGCTTCAAAGGCCGCTACTTCCAGCTCGACGAGGCGCGCCTGGCTCCCCGGCCCGCGGATCCGATCACGGTCGTCTGCGCCGGCTCGTCGGAGCGCGGCATGCGCTTCACGGCCGAGCACGGCGACTACAACTTCATCTTCGGCACCAGTGTCGACGCCTTGCGCGAGACGAACAAGCGGCTCCTCGCCGCCGGTGAGAAGGCCGGTCGTACGGTCAAGTCGATCGCGAGCATCCACTGCATCATGGGCGACACGGACCGCGAGGCCGAGGAGAAGGTCGAGCGCTACTACGCCGGGGCGGACCTGGAGGCGCTCGCCCACATGACCGGCCAGGCCTCGTTCGACGAGGCGGGCACGACGGCGAAGATCATCCAGAACCTCCGGGTCGCCACGTTCATGGGCGCGGAGGTGCTCACAGGAACCCCGGACACGATCGCGGAGAAGCTCGACGCTTACCGTGACGTGGAGGGCCTCGAGGGCCTGATGGTCTGCCTCGACGACCCGCGGCGCGAGATCGACCGCTTCGGCGAGCAGGTCCTCCCCAAGCTCGGCCTGCTGGCCACCGCGTGACGTTTCGTCATCTCGCCGTGATCTTCAACTGAACTCAAATCAGGTACGAGGAGAGACCGAGGATGTCCGCAGGCACTGCGAAGGCCATCGCCGCGATCGGTCGCGGAGAGGTGGTCATCGTCACCGACGACGAGGACCGCGAGAACGAGGGCGACCTCATCATGGCGGCGGACGCGGTCACGACGGAGTCGCTCGCGTTCTTCCTCGAGCACACCTCCGGAGTCGTCTGTGCCGCTCTTGCGGGCCACCGCCTCGACGAGCTCGACCTGCCGCTGATGGTCAGCGACAACCGGGAGGGGCAGCGCACGGCGTTCACCGTGACCGTCGATCTCGCTCACGGGATCACCACCGGCATCTCGGCCGCCGATCGCGCGCGAACGCTCAGGGCGCTCGCCGATCCTCACGCCGTGGCCGGCGACTTCGTCCGCCCGGGCCACATCCTGCCGCTGCGCAGCCGGCCCGGGGGCGTGCTCGAGCGCGCGGGGCACACGGAGGCGGCGGTCGATCTCGCTCGGCTCGCCGGACGCCGGGCCGTTGGCGTGCTCTCCGAGGTCGTCACCTCCGACCGGCGCGCGATGGCGCGGCGGCCCGAGCTCGAGGCGCTCGCCCTTGCGCATGGGCTGCCGATGATCAGCGTGGCCGCGCTCAGGCGCCACCGCCTGCGCACCGAGCGGCTCATCCAGCAGGTCGCCGAGGCGCCCGTGCCCACGCGTCACGGGACGTTCAACTGCCAGGCGTGGCGGTCGGAGATCGACGGGGTCGATCACCTCGCGTTCGTCAAGGGCGATCCGAGCGGAGATGAGCCGCTGCTCGTCCGCGTGCACAGCGAGTGCCTGACGGGCGACGTCTTCGGCTCGCGCCGCTGCGACTGCGGCTCCCAGCTCGACGATGCGATGGCCGCCATCGCGGATGCGGGCCGCGGCGTCGTCGTCTACCTGCGCGGGCACGAGGGCCGCGGCATCGGGATCGCCTCCAAGCTGCGGGCCTACGAGCTGCAGGACGGCGGCCACGACACGGTCGATGCCAACGTGCACCTCGGCCTTCCGATCGACTCGCGCGAGTACGGCACGGCGGCCAAGATCCTGCTCGAGCTGGGCGTCGAGCGCCTGCGGCTGATCACGAACAACCCCGCCAAGTGCGACGACCTCGGCGCCTTCGGGATCGAGATCGCCGAACGCGTCGGTCTGCCGGCCCGTCCCACGCCCGAGAACATCACCTACCTCGAGACCAAGCGCCAGCGCATGGGGCACCTGCTCGGCGAGCTCGAGGCCAGCGTCGGCTGACCGGCGCACATCCCGTCGAACCACGCGGGAGGACCTGATGAGCGATCACGTGTATCGGGCTCCGGCTCGAACAGGAGGTCCGACGAGATGAGCGTCGCCACGAAGACCACCGCGGCCGCCGTCGAGCGCCACCGTCTGGACTCGACGAAGTTCCGCGACATCATCGGCCGCTTCGCGAGCGGCGTCACGGTGATCACGGTCGAGCACGAGGAGCAGCCGTACGGCACGACCGCGAGTGCCGTGTGCTCGCTGTCGCTCGAGCCACCGATGCTGCTCGTCTGCCTGAACGAGGCGTCCTCGACCGGGCAGGCGATCGCGGCCGCGCGCCGCTTCGCCGTGAACATCCTCGGCGAGGATCAGGCCGACGCGGCGATGCGCTTCGCCGGCAAGGGCGACAAGTTCGCCGGGCAGCGGATCGTCCGCGGCGTCGCCGGCCAGCCGCTCCTCGGCGACGCGCTCGCCAACCTGGAGTGCCGCGTCGTCGAGGAGGTGAGCGGCGGCACGCACACGGTCTTCCTCGGCGAGGTCGAGCAGGCGACCGGTGGCCAGGGCCCGCCGCTCGCCTACTTCCGCGGACAGTTCGGCCGCCTCGAGCTCGAGCAGGATGACGAGGCCCACCACGACATCCGCGCCCGGGTCCTGAGCCGCGAGTTGCCGGCGGGCGAGCCGCTCAGCCTCGAGGCCGTCGCCGAGGTCGCAGGGGTCCCACGCGGTTCGGCCTACCACGCGCTCACCAAGCTCAGCGGCGAGGGGCTCGTCACGCGCACCGCCGACGGCCGGTTCGTCGTCACCCCGCTCACGGTCGCGTCGGTGTCGGAAGGGCTCGAGGCGCGGCGCGCCATCGAGCTCGGCGTGGCCGCCTCGACGGTGGGCCGCCTTTCGGACCAGCAGCTGGAGGAGTTCCGCAGCGCGGTCCAGGACACACGACCGGCGCCGCAGGAGCAGTTCGACATCGACGCGCACCTCGACAAGTACGCGCGCTTCCACGAGTACTTCGTCGGCCTGGCCGGCAGCCCCGCGCTGGTCGCGCTCCACCGCCGGGTCAACACGGCGAACATGATCATGAGCGTCACGGGCGAGCGCGCGATCGGCGCGGACGCCTATGAACCCGCCGCGCAGAGCGCGTACCGCCACCACGTCCGCCTGCTAGAGGCCTACGAGGCCGACGACCTGATCGCGGCGATCGCGGTGATCGGCCACCACATCGATGACGCGCTGGTGTTCACGCGCCGGCACATCGAGGCGGTCGGCGGCGAGGTCTGAGCGCCGCGCCGCCAGCCGCCCGCCCCGCCACCCGCCGCCCTCAGCCGTTGGGCGTGATCACCGCGCGGCCGTTGAGCGAGCCCTCGCGCATGCGCTGGTAGGCCTCGTCGGCCCGGTCGAGCGGAAAGTGCTCCACGTGCGCGTGGATGCGGCCGGTGCGGGCGAGGTCGAGAACCTCCGCGAGCTCGATGGCGCTGCCCCAGTACGGATGGGTGATGCTGGCGTCGCTCGGCATCGCCCCGAACGTCAGCGGCAGCGTCCCGCCGGCGACGCCGATGACCATGACCGATCCGCCTTTCGCGACGGCCTCCGCGTCGAGCGAGAGCGTCGTGTCGGTGCCGACGCAGTCGAGGACCACGGTGGCGCCGCGGCCGCCGGTGAGCTCGCGCACCGCCTCGGCCGCGCCCTCGCCGGCCTCGACCGTCGCCGTCGCGCCGACCTCCCGCGCCAGCTCGAGCTTGCCGCGGTCGACGTCGACGGCGATTACGTCGGCCGGGGACATCGCGCGCACGAGCTGCACCGCCATGTGGCCGAGGCCACCGACGCCGATCACGAGGACCGACGTGCCGGGCACGAGCTTGGGCAGTGCGAGCTTGAGGGCGTGGTACGGCGTCAGGGCGGCGTCGGAGAGCGGCGCGGCGTCGCGCGGGTCGAGGTCCCCGAGCGGCACGAGCAGCCGGGTGTCCGGCACGAGCATGTACTCAGCCATTCCGCCGTCGCGGCCGAGGCCGCCGCCTGCGGCGCCGATCTCGGCTCCGCGCTCGCACAGCGTCTCCAGGGTGCTGCGGCACGCCCGGCAGCGCCCGCACCCCCACGGGCCGTAGACGGCCACGCCGGCGCCGAGATCCCAACCGGTCACTCCGGGGCCGACGGCTTCGATCCAGCCCGCGTTCTCGTGGCCGAGCGTGAACGGCAGCTCGTACGGCAGTGTCCCCGCGGGCCACTCCATGACGTGCAGATCCGAATGGCACGCCCCGGCGCCGCCGACCTTGATCAGGACCTCTCCGGGCCCCGGCTCGGGGACCTCGACGTCTCGCAGCTCGGGCGCCTGCTGCCACTGCACCAGTTGGTAGGCCTGCATGGCTCTCTCCTCAGACCGTGAGCACGGCGCACGCGCTGACGCCGGGCGCCCCGTAGACCTGCGTGAAGCCGACGCGACGCCGACCGGGGATCTGCCGGTCGCCCGCGTCGCCGCGCAGCTGAAGGACGACCTCGTGCACCTGCCGCAGGCCCGATGCTCCGATCGGCTCGCCATTGGCCAGGCAGCCGCCGTCGGTGTTGATGGGCAGCCGCCCCTCGAGGCTCGTGGCGCCGCTCTGGACCAGCGCCTCCTGCTCGCCGTGCTCGCAGAGGCCGGTCTCAGCCATATGCATGATCTCGGCGCCCGACTCGGTGTCCTGCACCTGTGCGACGTCGACGTCTTCTGGCCCGACGCCGGCCTGCTCGAAGGCGGCGGCCGCCGCCTCGGCCGTGGCGGACGGCGCCGACTCGATCGGGATCGACGGGCTGAACACCTCGAACGAGCCGAAGCGCCGCGTCCGGAAGGCGACCGACCGAAGGCAGACCGGCGTGCGCGTGAGCTCCCGTATGCGCATGCCGCGAGCCAGAACCACCGCCACGGCGCCTTCCCCGGGCGAGCAGAACATGTACTGCGTCAAGGGATGATTGACCATCTTGGAGGCCAGCACCTCGTCGTCGCTGAGCGGCTTTCGCCGCCAGGCGTTGGGGTTGCGTGACCCGTTCGCGAACGCCTTCGAGGCGACCTTCGCGAGGGTCGACTGGGTGATCGCGTAGTCCGCCATGTAGCGCTGGATCTTCATGGCGAAGAACTGCGTCGTGAGCATCAGTCCGGTCTCGCCATACCACGAGCCGATGCCCCACTCCTCGGGCAGCGGGTTGAAGGCGCCGGGCGGGTGCTTGTCGAACCCGACGACGAGGGCGACCTCCGCCTGCCCCGAGACGAGCATGGCGTGCGCGGTGGTCAGCGCCGAGCCGCCGGTGGCGCAGCCGTTCTTGACGTTGATGAACGGCAGCCCGGTGAGCCCCAGGCTTGCGACCGAGGTGTCGGCGTTGCCGCCGGCGTCCGATCCGCCCGCGGCGAAGTCGACCTCCTCCCAGCGAACGCCCGCGTCGGCGAGCGCGCGGCGAGCGGCGACGGCCGCCATCTGCAGACCGGTGACGCCCTCGTGGCGCCCGAACGGATGCATGCCAACGCCGACGACGGCCACGTCCTCGGTCACCGGTCCGCCTCCTCGTCGTGCTCGGCCGGCCGAAACGCGAAGGTGCAGGCACCCGAGCCGCCGGGCGCCTCGATCAGGGTCAGCTCCATCGGCATCCCGATGCGCAGGCGGGCCGGGTCCGTCTCGGTCAGCCGCGCCTCGACGCGCACCTCGCCGGCGAGCTCGACGTAGCCGACCGCGTATGGCACGAAGGCGTCGCCCGGCTCCACGGCGTACGGGGGCGACTTCGGGGGGAAGCACTGGATCGTCCAGGTCCACAGCGTTCCCCGACGCTTCAGCCGCCGCTCCTCGACGTCCTCGGAGGTGCAGCGCGGGCACGACGCCTGGCGCGGGAAGGTGACCGTGGCGCAACGGCGGCAGCTCGAGCCGATGAGCCGGGGCTCCGCCGCCGTTCCGGCGATCAGGCCCTCGGCGACGGGGGTGAGCTCACGCTGATCCAGCATCGGACGCCTCGACCGCAGTGGACGGGAAGGCCAGCGCCGGCGTTCGCGCGACCATGTAGCGCCGCATCCGCCCGTCGTCGTCGAGCTGGGCGACGGCGAGGAAGGTGCCGATGTGCTCGCCCGACTCATCCCAGCGCGTCTCGCCCAGGGCGAACTCGACGTCGCCAAGGGTCGCGCTCCAGACGACATGATGCGCCCACCCCTCGGTGTCGCCGGCGTCGATGAACCCGCGGAGCTCGTCGAGGCCGCCGAGGAACTGGCTGCTTCGGCGATCGTCGCCCGACGCCCACTGGATCGAGAACTGCACATCGTCGGCCACGAGATCCAGCGAGCTGTGCGGGTCGGACCCGTCCAGCCGCTCGAAGTACCGCTCGAAATACGTCATGTCAGGCCACCATCCTGGTTCGCGTGATGCCTTCCGGCGCGACGCCGATCATCGCCAGAGCCCGGCCGTGGAAGAAGTCGGCAATCGAACGAAGCCCGTGGATGCCGTCCGGCCGGTACCACTGCCAGACGCTGTTGTAGAGCCCGAGGAGAGCCCGGCTCAGCAGCCGCGGCTCGCTCTCGGGCACGGCGCCGGCGCGCATCGCGCCCGCGAGGAAGCTCGCCCAGGCGAACTCGAGCTGGCGCGCTTTCGCGCGGGCGTCGCGACGGGCGTCCTCCTCGCGCGACGAAGACCGGCGCACGCCCAGGAGCCCCTGCTCGGACACGAGGACGCGGTTGCGCATGACGTCCTGCTCGGTCAGGTCGAAGCAGTCGTGGAGCACGGCTGCCAGTGCATCGATCGGGTCCGGCGTCGCGGAGGTGATCGCCGAGAAGCGCCGCTCGAAGTCCTCGATGGCCTCCTCCATGATCACGTAGAGGCAGTGCTGCTTGGATTCGAAGTAGTGATAGAGCGCCGTCGGCCCGACGCCCACGTCTGCGGCGACGTCGGCCCACTTGGTGTGCTCGTAGCCGTCGCGGCCAAAGCGTCGTGTAGCCGCCGCGAGGATCTCGCCGCGCTTGGTGCCGTCGTGACGATCGCGCGTCATGCGCCTGATGGCGATCCGTGAGATTGATTCGAAGTCACGTCAGTAAACTCTACCATGGCATCCCGCGGGGCTGGCCGGATCGACGTCAGCGACCCGCCATCCCGCCGTCGACACTGAGCACATGACCCGTCACATAGCTCGAGCCGGGACCGAGCAGGAAGAGCACCGCCTCGTCGAGCTCGCCGGGGCGCCCGCCGCGGTTGAGCGACGTGCGGTTGACGATGAAGTCGGGGAAGGCCTCGGGGTCGTCCCCGAGCTCGGCGTTCATCTCGGTGGCGAAGAACCCCGGCGCGACGGCGTTGACGCGGATCCCGTACCGGCCCCACTGCGAGGCCAGCTCGCGTGTCAGGCCGATCATGCCGGCTTTCGAGGCGACGTAGGCCGCGTCGGGGATCTCCCCGATGGACCGCAGGCCGAGCACCGACGCGACGTTGACGATCGACCGCCCGCCGGTGTTGCGCATCTGCTGCGCTGCCAGGCAAGAGAGCGCGAACGGGGCCGTGAGGTTGAGGTCGACGACGCGCTCGAAGGCCTCGGTGGACGTGCGCAGTGCAGGGGCGGTGGCGCCGACGCCGGCGTTGTTGACGAGGCCGTCGAGGCGTCCATGACGCTTCATCACGGTGTCGATGAGCCGGCGGCGGTCTGCCTCGTCGGTCACATCGCACGCGATCGCGTCGGCCGCGGAGATCGAGGCGGTCAGCGCCTCGAGGCGGTCGGCACGGCGGGCGGCGAGCACGGGCGTCGCGCCGGCCTCGGCCAGCGCCTGGCCGAGCTGCACGCCCAGCCCTGAGCTGCCTCCGGTGATGACGACGACGTGGCCCTCCAGGCCGTTCACTGTCATGTTGCTCCTTACCCACTGGACCTAAGCTGAAGTCACTTCAGGATAGTCAGATCGGCCATGCCCTGCAAGGGCGTCCGGCGATCCTGGTCGGGGCTCAGCAGCCTCCGGAGCTGGACGGGATGCCGCGTGGAGCGCGCCGGGGTGTTGCCGACGCCCTTGCTCCCGCCGACGGCCTTGCTACCGTGCAGAGCCTCTGGCGTCGAAGAAATGAGTTCTGTTTTGCCGCCGTCCACTCGTCAAGGAAGCCCGCGTCGCGACGGAAATGCCCGCTCGTCGCGCAGCAAGCGGGCCGAGATCCTCGCCACCGCGACCGAGTACTTCGGCCGCCATGGGTACGAGCACACGAAGTGGGCCGACATCGCGGCGGCCGTGGGCGTCGGGTCGACCGCGCTCTACCATTACTTCGAGTCCAAGCTCCACTGCCTGTACGAGATCCAGGCCGATGCGGTGCAGGCCAACAGGGACGAGTTCGATCGGATCGTCGCTGAGCACGAGGACTTCGCCGACGCGCTGACGGCCATCCTCAAGAGCGCCTTCGACCTGACCGAGCTCGAGGTCCTGCGCAACCGCGTGCTGGTCGCCGAGCAGAGCCTCGTCGGCGTCACGAGGACGTCGCCCCGCGAGGAGGAGGCGCGCCGGCTCGCGCGCTCGCGCATCCGCGACCTCGAGTTCGCGTGGGCCACGTTCCTGACACGCGGGATGGAGCAGGGGGCCATCCCGCAGGCCGATCCGCGCCTGCTCGCGCGTGCGATCCTCGGCCTCTACAACAGCGTGTGGCACTGGTACCGCCCGAAGGGCAGCATGTCGCTCGAGGAGGTCGGGGACTTCTACGTGCCCCGCTGCCTGGCCATCGCGGGACTGACAACGGTCGACGGGACGCGGCTCGAGCCGGAGTCGCCCCGCAAGCGTCAGCGGCGCACGGCCGCCTGAGCGGTCGGCTCGACCGCGGACTGCTGAGGCGGCAACCCGGCGGCGCCCGACGAGGCGCCGCTCGGGGACGCTGCCGGCTCGTGCTCGAACAGCACGGCCGGTGACCGGCCGACGATGTACCGGCTGATGCGGCCGTCGGCGTCGAGCTTGATCGCCGCGACGAAGCTCGCCAGCGCAGACCCGTCCCGCCGGGTCTCGCCGAACGCGACCTCGAGGTCGCCGTCGACCAGCTCGGCGATCACGTGGTGCGTCCAGGCCGGCGCGCCGCGCTGAGCCATGTAGGCGTCGAACTCGTCGCGTCCGCCGGCGAAGTCCCGGGCCTCGCCCGGCCCGTTGGAGAAGAGGATCGAGAAGCGCAGATCCTGGGAGAGCATGTCGAGCGACCGCTCGGCCGTGGGGCCGTCGAGAAGCTCGAAGAAGCGTTTGAGGGTTCCCGGCATGTCCGCGGGGCTGAGCCGCCCATGCACCCCGAGGAGCCCCGATCACCGGCGCGCGGGGGAGGGGTCCGCTCGCGCAGCCTTCGCCGGTTTGCACGGAGCTCGATCGCTCGGAGCTGTGGTCGTCAGACCGGCGCCGCCGTCCGCCCGATGGAGCGCAGGACTTCCTCGGGCAGCTCGTCGGACGGATCGACCGAGATCGTCTTGTAGAGGAGGTACTCCTCGATCGCCGTCGGGCCGTGCTCGCGACCGATCCCGGACTCCTTGTAGCCGCCGAAGGGCGAGTTGAAGTCCGCGGCGAACGTGTTGACCGAGAAGGTGCCGCTCCGCACGCGGCGGGCGATCTCGAAGCCGCGGACCGTGTCGCCCGTGAAGACGCAGCCGGCCAGGCCGAAGCGGCTGTCGTTGGCGATCCGGATCGCGTCCTCCTCGTCGTCATACGGGATGAGCGCGATGACCGGCCCGAAGACCTCCTCCTGGGCGACGGTCATGTCGTTGGTGACGTCCGTCAGCAGGGTCGGCTCGACGTACCAGCCCTTGTCGAGGTGCTCGGGCACCTTGCCGCCCGTGGCCACGGTGGCACCCTCCTGGACCGCCTTGTCGACGAAGCCGAGCACCCGCTCACGGTGCGCCTCGGAGATCAGCGGGCCGACGATCGTGTCCTCCTCGTTCGGGTCGCCGACCTTCATCGCGGCGAAGGCCTGCGTCAGCTTGGCCGCGATCTCGTCGTAGCGCGACCGCGGCGCCAGGATCCGGCTCATGCACACGCAGCTCTCGCCCTGGCTCGTGCCGGCGCTGACACCGGCGACGACCGGCAGGACGGCGTCCAGGTCGGCGTCGTCGAGGATGATCGCCGCCGACTTGCCGCCGAGCTCGAGCACGACCGGCTTGACCTGCTCGGCGCACGTGGCGGCGATCTTCTTGCCGACCTCAGTCGAGCCGGTGAAGGTCACCATGTCCACGTCCGGATGGCCGACCAGGTGTGCCGACCCCTGCGAATCGGTGGCGACGATGTTGAGCACGCCGGGCGGGAAGCCCGCCTGCGAGACGAGATCGGCCAGCGCGAAGATGGCCAGCGGGTCGGGGTCGGGCGCCTTGACCACGGCGGTGCACCCGGCGACCAGCGCCGGCGCCGTCTTCTGGGCGATGCCCGGCAGCGGGAAGTTGAAAGCGCAGAGAACCGCGAGGACGCCGACCGGCTCGCGCACCACCAGGCTCTTGGTCTCGTACTTCATGATCAGCCCGCCCGCGTTGCCGGCCAGCGGCGAGAGGTCGGCCTCGCGCACCTCGGCGAAGCTGAAGTTGCGCCCGAGCTTCGCGTAGTAGTTCCAGTGCAGCGTTGGCGCGACCGAGTGGTAGACGTCGACGAGGAACTTGGTGTGGCCCAGCTCGTCGACGATGAGCTCGCGGAACTCCTCCCGGTGCTCGGCGATCAAAGCGGCCAGGCGCTCGCACATCTCCGCCCGCTCCTCGACAGGCCGGCGTGCCCAGTCGGTCTCGTAGAACGCCTTGCGCGCCGCCTCGACGGCGCGATCCATGTCCGTCGTCGAGCCCGACGCCACGTAGCCGATCTTCTCTCCGGTGCTCGGCGAGATGACGTCGATCCGCTCCCTGGAATCGGGATCCTGCCAGCGGCCGTCGATGTACAGCTGTGGGAACTCGCGTGGGAGCATGCTGGGTCGTTCTCCTCATCCTGATTTGAGTTTGGTTCAAAGATAGCGACTGGGCAGGCGAAGTCAAGCTCCTGATCTTGGGCGTGTCCCGGGAGCGGCCGGCTACTTGACACTCACTCGGAGACACGTATAGTGACTTGACTTCAAGTTAATTTTGAGTGGAGAGAGAGGCGAGATGATTCCGCCAGGCCGTGTGGCCGTCGTCACGGGCGGCGGAGCGGGAATCGGACGTGCCATCAGCCTCCGCCTGGCCAGGGACGGCGCTCGCGTTGCGGTGCTCGACATACGCCGGGAGAGCGCCGAGGAGACGTTGGGTCTCGCCGGCGGTCACGGCGCGGCGTTCGCCTGCGATGTGAGCGACAGTGCCGCCGTCGATGACGCCTTCGCCCGCGTCGAAGCGACGCTCGGAGCGGTCGATGTCCTCGTCAACAACGCGGGCGCCGTCGGCGTCGAACATCTGCGCCGCGTCACCCCGCGGCTCGAGCGTCAGCGCGCCGAGGCGGTTGAAGGCACTGTGACCACCGCCCTCGACGCGCTCGTGCGCCTGACGGACGAGGAGTGGGGCCGCATGCTCGCGATCCACCTGAGCGGAACCTTCTATTGCACGCGCGCCGCGGTCCGTGCCATGGCTCCGCGAGGACGGGGGGTCATCGTGAACATGGCGTCGATCTGCGGCCTGGCGGGATGCACCGGGCACCCGCATTACTCCGCGGCGAAGGCCGGGATCCTGGGCTTCACGAAGGCGGCCGCCACGGAGTTGATCGTGCAGGGCATCCGCGTCAACGCCGTGGCGCCAGGGCACGTCGCGACCGAGACGCTCCAGGGCGAGATCAGCGAGCAGCGTCGCGCGCTCGCCGCGTCGACGCCCGCGGGGCGGCTTGCCGATCCCGACGAGATCGCGGGCACCGTCGCGTTCCTTGCATCGGAGGACGCAGGCTACTTCGTCGGAGCGGTCGTCAGCCCGAATGGAGGGCTCGTCACCGCATGACTGCGGCGCCAGTGCGAGGCAGCAGCGGCAGGACCTCTCGGCCGATGCGCCGCGCGTTGGTCTCCTCGAGGTCGATGCCGACGCCGCGGGTTCCGATGTAGACGCGCGAGATCCCGGCGTCGAGGATCTCCTGCAATCGCCCGGCGCAGTACTCCGCGCTCCCGACGATGCCGAAGCGGTCGACGAAGGCCCCGTCGACCGCCTCGCGCGGATAGAACTCGAGTTCGCCGGGCGCGCCGCCGGCCGTCCGTGCCGTGCCGCCGGCGCTGGAGCGCAGCACACCCTCCATGGCGTCCAGCGAGCGCTGGATCGGGCGCCGGTCGTCCCCGGAGACCTCCGGCAGCGCGGTGCCCTCGAAGCCCGAGAAGCGCGAGTGGGTCATCACGAGCCCGCGGATCACGTCGCAGGCACGGGCGCGCTCGGCCTCGCTGTCGCACACCGCGAGCTGGACGTACGCGCCGAGTAGGACCTCGTCGGGATCGCGCCCGTCGGCCCGGCAGGTGTCCAGGACCAGATCGCGGCACCGCGCGAGCCGCTCGAGGTCGGCGCCGACGGCGAAGCTGACCCCGTCGGCGTACCGCGCGGCCATCGCGATCATGCGCGGACCCGTCGCGGCGACGTTCACCGATGGCTTGGGACCGTCGAGGGAGGGGTCGATCGTCCCGAGGCGCGCCATCGACGCCACCGCGCCGTCCATCTCCACATCGTCTCCACGCAGGAAGCCCTGGACCTGGCGCACGTAGTCCTCGAACTGCGCGACCGGCATCGGCTTGCGCTGGAGGACCTTCATCGCCCCGTCGCCGCGAGCGAGCGAGAAGCTCGCGCGCCCCCGTGACACGCCCTGGACGGTCGCCATGGCGTCGGCGGCGAGCATGGGATGGCGCAGCGGCACGGCGACGGCGGTGCCGACCTTGAGCGTGGTCGTGGCCGTGGCCGCGAGCGCCAGCGCGACGTAGGGATCGGGGAGAAGGCCGTGCGCCTCGCCGACGGCGAGGCCGTCCCATCCGTCTGCCTCCAGCTCGCGCGCGATGCGGTCGATCTCCGTGACCGGCACGGGCGTCGCGCCCATGCGCCAGAACTCGGGGTTCATCTCGCTGGGCCTCCTGTTGGCTGCACTGGATAGAGCTCGGGTGCGCTCGCGCGCAGTTCGCGCTTGAGCACCTTGCCCGCCGCGTTGCGCGGGAGCGCGTCGACGAACACGACGGCTGACGGCCGCTTGAAGCCCGCCAGGCGCTCGCGGCAGTGGGCGATGAGCGTGTCCTCGTCGACGTCACGCGCCGCGACCACGAACGCCAGCGGCGTCTCCACCCACTTCGAATGGGCCATCGCGACGACCGCCGCGTCGGCGACGGCCTCGTGCTCGAGCAGCACCCGCTCGACCTCGGCCGGGTAGACGTTCTCGCCGCCGCTGATGATCAGGTCCTTCTTGCGGTCGACGAGCCACAGGTCTCCCTCCTGATCGCGCGTGGCGAGGTCCCCGCTGTGAAACCAGTCGCCGGCGAAGGCCTCGGCGCTCGCGTCCGGCTGGTCGTGGTAGCCCGCCATGACGGTCGGGCCCCGGTACACGATCTCGCCGACGGCGCCTTCCGGCACATCGCGGAGATCGTCGTCGACGACGCGCAGCTCCACCCCGAGCATGGGCCGGCCGACCGAGCCCATCTTGCGCACGGCGCCCGCGCCCTTGAGGAGCGTCGTCGCGCCGGCCATCTCGGTCTGGCCGTAGGCGCTGACGATCTCGGCCTCGGGGAACGTCGTCGCCATCAGCTCGAGCGTTGCCCGCGGGGCGGGCGACGCCCCCCACATCGCCACGCGCAGCCGCCTGCGGTCCAGGCGCGCGACACGATCGGCGCGACAGAGCAGGTCCCACTGCGTCGGGACGAAGATGCACATGGTCACGCCATGGCGTTCGATCTGCTCGAGCGCGGCCTCCGGATCGAAGCCCGTCGTCGGCGTCACGACGCTCGTCGCGCCGAGGGTGAGAAACGGCAACAGGCCGTTGATGCCGCCGATGTGGAACAGCGGCTGTCCGGAGAGCCAGACGTCGTCCGGGCCGGCGCGCATCTCGTGGATCCAGCTCAGGGTGCTGGCGACGAGATTGCCGTGCGTCAGCACCGCCCCCTTCGGGCGGCCCGTGGTCCCGGACGTGTAACACATGAGCGCCGGGTCCTCCTCGCGCAGCCAGGCGGGCTCCGCGTGCGGGTCGGCCGATGCGATCGCATCCTCGTACGCCGGGCCCGCCGTAAGCACGAGCCCGTCGACCGCGAGGCTGGGCGATCCCTCGCCGGCGATGAGTGCCACCGCACCAGCGTCGCGCAGGATGTACGCGATCTCGTCCGCAGCCAGGCGGAAGCTCACAGGGACCGGCACCGCGCCGAGCGCGTGGCACGCGAGGAGGGACTCGGGGAACTCGAGGCCGTTGTGCAAGAGGAGCGCGACGCGGTCGCCGCGCCCGACCCCCGCCTGCCCCAACACCGTCGCAAGGCGCGCGGCCCGCTCGTGCAGGGCCGCATGCGTGCGCTCGGTCTCGCCGAAGACGAGGGCCGCCCGCTCGGGATGGGCGCGCCGGCCCCGGGCGATCACCTCCGGTAGGACCAGCCGCCGCGAACGCTCCAGAGCTGTCGGCACGATCTACCGGCCCACGCTCAGGTCGGGACGTCCAGGTCGACGGCCGCCGAGCCCGAAGGTATGGTCGCCGGGGGGATCGGAGAGGAGACCGACATGATGTGTGCGGTGGTGGTGAGGCGGCTGAAGCCGGGCGCGTACAACGCGTTCCGGCAGGCGTGGGAGCCACTGAGCGACGACGAATGGCCGGCCGGGATGACGCGGCTGTGGATCGGCCGCGCCGACGACGACCCGGACGTGGTGGCCACGTGGGGCCTGTTCGAACTCGACGATGCGGGACTGGAGGCCATGCGCGACGATCCCGCGTGGATGGCCGCTGAGAGCCGCCGCATGGAGCGCATGGCCCCCCACC
>DATIDU010000297.1:0-4017 GCA_035456145.1 Gaiellales bacterium | reverse complement strand
CGCGCAGTTCTTGGGCATCGACTGGTTGTAGCCCTTCCAGGTGAGCCCGGCGGCGTCGGCCTGGTGGAAGATGTTGTCGGCGCCCGACGAGCACGCCAGGCACACCTCGAACGTGCCGCTCGCCACCGCGAGGTAGTTCGGGAAGCTGGGGTGCGTCTCGCCGGCCGCGTTTGACTCGAACCGGCAGTCGTCGGCGAGGTGGTGCGTGTAGACGGCATCGGCCGCCGCCTGCCAGGCCTGCACGGTCAGGTTCTCCTCCATGATGACGACGATGTGCGAGTACGGCCGGGTGCTGGGCGGGACGAGCCCGCACGGGCCTGAGTCGCCGCCTCCACCCCCGCCGCCGGCGGGCGTCGTAACGTTGGCCGCCGTCGAGCGGGCGGACGTGTTGCCGGCACCGTCGAACGCGTCGACGGTGTACGAGTAGCTCGTCTGCGCGGAGAGGGACGTGTCGTCGAATGACGTGCCGTTCACGGTCTTCACCTTCGTCCCGTCGCGGAAGACGTCGTAGCCGGCGACGCCGACATCATCGGACGACGCATCCCACGCCACGTGCGCCGACGTCGCGCCGGTCGCGGACGCGGCCACGTTCTGCGGCACGCTCGGAGCCGCCGTGTCGGCCGGGCCCGTCGTGAGGCTCGTGTCGTCGATGTCGAACGTCGCTCCGGCCGCCGGCGAGGACTCGGCGATGTTCACCGTCAGGGAGTCGCCGCTCGTCTTCGCCGAGTAGCCCACCGCCGGGAACTGCTGCCACGCCGACGTGACGGTCACGCACTGCTGGGCCGAGCCGACGGTGGAGCTGCCGCCGCTCACCTCCTTCAGCTTCAGGCACACCGACGCGCCGGGGTGGTCGCTTCGCACCCAGCCCACGAGCGTGTAGGCCGTCCCGGCCACGATCGACTTGGCCGGCTTCGACGAGGTGTACGCATAGGTCTGCGACGCACCGGAGGCGGGCGTCACCCGGGCCGCATGCCCGCCGCCCGAGCCGGCAACGAGCGAGAGCGTCCCGCCGCTTGCGGCCCAGCCCGAGAGCGACCCGCTGCCCGAGCCCTGGAACCCGCCGTTGGCGATCAGGTTGGTCGCCGCCGGCACGCTGGCCGCGCCGAGGAGCACGACGCCGGTGACGCCGCCCGCCAAGAGCAGGTGTCGAAGCCTCCCCATCCCCTGGCAGATGGTACGTCGCCGCGAAGCGGGTAGGCTGTCCGGCATGGAGACGGTGTCGTTCACGCGTATGGCCGACGGGACGCAGGAGGACTACGAGCTCCTTGCGCGCTACGAGGAGGAGTACTCGGCGAAGCTGCCCGACCGGCTCCTGAGGGCGCTCGACGCGCTCAAGCAGTCGCTGGTCGGCTACCAGGTGACGCGCTACGAGCATTCGCTCCAGTCCGCCACGCGGGCGCACCGCGACGGCAAGAGCGAGGAGTACGTCGTCGCCGCGCTCCTGCACGACATCGGCGACGAGCTCGCTCCGCACACCCACAGCGAGATGGTCGGGGCGATCCTGCGGCCGTACGTCTCCGAGGAGATCTGCTGGATCGTCGCCCACCACGGCGTCTTCCAGTCCTACTACTACGCCGAGCACTACGGCGGCGACAAGAACGCCCGCGAGCAGTTCCGGTCGAGCCCGTACTTCGATGCCTGTGCGGAGTTCTGCGAGCGCTACGACCAGAACTGCTTCGACCCGGCATACGACTCGCTGCCCGTCGAGTTCTTCGAGCCGATGGTGCGGCGCGTCTTCGCCGAGCCCCGCTACCTGCCGGAGTAGCGCCGCGGACCCGGCGGGCTCAGGCGGCGACCCGTACCGGTGGACGATCCTCGCAACCGGCGTCGGCGTCCAGACGAGCTTCGCGGCCCTGTTCCTCGGCCTGCCCGTGCTCGCCCCGGCGCTCCAGTCGCACTATGACCTGAGCCTCGAGGGCGTCGGGGTCGTGCTGGCGACCGTCAACCTGGGCGTGCTCGCGACCGTTCTGCCGTGGGGGCTCCTCGCCGACGGCATCGGCGAGCGGGCCGTGATCGCGGTCGGGCTCGGAAGCGCCTCCGTCGCGATGGCGGCCGCGGCGCTCGCACACGGCGTCGTCCTCCTCTCGGCCGCGCTCTTCGCGGCGGGCGCGCTGGGCGCGTGCGTGCAGGCGGCGAGCGGGCGGGCCGTCATGGGCTGGTTTGCGCCGTCGCAGCGCGGGCTCGCGCTCGGGATCCGCCAGACGGGTGTGCCGCTGGGAGGCGCGGCCGCGGCGCTCGTCCTGCCGGTGTGCCTGAGCCTGGGAGGCCTGCACGCGGCGCTGGCGGCGCTCGCGGTGGCGCTGCTTCTCGCCGCGGCGGCGGGGGCCGTGTGGCTGCGCGACCCTGTTCGGCCGCCCCCGGAGGGCGGATCGGAGCGCCCGCCGCTCGCGGATCCGCGCATCTGGCGGCTGTGCTGGGCGAGCGGCCTGCTCTACGTCGCGCTCGGCAGCCTGATCGGCTTCGCCGTCCTCTTCCTTCACTCCGACCGTGGCGTCTCGACGCAGCTGGCTGCGGCGATGCTGGCCGTCGTCCAGGTGATCGGCGCCGGGCTCAGGCTCGCGGCCGGGCGCTGGTCCGACCGAGCCGGAACGCGGCTCGGTCCGCTCCGCCGGCTGGGCTTCGCGCTGGCGGCGGCATCGGCCGTGGTCGCGGTGCTCGTGTCGGCGCCGTTGGTCGTGCTCGTCCCGGCGATCGTCATCGCCGGCAGCCTCTCGCAGAGCTGGAACGGGCTCTCGTTCACGGCCGCGGCCGAGATCGCCGGCTACGCCCGCTCCGGCGCGGCGCTCGGCCTCCAGCAGGCGTCGCTCTCGCTCTCATCGGTCGTGACGCCGGTCGGGTTCGCGGCGATCGTGGCCGCGACGTCGTGGGGGGTGGGATTCGGCGTGGCGGCCGCGGCGGCGCTCCTGGGGACGGTGGCGCTCAAGGGTCTGGGCGAGGCGTGAACAATCGGGGTCAGACCCCAGTTCTTCAGCCAACGCCCCACGTATCGGAGAGAACGTATCCCTCCGGGTAGGGGTCTGTCGGATCGACGAGGAGCTGCGTGACGCCGGTGATCCAGGCGCTGCCGCGGATCGCTGGCACGATCGCCGGGCGGCCGCCGACCGTCGTCTCCTCGACGATGCGGCCGTCGAAGGTCGAGCCGATCGCCGAGGCGTGCGTCATCGTGTCGCCGGCCCGCATCAGCCCGCGCGCGTGCAGGACGGCCATCCGGGCTGACAGCCCCGTTCCGGTGGCCGAGCGGTCGAGCCGCCCCGGCGCCACCACGACCGCATTCCGCGTGACCGCACCGATGCCCTGCCACGGTCCTGCGATCTGGACGATGCTGACGCCGGCGATCGCGGGGTTCTCGGGATGGACGCAGGGGAGCTGCTCGCGCGCCGCCGCGCGGATGCGCTCGCCGGCGAGTGACAGGTCGCGCGCCTCGTCCGGCGTGATCGCGAGGCCGAGCGCAGCCGCGTCGGCGATCGCGTACCACATGCCGCCGTAGGCGACGTCCACGGCCAGCGTTCCGAGCCCCTCCACCTCCACGGGTGCGTCGAGCCGCTCGGCGAACGACGCCACGTTCGTGATCTCGACGCTCTCGCAGCGGCCGTTGCGACAGGCCGCCCGCGCCTCGACCACGCCGCCGGGCGCCTCCAGGCGCAGCACCGTCTCGGGCTCTCGCATCTCGACCATCCCGGTCTCCAGAAGGACCGTTGCCGTGCAGATCGAGTTCGAGCCCGACATCGGCGGATACTCGGTCGGCTCCATGATGATGAACCCGGCGTCGCAATCGGGCCGGGTCGGGGGGACGATCAGGTTGGCGTGGCAGGCGACGCTCCCGCGCGGCTCGCGCAGGAGGAGACTTCGCAGGCCGTCGCCCTCGCGCGCGAGCGTCTGCATCTGCTCGAAGACGGTCGCGCCCGCCGGAGGGAGCACGCCGCCGGTGACGACGTTTCCGATCTCGCCGCCCGCGTGGCACCCCACCACGGTGATGATCCTCCCGGCCCGCATCCGGGCGAGCATACCGGCCTTGAC
>DATIDU010000296.1:0-25509 GCA_035456145.1 Gaiellales bacterium | reverse complement strand
TCGGTCACGACGAGCACGATGAACCCGGCGACCGACGCGGCCACGGTGAGCCACAGCGGCCAGCTCTTCAGGGCTGTCCGGATCGGTGTCAATCCCCCGGAAAACAGACGGGGCGCACCAGCAAGGCCGGTACGCCCCGTCGCGGTGATATCGCTTTGGATTGGGTAGCGGCGATTGCTGTTCCGACCACCTCAGGAGGTGACGGAGGCTATCCCAACGCCGGCTGCAGCGATTCCCCTTGGGTTCAGGGACTCGCCCCTACCCGCGAGCACCTCCACTCGCCCGTCTTGAACCGTCTAACAAGTCGGACCACCTCCTTTCCGCGGTCTGAGCATCGTAGCAATGCCTATCCCCGGAGCCAAGGGCCGGAAGTAGATTTCGCCGGATGCAGACTGCGCTCATCACGGGACTCGGGTTCGGGCTGCTCGTCGCCGCCCAGATCGGGCCGATCTCGCTGCTTCTCATCCGGTCTGTCGTCCGCGGAGGCGACGCCGCCGTGGGGATTGCAATCGGCGCCGGCGCAGCTGTTGTCGACACAGGCTACGCGGCGCTCGGCATCGCCGGCGCCGGCCCTGTGCTCGCGCAGAGTGGCCTGCGGCCGGCGCTCGGAATCGTCGGCGCGGCGGTGATCGCGGTGCTCGGCCTACGCACCCTGTGGTCGGCCTTCCGCGTCCGCGCCGGCGGTGAGCTGGAGGCCGAGGTGCGCAGTCCCCGCCGGGCCTTTCTGACCTCCCTCGCAGCGACGGCGTCCAATCCGACCACCATCGGGTCGTGGGCGGCGATCTTCGCCGCCGCCTCCGCGGCCGGCGTCGCGCGCGGCGCAGGCGAGGCCGGCGCGATGCTCCTGGGTGTCGGTATCGGCTCGCTGGCGTGGTTCGTCGCGCTCAGCTGCGGCGTGGCGCTGGCGAGGCGACATGTCGGCCCGCGGCTGATCCGCACGGCGGACGCCGTCGCCGGCGCGGGGCTGGTCGGGTTCGCCGGCGTCCTCGCCTACCGCGCCGGGACGGACTAGACGGACTTCGTGTAGGCCTCGCCGATCGAGGCCGGCTCGATGCCGAGCCCCTCACGCATCGCGGTCAGGTCGCACTCCGTACCCGCCAGGAGCATCGTGATCTGGTCGGGCGTCACGCGAAGCGGCGGCGGCAGGTGGCGGAGGAGCACCTTCGCCTGCAGCCGGACGAACCCGGCGGGTGCGTGCAGCTTCCGATGGGCGCGGTGCCCGGTGACCCTGGCGAGCTCGTCGAGGAGCTCGTTGAAGGTGAAGACCTGGGGGCCTCCCAGCGGGTAGGTCTTGCGGATCGTCTCGGGCCGCTCCAGGGCGCGTGCGAACGCCTCGGCGACGTCGCCCAGCCACACCGGCTGGTGGCGGTAGCGACCGTTTCCGATCACCGGCACGACCGGGAGCCGGGCCAGGCGCTCGAACTCGCGGAACGCCCCGCCGCCCTGGGTGAACACGAAGCTCGGCTCGAACACGGTCCAGTCGAGATCGCTCCCCACGACCGCCTGCTTGGCCCGCCACTTGCCGCCCCAGTACCCGGTGAGCGCCGCGTGCTCCTCGGTGACCCCGACCGCGCTCATGTGGAGCAGACGGCGTACGCCGGCCGCCTGCGCGGCGGCGACGACGTTGCGGGCCCCGCCGGCGATCACCCGCTCGAACTCGTCTTGCGAGCCCTCGAGGATCGCGACGAGGTTGACCGCCGCGTCGACGCCCTCCATGGTCTGTGCCACCGCGGCGGGGTCAGAGATGTCGCCGCCCGCCGCCCGCGAGAACGGCCGCACCTCGTGGCCGGCCGCCCGGAGCCGGCGGACCACCGCCGTCCCGACGTACCCCGTGGCGCCGGTCACGAGAACCTTCATCGCGTGAAGTTCAGGTGATAGCGACTCGGCGTCGGCTCGGCCTGGCCCTGGTACTTCGAGCCGAGGCGGCCGGAGCCGTAGGGGTGCTCGGCCGGCGTCGTCAAGGTGAGGAAGCTGAGCTGGGCGATGCGCATCCCCGGATAGACCGTGATCGGCAGGTTGGCGACGTTCGCCAGCTCCAGCGTGATGTGGCCGTCGAACCCGGCGTCGATCACGCCGGCGGTCTGGTGGACGACGAGGCCCAGGCGGCCCAGCGAGCTCTTTCCGTCGAGCGTCGCGACGATGTCCGTGGGAAGGCCGATCCGCTCGGCGACCACGCCGAGGACGAACTCGCCCGGGTGCAGGATGAACGGCTCGTCATCGGCGACCGTGACGAGCTCGGTCAGGTCCTCCATCGGCTGCTTCACGTCGATGTAGGGGTAGCGCGAGTTGCGAAAGACGCGGAATGCGCTACCGACGCGGACATCGACGCTCGACGGCTGGACGAGCGCGTCGTCGAACGGGTCGATCACGATCCGCCCCGCGGCGATCTCCTCGCGGATCGACCGGTCAGACAGCACCATCGAGGCGAGTCTAGATGATTGAATCCACGCCCCCGCGCGCCTGGCCGCCTTTCTGTGGTGGGTTGGCGTTTGTGGTCGGGGCTGCGGCTGCGAACCTTCGCCTCGCGGCGTCCTCGGTCGGGCCAATATCACCATATTGACCCTCCCTGCGTCCTGGCGACGCTCGGTTCTCGCCGCCCAGGACATGACGGCGGCGTGGAATCAATCATCCCGCCGTTGTCTGGTAAGGTCGTTGCTCGTATTCCCCGGCGTGGAGGTCTCTTGATATGGGCAAAACCGTCGAGTTGCGCACGGAGATCCCGGGGCCGAAGTCGCGCGCCATCGTGGCGCGCAAGGAGCGCGTCGTGGCGGCGGCGAAGACGCTCGTGGCGCCCGTCGTGATCGACCGGGGTGAGGGCTGCACGATCACCGACGTCGACGGCAACACCTTCCTCGACTGGTCGGGCGGGATCGGCTGCCTGAACGTCGGCCACCGGAATCCGCGCGTCTCGGCGGCCCTCCATGCGCAGATCGACCGGTTCCTCCACACGGATTTCACGATCCTGCCCTACGAGTCGTACGTCGAACTGGCCGAGCGACTGGTCGAGCGGACGCCGATCTCGGGGCCGAAGAAGGCGGCGTTCTTCAACTCAGGCGCCGAGGCGGTCGAGAACGCGGTCAAGATCGCCCGCCACGCCACGGGTCGGCACGCCGTCATCGCGTTCGAGGGTGCGTTTCACGGCCGCACGATGATGGCGATGTCGCTCACGTCGAAGCAGCACCCCTACAAGGTGGGCATGGGGCCGTTCGCGCCCGAGGTGTACCGGGCTCCCTTCCCGAACCCGTATCGATGGCCCGGCCCCGACGCCGCCGGCGAGGCGCTCGAGGCGTTGCGGCGCATGCTCACAACGCACGTCGCCGCCGAGAACGTCGCCGCCATCATCTTCGAGCCCGTCCAGGGCGAGAGCGGGTTCGTCGTGCCCCCCGTCGAGTGGGTGCGCGGCGTGCGGGAGCTCGCGTCAGAGCACGGCATCGTGCTCGTTGCCGACGAGGTGCAGTCCGGGTTCGGCCGCACCGGCAAGTTCTTCGCGATCGAGCACTTCGGGGTCGAGCCCGACCTCCTCGTTGTCGCGAAGTCCGTCGCCGCCGGCGTGCCCCTGTCCGGCGTCGTGGGGAGGGCCGAGATCGTTGACGCGGCGCCCGACAGCTCGATCGGCGGGACGTTCGTCGGCTCGCCGCTCGGGTGCGTCGCCGCGATCGCCGTCATCGAGGAGCTCGAGGGCGGCCTGCTGGACCGCGCAGTCGTCATCGGCGAGCGGATCCGTGCCCGTTTCGATGAGCTCGAGACGCGCTTCGACCAGATCGGCGACGTCCGCGGGCTCGGCCCGATGCTGGCGTTGGAGTTCGTCGAGTCGGGCGAGTCGAAGAGGCCGGCTCCGGCGCTCGCTGCGGCGGTCCGCGAGACGGCGCTTCAGTCGGGGCTGATCCTGCTTCAGGCGGGTGTCCACTCGAACTGCATCCGCGTCCTCGTCTCGCTCGTCGCCTCCGACGCGCAGATCGACGAGGCGCTGGAGATCCTCTCCGGCTCCGTCGAGGCGGCATGTGCGGCTCGCCCGTTGACCGCGGGGTCAACTCTCTAGATGGTTGACCGGGAGCCCCGGCGATGTCCTGGGCGGCGAGAACCGAGCAGCGCAAGGACGCAGGGAGGGTCAATATCGGCGCGAGATATTTGGCCCGACCGAGGACGCAGCGGAGCGACGGTTCGCAGCCGCAGCCCGGCAGCCGTCCGCCCAGACACGGCGGTCGCTCGTCCAGGCGCGTCGGGGCTCTCGGTCGCCCTTGTAGTTCTTTACAAAGCGGGCGGTCCGTAAAGACTCCCCAAACACTCCGTTAAGCCCTCTCGTGGAGCGCAATTCCGCCGCTACGGTGCCCGCGGCCGACTCTTCGGGAGGGTTGTATGAGGGTTCGGATCGCAGGTGTGGTTTTGGTCGTCTTGGCGCTCACCGTGGCGGCGCCCGCAATCGCCCATGCGGGCACGCTCAAGCATTTCAAGGCAGCGCTGGCTCAGCGGATCAACCACTACCGAGCGGTGCACGGCCGGCACTCGCTGCGCATCAAGATCCACCTGGCCAACGCGGCTCAGGCGCACAGCGGTGACATGGCCAAGCACCACATGCTTTCCCACTCGGCCTCTTCGGGGGCCTCGTGGGTCGCGCGGATCCGCTGGTGGGGATACCGCGGCACGTACATCGGTGAGGACCTGGCAGCCGGCAGCATGAACGCCAGGGGCGTCATGCGCATGTGGCGCGCCTCACCGGCCCACAACGCGAATCTCCTCGGTGGGCACTACAGGGCGGTCGGCCTCGGCGTTGCCCGAGGTTCGTACGGAGGCAGAGCGGGGTTCTACGTCACCGTCGACTTCGGCGGACGCTAGACCTCGCATCGCGGGCACGAGGATCGCCGCCGCGGCCACGGACGCCGCGGCGGCGATCACGTACGTGCCCTGCACACCCGCCAGGTGAATGACTGGCGCGGCGACGCCGAACGATGCGGCGAACGCGACCAGAAGCGCGGCCTCGCTGGCGGCGATCACGCGCGAGCGGACGGCGTCGGGCGTCCGTCGCTGGACGATGCCCTGCTCGGCGACGCTGCCGGCGCCCTCGGCGATGCCGGCGAACGCCATCCCGAAGAGGCACATCGCAAAGAGCCCTGACACGCCGATCACCGCGAAGCCTGTGGCCATCCCCAGCGCGCTTGCAATCATCGCGGCCTTCTCGCGCCGGGATCCGAGCCGCTGTCCCACAAATGAGCCGGCGATGGCGCCCGCGCCCCAGGAGGCGGCGAGCAGGCCGTAGCCGGTCGATCCCACGCCGAAGCTGCGGGCAAGCGGGAGCTCGGCGACCAGGATCGGGCCGACTCCGGCCAGCAGGACAACCCACGCGAGCGTGATCAGGCGCAGCACGGGGTCGCCGAGCAGGAACCGGAATCCGGCCCGGACGCCGCGATGCTCATCCGACTCGGCCTCGCGCTCGTCCGAGAAACGGCCCCGGACGGATGCCACCAGGGCTGCCGACGCTGCGAAGCACGCCGCGTTCAGGAGAAAGACACCTGCCGGGTCGATCACGCCGACGAGGGCGCCGCCGAGCACCGGCCCGAGCACCTGGCCGGCGTTGCGGCCGACCGCCACGGTCCCGTTCGCCCACGCGATCTCGTCGGCCTGGACCAGGTTGGGCACGGCCGCCGTCGACGCCGAGAAGAACGGCGCCTGGGCGGCGGCCGAGACGAGTGCGACGGCGAGCATGATCGCGGGCGTGGTCGTGAGCGCCAGGCACGCGATCGCGGCGCCGGCCGCGAGGTCGGACGCGATCATCACCTTCCGGCGGTCGAAGCGGTCGCCCAGCGCGCCGCCAAACGGCGTCAGGAGGCCCGTCGCTCCCCAGGTGAGAAGGAGCGTCGCCGACATCCACGCCGCCGAGCCGGTCGCGTTGTAGATCGCCACCATGAGCGCGATGTACGCGGCCTCGCCGCCCGTCAGCGAGACGAGCCGGGCGAGCGCGATGCGGCGGATTGCGGTGCGGGAGGGGGTGTTCAGGTGAGCTCCGATCGAACGGCGGCCAGCAGGCCGCGGGCAGGACTTAAACGGGACGCGCGCTCAGCGCGTGAGCCGCGTCGTCAGATGCCGGTGATCGGTGTCACGAAAAAGATCCTAGCACGGCCCAACTGGCGCTCAAGCCGGGCCAAATGCCGCCGATACAGGTGTGTGCAAGCACAGTAATTTCTTAACATCCAGCAAACATGCCAGAATTCCACACCAAGAAGATCACCCTCCCGAGCGGCAAGACGGTCGAGCTCTTCTACCTCGCCGCCGGGGGCTTCGAACCGGTCCCCGAGGCCGCTCCCGCCACCGGCCAGATGTCGCCGCTCCGCCGGATCGAGCTCTGCCCCGAGTGCGACTCCGACCGGGTGCACCCCGTCGACTGGCACGAGGTCGACGAGCACCACTGGCGCCTCGACGTGCGCTGCCCCGACTGCCGCTGGATGGGAAGCGACGTCTTCGCCCAGGACGAGGTCGAGCGCTACGACGACCTCCTGAATGCGGACACCGACTCGCTGATCGAAGAGCTCGAGCGCATCACGCGCCAGAACATGGCCGATCACCTGGAGCGCTTCATCCAAGCGCTCGAGGACGACGGCATCATGCCCATAGATTTCTAGGGCGCCTTGGTCTCGCAGAACCCCGGTTGTTCGACCGCTCCGGGCGCTTCTAGTGCTTGAACTGCTGGTCTTCGCGGTGGCGTTCGATGGCGAGCTCCACGAGCCGGTCGAGCAACTCCGGATACCCGATGCCTGAGGCCTCGAAGAGCCGGGAGTAGACGCTCGTCTCGGTGAAGCCGGGGATCGTGTTGATCTCGTTCAGGACGACGCCGCCCTCGTCGGTGATGAAGAAGTCGATCCGGGCCATCCCCGCGCATTCGCACACGTCGAACGCGAGCAGGGCCACCCGCTGCACCTCGGCGGTGACCTCCTCGGGCAGGTCGGCCGGCGCCTCGAGGTCCATCCCTCCCGGCTCGTACTTGGCCGCGAAGTCGTACCAGTCGGCGTTCACGTGCAGGCGGCCGACGACGCTCACCGTCGGGTTGTGGTTACCGAGGACCCCGCACTCGGCCTCGATGCCGGGCACCATCTCCTCGACCAGCACCTTGGAGTCATGCTGGAAGGCGAGGTCGAGCGCGGGCCGCAGCCCGTCGATGCCCGTCACCTTCGAGATGCCGACGCTCGACCCCAGCCGGGCGGGCTTCACGAAGCACGGGACGCCGATCTCGGCCTTGGCCAGCTCGGCCTCGACGTCGATGTCGTGGACGGTGTGCTCGCGGAAGGTGACGCTCTTGGCGCACTGGATCCCGGCGGCGGCGAGCACGGTCTTCACCTTGTCCTTGTCCATCGTGAGCGCCGATGCGAGCACACCGGAGCCGACGTAGGGCACGTCAAGGAGCTCCAGCATCCCCTGCACCGTGCCGTCCTCACCGAACGGGCCGTGCAGCATGGGGATGACGACGTCGATCGGCCCGACCGCGCGCACCTTGCTGAGCGTGCCGCCGGCCCGGGGGATGACGGAGTTCGACGACGAGCCGGGGTCGAGCGCGAGCCGCTCGCCCTCGGCAGCCGGCTCCTCGAGCTGCCAGGCGCCCTCGCGGCTGATCGTGACGCCCACGACGTCGTACTTGGCCGGGTCGAGGGCTGCCGACACCGACTCTCCGGAAGCCATCGAGATCTCATGCTCGGAGCTGCGGCCGCCCTGGAGGACGATCACCCGGAGTGGCGCGACCTCGGTCACGTCGGCGGCGGACTCACGCAGCTCGGGTCGCTGGGCCGGAACTTGAGGACGGTGATCTTCACGAAGGTGCCCTGGGGAACCTGGGCGCCGGCCGCCGGATCCTGCGCCGAGACGATGTTGTTCTGCGTCGGGTCGGTGCACTCGACCTGCTGAGTGATCGTGGCCTTCAGGCCGGCGTCGTGCAGGGCCTTGATCGCGTCGTTCTTGTCCATGTTGGTGACCGGTGGCACCGTCACCTGCTGCGGGCCGGAGGAGATGAGCACGGTTACCGGCGAGTTCTGGGCTGCGGTCGCACCTGCGGCCGGCTGGGATCCGGACGCCTGATTGGCGGGCACATTCGGATCGGGTTGATCCTGGCACGTGGCAACGAGCGTCTTCTGCTTCATCTTCGCCGTCGCTTGGTCGCAGCTCAGGCCTTTGACAGCGGGCACGACGACGAGGCCGGTGGCGACCTCAAGCTTGATCACGGTTCCCGTCGGCTGTACCGATCCCGCCTTGGGCACGGTGCTGACGACGTTGCCCGCCGGCTGCTTCGGCGAGTTGACCTGGATCGGCGTCGGGTCGACCTTGAATCCCTTGCCCTCGAGGATGCTCTGCGCCTCGAGCGAGCTCTTGCCGCTCACGTCGGGAACGGCGGCCGTCTTCGGCCCGGCGCCGATGAAGATCGTGACCGTCGAGTTCTTGTCGGCGCTCGAGCCGCTCTGCGGGTCGCTGCCGACCACCTGATTCAGCTTGTCGGCCGGCGACGACTTGTTCTGGCACGTGCCCTTCAGCTCCACCGCCGCGAGCTGCGCCTTCGCGTGCTGGCAGCTCCCACTCAGCTGCGGCACCGTCACGCCCGAGCCGGAGATCTGCTGGTAGACGACGTAGCCGACGGCGGCGCTCACAAGGAGCAGGATGAAGACGAGGATCCACGGGAGCGCGCTGCGCCGCGGGCCGGGTGGCTGCTCGCGCGGCGGCGGCTGCGCGCCGGCCGGCTCGAGCACGCTCGTCTGGGCGCCGGTGTAGGCCGCGACCGCCGCGGCTCCGCCGGTCAGGATCCGGGTCGCCATCTGGGTGTCGCTCGAAGGGGCGCCGCCGCGGCTGACTCGCCGCAGCTCGTCGGCCATCTGGCGGGCCGAGCGGTGCCTGAGCGCCGGATCCTTGGAGAGCGAGCGCATGACGACCTGCTCGAGGCCCTCCGAGACGAGCCGGTTCTTCTTGCGGATCGACGGCGGCGGATCGGACACCTGCTTCATCGCGATCTCGACCGCCGACTCGCCCGTGAACGGCAGCTCGCCCGTCAGCATCTCGTAGAGCACGATCCCCATCGAGTACAGGTCGGACTGCGGGCCGACGTCGAGGCCGCGGGCCTGCTCGGGGGAGAGGTACTGGGCCGTCCCGACGATCGAACCGACCTCGGTCATCTGCTGGACGTTGGCGGCCCGGGCGATGCCGAAGTCCGTCACCTTCAGCCGGCCCTCGTCGGTCAGGATCATGTTGTGCGGCTTGATGTCCCGGTGGACGACCCCCTGGCGGTGCGCGAACTCCAGCGCATCCAGCGCCTGCACCGCCCAGTTCACGACCTCCGCCTCCGGCAGCGGCGCGCGGCTCGTGATCTCGTCCTTCAGGGTCGGGCCGTTCAGGTACTCCATCGCGATATACGAGGTCCCGGCCGCCTGGCCGCGGTCGTACACCGACACGATGTTCGGGTGCGAGAGGCCGGCAGCGGCCGTCGCCTCGCGCCGGAACCGCTCCAAGAACGCGTCGTCCTGGGCGTAGCGCTCGGCCAGGATCTTGATCGCCACCCGCCGCCCCAGCGTCTCGTCGCGAGCCAGGAACACGTCGGCCATCCCGCCCGTGCCGATCCGCCGCTCGATCCGGTACCGGTTGTCGAAAAGCTCACCGATGAGGGAATCCATCGCCATCTTGGGGTCCTACTGTGCCACGCCCTGGCCGAGATACGCCTCGATCACCGAGGCCGCGATCGGTGCCGACACCTGCCCGCCGAAGAGCGGGGTGTGCTCGACGACCACCGCCACGGCGATCTTCGGGTCCTGCACCGGGGCGAAGGCGATGAACCAGGCCGTGTTCACTCCGGTCACTCCTGTCTCCGCGGTTCCGGTCTTTCCGGCGACGGTCAGGCCGTTCAGCCGGGCCGCCGCCCCGGTGCCTTCATCGACAACGTTCTGCATCATCGTGCCCAGCTCCTGCGCGTGCTGCTGCGACATCACCCGCTCGAGCGGCTCTGGGCGCTGGGTGTAGACCCGCCCGCCGCCTGGGCTCACAACCCGGTCGACGAGCGTCGGACGCATCCGCTCGCCGCCGTTTCCGATCGTGGCGGCCACCTCCGCCATCTGGAGCGGCGTCACCGCCAGGCGCTCCTGCCCGATCGCGACCCGGGCGATGTCGACCGGGGCTCCCGGCCGCAGGAGATGCCCGTTGCGGTAGAGGCCGGAGGGGTTCATCTCATCCGACGGGTAGGTGAGCGCCGGCTCCTGGAAGAACCCGAACCGACTCATGTACTCGAACAGCCTGTGCTGCCCGAGCTGCTGGCCGATCTGGGCGAACGCGGTGTTGACCGAGAACGTGAGCGCCGTCGTCAGGCTGATCGGGCCGAAGCTCTCCGTTCCGGCGTTGCAGAGCGGCAGCCCCTGCACGGTGATGCAGTGGCCCTTGGCGTCGATCAGGGGCTGGTCGGGGCCGTAGAGGCCTGTGTCGAGCGCGGCCGCGGCCGTCACGGTCTTGAAGGTCGATCCCGGCGCGTAGAGGCCCTGCGTGGCCCGGTTCAGAAGCGGGGCGCCGGTCGTCTTCGAGAGTTTCGGGAAGTTGCGCTCGACAGCCCGCGGCGAGTACGACGGCGATGAGTACATCGCGAGGATGCGCCCGGTCGAGGGCTCCATCGCCACGACCGCGCCGACCTTCCCGGTCATGCCGGCCTCCGCCGCGCGTTGGGCCGACACGGAGAGGCTCGTAACGACATTGTCGCCCGTGACCGTCTCGCCCTGCAGCTCCGACCCGATCCGCGAGACGACGGTCGCCAGGTCGCTGTTCGACGCCGTCAGGTAGTCGTTCTCGGCCAGCTCGATCCCGGTCCGGCCGTTCCCGACGGTGTTGTAGCCAACGGCGTGCGCGAAGAGCGGCCCAAATGGGTATCGCCGCAGGTAGAGGGTGAGGCCGTTCCGGCGCCGCGGATGGTTCTCCGCCAGCACCGTATGCCCGTTGGCGGCATAGATCAGGCCGCGCTTGATCTGGAGCTGGCGGTAGACGAGCCGGGCGTTGTCGCGCCGGGTGGCGAGCCCGTCGGCCGCCCAGATCTGCCAGTAGGCGGTCAGCGTGATGAGGAGGGCGAACGCGATGGCCGAGAGCCGAAAGAGCGATGCGATCTGGCGGTTCATGCCCGCTCCGCCGCCCGGTTCGACACCATGAGGAGGAGCGCCAGCATCATGAAGTTCGAGACGATCGACGAGCCGCCGTAGCTCACGAAGGGCAGCGTGATGCCGGTGAGCGGGATGAGCCGGATGATGCCGCCGACGATCAGGAACGCCTGGAGCCCGAACGCGAACGTGAGCCCGCAGGCCAGGAGCTTCGAGAAGCCGTCGTCGGCGAGAGCGGCGATCTTGAAGCCGCGATAACAGAAGAGCAGGTAGATGAGCAGGAGCCCGGCGGCGCCGGCGAGACCGGTCTCGTCGGCCCAGGCGGCGTAGATCCCGTCGGTCTGGACCGCGGGGATGATCGTCTGGCCATGGTTCAGCACCTGGAGGCTTCTTCCCAATCCTGTGCCGAAGATCCCTCCGTCGGCGATCGCCTCGATCGACTGGATGATCTGGTAGCCGGTCGTGTGCGGGTGGGCCCAGGGGTCGATCCACACGTGGAACCGCTCCTGCACGTGGCCGACTGAGTGGTAGACGGCCCACGAGCCGGCCGCGAAGAGGCCCAGGCCCAGCACCGTGTACAGATGCCGGCCGGTGGCGACGTAGATCATCGCCAGGTAGATCCCGAAGAGCAGGAGCGCCGTCCCCAGGTCGTTCATGACGGCCAGCACGCCGAGCGAGATCCCGGCCATGAGCGCGAGCGGGCCGAGGTGGCGCGCGGCGGGCAGGCCGACCCCCAGGACGCGCCGGTGGGCCATTGTCAGCACCTCGCGGTGCTCGCGCAGGAAGCTCGCCAGGAAGACGACGAGCAGGAGCTTGGCGAACTCGCCGGGCTGCACCTGGACGCCCCCGAAGCGCAGCCACAGCTTGGCGCCGTTCACCGACGTCCCCACCACCATCGTCACGACCAGGAGGCCCACTGCCGTCGTCGCGAGCAGGTATCCGTACGGTTCCAGCCGCCGGTGGTCACGGACGAGGAAGATCATCCCCAGGAACCCGAGGAGGCCGATCACGACCCACACCGACTGGTCGCGCGCCAGCGTCGGGCTGAGCCGGTAGATCTCGGTGAGGCCGAGCGCGGAGAGGAGCGCCGCGAGCGGCAGGAGCCACGGGTCGGCGTGCGGCAGGCCGGCCCGGACCCCGATGTGCGCCAGGCCGAACACCCCGAGGAAGACCGCCGCGTAGGTGAGCGACGCGCTCGAGATCGTGTTCTGTCGGGCGGTGTAGACCGAGAGGAAGCCGATTGCGGTGAGCCCTCCCACCCAGCCCAGATTCCAGAGCTCGCGCATCCGGGCCGACCTCACGGGCTCGCCACCTCGTAGGGATGCAGGACCTTGTGGGCGCTCGTCTCCGAGCGCAGCGTGTGGTCGAAGAGCCGCTTGCGCTGGTCGGGCGGAAGCGACACGTAGCTCACCCGCGACTCGTAGACCACGTGGTAGAGGTGCACGCCGAACGGCAGGTCGACGGGCACGCCCTGGAAGATCGCCACGCGCCCCGTCGACGTGTCGGCACCGATGAAGTGGCTCGAGCGCAGGCCGACCGCGCCGGCGATCGCGAGCACGACGACGAGCACGACGGCGGAGGCGACCATCGCGGCCCGCCGCAGCCGTCCACCTCCCGAGCCGGCACGCACGGCACGTGGGGCGCGCGGCGGCGGGGAGTCGATGTCCGGCGGGAGCACGCGGTGCGCGGCGGCGCCGGAAGTCAACTCCTCGGCGGGGCGCTCCTCGTCCACCGTCGCTGCGGCGCCAACCTCGCCGAAGCCCACAACGAGGGCCGTCACGTTGTCCTCGCCGCCGGCCCTGAGCGCGGCGCGGACGAGCTTGCGGGCGATGTCGGCGGCGCTCGTCGGCGACGCCAGCGTGGCGGCGATGTCCTGCTCGGAGACCATGGTGTTCAGACCGTCTGTGCAGAGCAGGAGCACGTCGCCTGACTTCGCCTCGAGCGAGAAGGTGTCGATCTGCACCTCCTCGTCGGTGCCGAGGGCCCGCGTGATCACGCTGCGCTGCGGGTGCTGCTCGGCCTCGACCTCCGAGAGCTGGCCCTGGCGGACGAGCTCGTGAACGAGCGAGTGGTCCTCCGACAGCCGCTGAAGGGCGCCGTCGCGGAGGAGATACGCGCGGCTGTCGCCGACGTGAGCGAACGACACGATCCCGTCGTCGCCCACCAGGGCCGCGGTCACCGTCGTCCCCATGCCCGACGCCTCGGCGTCGGTGCGCGAGCGGTCCCAGATGCGGCGGTTGGCGACCCCGATCGTCGTCCGGAGCGCCTCCTCGCCCTCGTGCTGGATCAGGTCGAGCTCGGCGAAGGCCTCGGCGCACATGCGCGAGGCGAGCTCGCCCGCGAGGGCACCGCCCATGCCGTCGGCCACCATGAAGAGGGGCGACCGTAGGAGAAAGGAGTCCTCGTTGGAACGACGGACGTTGCCGGTCTGCGTCAGGCCGGCCGAGTCGACGACCCCGATCGTCATTCGCCGGCCCGGTACTCCAGCTGCGTCTGACCGATCGTCACGACGTCGCCGCTTCGGAGCACCCGCCGGCCCGACACGCGGTCGCCGTTCACGAACGTCCCGTTGGTCGAGCGCAGGTCCTCGACCACGTCCCCGTCCTGGCCGTGGGCGAACCGGGCATGACGGCCGGAAGCATAGCCATCGGCCCCGAGCGGGATATCGAGCGCGTCGTCACGTCCCGCAACCAGGTCGCGGCCGACCTCGATCTCGGTGCCGGGGGGAAGCTCGGGGCTCTGTACGATCACGAGCCGCGCCCGCCTCGGCGGCGGGGTTGCGAGCACCGCCGGCCGCTTCGCGGGCGTCAGCACCATGCTCTCCTGGCCGACGGCGATGTCGCGCGAGGCGACCCGGATCACCCGCCAGACGAACAGGTAGAGCAGGACGACGAACGCGACCTTGAGCGCGAGCAGGAGCTGTTCAACCAATGCGGCGCTCGAACGTGATCTGGGTCGTCCCCACCCCGATCACGTCGCCGTTCATGAGCGACGTCTCCGTGACCCGCTGCCCGTTCACCTCGGTGCCGTTCGTTGATCCCAGATCCACGAGTGAGTAGCCGCGCCCGATCCGGCGAACCTCCGCATGGCGGCGCGACACGTTGGGGTCGCCGAGCACGATGTCGCACTCGCTCGACCGGCCGATCACCGTGATGGGCGACTCGACGCCGAGCTCGCGCCCGTCCCACATGAGGACGACGACCTCGGCCCTCGCCGGGGTTCGCTCCGGCTCGGGTTCGGGCTCCGGTTCGGGGTCCGGCTCGGACGCATAGACCATTGTCGAGCCGGGCGGTGCGGACGGCATGCCGGGTGCGACCGGCGGCAGCGGCGCCGCCACCGGGACCGACGGCACCTCCGGCGCGGACGGAGGTTCCCGCTCGGGGTCCGCTTCCGGCCGGGCCGCGAGCTCCTCCTCGTCGCCCGTTTCCACCGCGATGCCGAACATCCCGACGTGCAGGTCCTCCTCGGTCTCGAGGGTGACCACGGGCCGGGAGGCGGTCGTGTAGCCCTCGCGGCGGGCGTGCTCGACGAGGTACTCCTCGAGCTCCGAGCACATCTGCGCCTCGTAGGCGGTGAACTGCTCGCGGTCGGCCGGGTTCAGGTAGATCGTGTAGACGCTCGGGACGTACACCCGGTGGATGGAGATCGTGCGGTGGTCGTCCATCTCCTTTGCCAGCTTCCGAGCCAGCTCCACGGGTTGGACGGATGAGCGGAACGTGCGGCCGAAGACTCCCTCGACCATGCCGCCGATCTTCCGCTCGATGTTCCGGAACATGCTCACGCTTCGTGGCGCCAGGGCCGCCTCTCGGGTGGTCAACGTGCCGTCAGCGGCCGCTCGAGCCGCGGGCCGGCGAGCGCCCAGGCGACCGCCAGTATACCCACGAGCGTCGCCGCAACCGCCGCTCCGGGAGCGGCTCCGGCCCTGTCTCCGAGCACGTGCGGAGCGCCCGCGACGGCGAGCCCGAACGCGATCCCCCACAGCACGACCGCCTGGACGCGGCGCGAGTCGTCGAGCCGCCAGGCGACCGGGAGCAGCACGGCGGCGGCGACCATCGCGGCGGCGATGGCGATCACCTCGGGCGCGCGGCCGAGCGCGGTCGCGTAGGTCATGGGGCTGGACGCGGCCGGGAGCACCTTCGCCGCATGGTGCGGAAGCCACCCGCCGGCCACCGCCGCGACGATCGCGCCGGCCGCGGCCTCTGCCGCCCGCCGGCGCCCGGTCGGCGCTGTGGCGGCGACGAGCACAAAGGCGGGGCCCAGCCCGGCGAGCCCGAGCGGGATCGCCGCCAGCGGCACAAGGAGGCGCGACGTGCCGCCCCACCGCCGGCCCGCCCAGATCCACGCGGCACACAGGCCGGCCCACACCAGGCCCGCGGCCTCGGCGTAGTTCCAGAACGCGGGAATGCAGACCAGCCCGGCGAACGAGACCGCCGCCACGGGCCGCCGGTAGGCGAGCGCGCCGGCGATCACCGCCAGGGGCAGCGACCACGACGACGGGTACACCGGAAACGCGACGAGCGCCCACGCCGTCGCGACCGCCGCGAGGACGGCACGCCCGGGCCGGAGCAGGCGCGCGGCGCGGGGGAGTGCCACTTGGCCGCTTCGAATGCCAATTGACCGTGGCCGGGGAAGCCGATCCCCCGCCGAGACGACCTCGCCGGAGTCCGCCTCCTGGTCGCGCAGCGCGCGCAGCAGACGGTCGCGCAGCTCGGCGGCGCTGGGGCGGCGGCCGGGATCGTGGTGCAGCGCCCGGTCGACGGCCCGGCACACGCCCCGGGGCAGGTCGGGCCGCACCGCGCCGAGCGGCTCGGCGCCGTCGGCCAGCTTCTCCAGGAGCTGGGCCAGGGTCTTCGCCTTGTAGGGGTTCCGGCCCGTGAGGTGCGAATACAGGGTGAGCCCCGCGGCCCATACGTCGGTCGCGCCGGTGGCGCGCGTGCCCGCCGCCTGCTCCGGCGACATGTAGGAGAGCGTCCCGAGCACGCGCTCGTCGGCGGTCTGGTCGCGCGAGTCGTCGTCGCTGGCGATCCCGAAGTCGGTGAGCGTGACCGTGCCGTCCCGAGCGACCAGGATGTTGGCCGGCTTCACGTCGCGGTGGACGATGCCGCGCGCGTGCGCGTGTGCGAGCGCATCGCACACCGCCGCGACCGCGCGCACGGCCTGGTGGTCGTCGAGACCGCTGCGGTCGAGCCGCTCGCCCTCGACCAGCCGCGACACGAGGTAGACGTGCTCGTCGTCGCCCTCGACGCCGAGCACCGTGTGGATGTTGGGATGGTCGAGCTTGCGCGCCGTCCGCGCCTCGCGGTCGGCCCGCGGTGCCAGGCCCTCGCTGCGGCTGAAGACCTTGACCGCGACCCGCTCGCCGCCGTCGCCGCTAGCGCCGTAGACCGTGCCGAAACCGCCACGTCCGAGCTCCTCCTCGAGCGTGTAGCGGTCGGCCACCAGTCGTCCGGTCAGAGGAGGGGTCAGGGTCGCTCGGGCGGGCTCGGCCACGGTGCGCTTGAGATTGGCCGGAGACCACGAGACTCCTGCAAATCTCATATCCGGGCAAGCTGATAGGGTCCGGCTCGTGGCGCCCGACGACTTCTTCGACTCCGACTGGGAGGAGACGGGCGGGACGCAGGAGACGGCTGTCACCCGCCCGTCGGGCGGCGGCCAGGACCGGGGAGAGGAACCGCCTCCCCGCCGGCCGCCGCGGGAGCCGCGCGCGCCGCGCCGGCCGCCGTCGTTCGGACAGCTGCGGCCGGGCAACCTGCCGCCGCTGCAGTACCGCCGGCTGGGGGGGCTCGCGGCCGGCATCCTTGCGGTGGTCGTCGTGCTCGTGCTGCTCGCGCGCGGCTGCTCCGGGAGCTCCTCGTCGAGCAAGAACATCGACTACTTCAACGAGGTGAAGAAGAGCGTTCTGGGCCCGTCGAGCCGCGCCTCCGCCGACTTTCACGAGACGCTCAACCTGAAGTCCGGCACGAAGCTCAGCGTCGTGAAGCAGCATTTCGACAACGAGGCCGCCATGCTCAGCAAGGCCGCCGATGAAGCAGCCTCGATCAAGCCGACCAAGCAGCTGGAGCCCTTCCAGCCGGCGCTCATCCAGACCCTTCAGTATCGGCTGGCCGGCATCAGGTGCATGGCGAGCAACATCGGCGACGCCTGGCAGCGCAAGCGCGCCCGCGGCACGGGCCGGATCCTGGCGCCGTGCACCCAGCGGCTTCTGGCCTCCGACATCGTGTACTCGGACTCGTTCTCGAATCCGGCGTCGACGGCCCTGAAGGGTCTCGGCGTCCAGGTGCCGGCGTCCAGCTTCCTCGACGTCGCCGACTCCGACCTGGTGACGCCCGTCGGCATCGGCTCGTCGATCACGCGGCTCAAGCCGAGCGCCGTGCACGGCCTGCACGGCCTCGGGGTGCTGTCGACCGTGGCGCTCCCGCAGGGGACGACGCTCCAGACCGGGACATCGCAGATCAACCAGATCAACGGCAACGACAAGCTCGTCATCGTGGTCTCGGCGCACAACTACGGCAACTTCCGCGAGGTTGGAGTGCCGGTGACGCTGACGCTGAGCCACGCCGGGAAGACCATCAAGCGGTCGGGCACGATCGGCTCGATCGACAAGGACACGACCGAGACGGTGCGCTTCCCCGACCTCTTCAAGAACGCATCGACGGCGCCGGAGTTCACGCAGCGCTACAAGATGACCGTGATCATCGGCAAAGTCCCCGGGGAAACCGTCCTCGCGAACAACAAGCGGACGTATCTCGTCCAGTTCCGCCTGGCGACATGACCACCGCCGACACCGCCCTCGACGTCGCAATCGGCGCCGCGGGTGCCGCGGGGCTGCTGCTCCTCATCACGCTCTATCTGTGGGTTCAGGTGCGGCGGATGCGGAAGGCCCAGAAGGTCGTGCTCGGCTCCCGCAGCGGCGACCTGGTCGAGTACGCGATGTCGCTCCTGGCCCGCGTCGAGCAGGCCGAGAACACCGCGGATGCGGCGCAGTCCGCCGTACGCGGGCTCACCGAGCGCGTCGACGGCTGCTTCGAGCGGCGGGCGTTGCTTCGGTACGACGCGCTCGAAGGCGCCGGGGCGAAGCAGTCGGTCACGATCGCGCTCATGGACAGGACGCGATCGGGCTATCTGCTCTCGGCGATCCAGGGTCGCGACTATGCGCGGATCTACATCAAGGACGTCCACAACGGGCTGAGCGACGTGGAGCTTTCGCCCGAGGAGAAGCGCGTTCTCGCCGAGGCCACGAGCTCGTGACCGTCGTCGTCCGGCCCTACCGCGAGTCCGACTCCGCCGCACTGCACCGGCTGGCCGGCGAGTTCGCGACCGGCGGCGAGGTCGTCTTCTCGGCGCCCGACCGCGACGTGGTCTTCGTTGCCGAGGTCGAGGGGCACCCGGCCGGCTACATGGCCGTCCGCGAGGACGGCAGCGCCCTCGTCGTCGACCAGATGATCGTCGCCCCCGCCGACCAGGGCCGGCACGTCGGTCATCGCCTGCTGGACTGGGCGGAGGGCTACGGCTCAAGCCGCGGCATGCAGTGCGTCTGCATCCCGGCGGCCGGCTCCGACCGCAAGGCGCGCGACTTCTACGCCCGTCGCGGCTATGTCGAGGCCGGCGACGCGCTCATCCGCGACATCGCGCACCTCGACACGGAGGGCTAGACCGGACTCCGTCCGGCCCGGACCCGATACTGGGTCATCCGCGGAGTCGGCGATCACTGGACATCGACACCGGTGTCGGCACCGTCCGGCGTTGCCTCGCCGACCGTTCCCGCCCCGGTCCGCTGGCACCCCTGGATTCCGCGCTCGCGCGGCCTCGCCCGCAGCGGCGCCACGCCCACGCGGACAGCGCACCCTGTCGCCGTCTCGACGCACACCGGTGGTGGCTAAAGGCCACCCGCAATCTTCTCCGTTTCTTCACCTCGATCCAGGTACGGTGAACATATGGCGAAGCTCAGGTTGACTCCACAGACACGGGGGTTCTACGCCCTCTTCGACCGGGCGGCGACGAACCTTGTGTCCACGTCCCAGCTCCTGCTCGACCTGCTCGAGCACTACCCCGACCGGCGCGCGCTCGTCGACGAGATCAAGGATCGCGAGCACGAGGGCGACCGGGTCACCCACGAGATCGTGCAGCTCGTGAACAAGACGTTCGTGACCCCCATCGACCGCGAGGACATCTTCGACCTCGCGACGGCGCTCGACGACATCTGCGACTTCATGGACCAGGTCGCCGACGAGCTCAACCTGTACGGCGTCGAGGAGGTGCCGCCGGAGGCGATCGAGCAGGCCGGGGTCATCTTCCGCGCTGTCTCCAAGATCGCCGACGCCGTCCACGGGCTCGACGGCTTGAAGGACATCAGCCACCACCTGATCGACATCCACACGCTTGAGGACGAGGGCGACCGGATCGTGCGGGCGGCCACCGCGAAGCTCTTCCGCGACGGCCTCGACCCGCTCGTGGTCATCCGCTGGAAGGACATCCACCATGACCTTGAGCAGGCGATCGACGGGTGCGAGCGCACTGCTCACGTGCTTGAGAGCATCTACCTGAAGAACCGATGAGCGACGGGCTCCTGGTCCTGATCGTGGCGGTCGCTCTGGCGTTCGACTTCACGAACGGTTTCCACGACACGGCGAACGCCGTCGCCACCTCCGTCTCCACCCGCGCGCTGTCGCCGCGGGTGGCGGTCCTGATCGCGGCGGTCATGAACTTCGTGGGCGCGTTCTCCTCTACAGCGGTGGCAAAGACCGTCGGCGACGGCCTGATTAACACCGACCAGGGACGGGTGACCCCGCACCTGATCCTGGCGGCGCTCTTCGGCGCGATCGCGTGGAACCTCTTCACGTGGTACCTCGGCCTCCCGTCCTCCTCGTCGCACGCGCTGGTCGGCGGCCTGGTCGGAGCTGCGCTGGCGGCCGGGGGGCCCGATCCGGTGCAGTGGGACGGCATCTGGAACAAGGTGGTGTGGCCTGGCCTGGCGAGCCCGGTGATCGGGTTTCTGCTCGCGGGAGCGCTCATGGTGGCGATCCTGTGGGCCTTTCGAAGAGTCCTTCAGGGGCCGCTCAACCGGATGTTCCGCCTCGCACAGGTTGGGTCGGGCAGCTTCATGGCGTTCGCCCACGGCACGAACGACGCCCAGAAGACGATGGGTGTCATCGCACTCGCTCTCTACTCCGCGGGCCACACCAGCTCGCCGACCGATATCCCGAAGTGGGTGATCGCCGTGGCGGCCACCGCCATCGCGGCGGGCACGTACGTCGGCGGCTGGCGGATCATGCGCACGATGGGCACGCGGATCTTCAAGCTCGAGCCACCCCAGGGATTCGCCGCCCAGGCGACCGCGAGCGGCGTGCTCTACACGGTGGCAACACGGTACGGGTTCCCGGTCTCGACCACCCACGTGATCTCGAGCTCGGTGATGGGCGCGGGCGCCACGACCCGGGTCTCCGCGGTCCGGTGGGGCGTTGCGGCCGACATCGTGACCGCCTGGATCCTCACAATTCCCGCCGCGGGCCTCGTCGCGGCCGGCATGTACGAGTTCCTGAGCGCGTTCATGTGATCGTCACCTGATTACCGCGTTCGGGGGATGCGAGGCGGTATACCAAACGCCTAGCCTCCAGGGAGTCGTGCTCCCACGGTTCACTGGCGGTGAAGGGGTGCCCACGCCTGGAGGCGCCCTGAGCGCCGAGCCGGCGGCATATGCCGGCCGCGGCGTCGGCATCGTGCCCGCGCTCCGTGACGACGCCCCGTGCCGTCTCCTCGGCGAGCTCCTGGGACTCGACGCGGCCTGGATCGTGGCGCCGGGTGCCGCGGGCCGAACTGTGACGGCGAGCTGGGCGCGGGAGGATGCTCCGCCGCATCGGATCGGTGAGTCGCGCCTCGCGGCCGTCGTCGCGGATGTCGACCACGAGGCAACCCAGACCCGGGATGGGCGCTACGCGCTCCTGGTCGCGCCGCTCACGACCGACGGACGTGTGATCGCCCACCTGGTGGGGTGCGCTCGCTCGCCGCGCGACTTCCGCCCAGACGAGCTGCGGGCGGCGGAGCTCGTCGCCGCGGGCGCTGCCGCCAAGGCCGGCCCGGGCGAGCCGGCCGGCCCCATCTCGACTCGCGCCCGCGACCGGCTGCTCGTGCAGATGGGCCTCCTGCGGTCGCTCACCTCCCGGCTCGCGTACGCCCGCTCGGAGGGCGAGATCGCCCACGCCGTCGTTGCCGAGCTCGCCCACCACGAGCGGTTCTCGGCTCCGCGCTTCTACCTACGTTCGGAGGACGGCGACGACATCGAGCTCGTCTCGTTTCGCGCTGACGACCGCGCCACGGCGAGCGAGGAGCAGGCGCTCGCCAGCGACGAGGCGGCCGCGCGGGCCGGCATCGAGGGCCGCACCCGCGTCGTCGCGGGTGGCTCGACGATGGTCGCCCCGATGCTCGGGGACGACGACGTCGTCGGCGCGATCGCCGTCTCCGGGCCGCACGGAAGCCCGTTCGACGCGCTCGACCTCGGTGTGCTGGAGGTCGTGGCCGCCCATGCGGCCGTCGCCTGCCGGAACGTGCGCCTGTACACGTCGATGCGCGTTGCGGCGGAGATCTCCGAGGCGATGCTGGAGCTGGGCCAGGCGCTGGCGACGCAGGTGAGCGTGAAAGCGGTCGCCGAGATGCTCGCCCGGGCGGTCGACCGCCTGGTCGAGTGCGCGGGGATGACGGTCTGGCTGCGCTCGGCCGATCGCTTCGAGCTCGCGGCGCACGTCGGCTACACCCCCCGGGAGTCCGACCGGATGAGCACCGTCACCCTCAGCGCCGGTGAACGGCCGTTCGCCGGGAACCTGGAGTTGCGACGGATCGTGGTGCTGGATTCCGACGAGGCGGATGCGCTCTCGGCCGCCACCGGCGTCCCGCGGCTCGGCGCCTCCTACACGGTGGTGCCGATCGGCGAGCGGGCCGGGAACCGGGCCGTGATGATCGTCCAGCGCGGCCGCCGGCGTGGTCCGCCGAGCGCGCGCGACGAGCGGATGCTGCTCGGCATCGCCGATCAGGCGCTGCTCGCCATCGACAACCGCTCGCTCGTCGATGAGCTCGAGGGGGCGTTTGTGGCAACGATGCAGTCGCTCGCCAACGCCCTCGAGACCAAGGATGAGTACACGGGTGGCCACGCCCAGGCGCTCGTGTGGATGGCCGAGGAGGTGGCCCGCCGGCTCGAGCTGGGCGACGTCGCCCTCCGTGACGTGGGTGTCGCTGCAGCGCTCCACGACGTGGGCAAGATCGGGATTCCCGCCGCGATCCTCGACAAGCCTGGGCCCCTCACCGACGAGGAGTGGGTGGTCATGCGCAAGCACCCCGAGCTGGGGGCGCGGATCATGGAGCCCGTGCCGGCGCTCGCAGGCGCCCGCTCGATCGTGCTCGCCTGCCACGAGCACTGGGACGGCTCCGGCTATCCGCTGGGCCTGTCCGGCGACGATATCCCGCTCGGCGCCCGGATCATCCTGGCCTGCGACGCGTTCCACGCGATGACCTCGGACCGCGTCTACCGGCAGGCGATGCCGGTGGATGCGGCGATCGAGGAGCTGCGCCAGTGCGCCGGCCGGCACTTCGAGCCGCGGGTCGTCGACGTGCTGGTCGACGTCGTCGGAAACGGGCACGCGGCGCCGAACGGCGTCTCGTCGTGACGAACCCCATGGGGCCGGGCCCCATGCGGGGCCTGGTCTCGGTTGTGCGGCGGGGTTGTGCCTACGCCTCCGCCGCGTGCCGCTCCCACTCGCGGTAGAGGTACGCCAGCTCCTCCTGGAGCTCCTGATGGCGGGTGCCGTCCTCGGCGACCGCGGAGTCGTCCTCATACTCGTCGGGCTGTGAGAGCCGCGTCTCGAGCGCGCCCAGCTCCTCCTCGAGCTTGGCGATCGCGCGCTCGAGCTTCGCGGCCTCGCGGGCCGCGCGCTGGGACGAGCGCCGCTCGGGCTCCGGCTTCGGCTTCTGCTTCTGCTGCTTCGGCTTCGCCGGTCGGGCCGGCGCGGAGGGCTGCGGCGCGTGGCCGCGGACGTAGTCGCCGAAGCCGCCGTCGCGGGCGATCAGCCGGCCGGACTCGATGGCGAGCGTCCGCGTCGCGAGCGCCTCGATGAGCGCCCGGTCGTGCGAGACGAAGAGGAGCGTGCCCGGGAACGCGAGGAGCGCGTCCTCGAGCGCCTCGCGGCTTTCGATGTCGAGGTGGTTCGTGGGCTCGTCGAGGACGAGGAAGTTCGCCCCGGAGACCACCGTCCGCAGGAGCGCGAGCCGGCGGCGCTCACCGCCCGAGAGCGCCGCGACCGGCTTCTCCACCTCCTCTCCGGAGAACAGGAACCGCCCCAGGAGCGTGCGTGCCTGCGGTCCGGTCAGCTTCGTCCCCGTCACGACGGCGTCGATCACCCGCAGGTTCTCCGGCAGCTCGATCGACTGCTGCGAGTAGTAGCCGGTGTGGACGCCGTGGCCGAGCTTCGCGCGCCCGGCGGCGGGCTCGCGACGCCCGAGCAGCGTCTCGAGAAGCGTCGTCTTGCCGGCCCCGTTCGGGCCGATCAGCGCGACCCGCTGGCCGCGCTCCACGGCAAAGCCGGCGTCGGCGATGAGCGTTCGTCCCGCCACCTCGACGATCAGGTGCTCGGCCTCGACGACGATCCGGCCGCTGCGCGCGGGCGGTGGGAAGTCGAACCTGAGCGAGCGCTGCTCGGTGGGGCGCTCGACCCGCTCGATGCGCCCCATGGCCTTCAGCTTGCTCTGCGCCTGGCGGGCCTTCGTGCCGTAGCGGAAGCGGTCGACGAAGCGCTGGAGATGGGCTAGCTCCTCCTGCTGGCGCTCGAACGCGCCGGCCTGCGCGGCGACCCGCTCGGCCTTCACCCGGCGCCAGTTGGAGTAGGAGCCCTTCTCGTAGCGGCCGCGGCCGCGGTCGATCTCGAGCACGCCCGTTGCCACCGACTCCAGGAACCAGCGGTCGTGGGAGACGAAGACAACGCCGGCGTCGAGGCCCGCCAGGTGCTCCTCCAGCCACTCGATCGCGTCGGTGTCGAGGTGGTTGGTCGGCTCGTCGAGAAGTAGGACGTCCGGCTCGGCCGCGAGCGCCCGTACGAGCGAGGCCCGCGTCAGCTCGCCGCCTGAGAACGTGCGAAGCAGACGGCTGAGGTCGTCGGGTGTGAACCCCAGCCCGCGGGCGACCGACTCCAGCCGCGCCCGCCAGGCATATCCGCCGGCCCGCTCAAACTCGCGCTGGGCCGTGTCGTAGCGGCGCAGGACGGCATCGGTCGGGTGCTCCGCCATCCGCGTCTCGAGGTCGCGCAGCTCGCTCTCGAGCTGCTCGGCCCGGGCCGCACCGCCGCCCACGTACGACCCAAGCGTCTCGCGGCCCGCCAGCGGCGGGCGCTGGTCGTGCAGGGCGACGCGGGTCCCCGGGGGCAGCGAGATCTCGCCCCGGTCGGGCGTGAGCTCGCCCGCCAGGAGGCGCAGGAGCGTCGTCTTGCCGGCCCCGTTTCGGCCCACCAGCGCGACCCGGTCTCGGGGCCGGATGATCGCCGAGACGTCGGCCAGGATCTCGTCCGCGCCGTAGGAGAGCGCCACGGAGGTGACGTGAACGGTCATGCCCGTATGATGGCCGCCCGTGGTTGCGCTGTTCCCCACCTGTCTTGGCGAGGCGCTGAACCGGGCTGCCGTCCGCGACTCCGAGCGCATTCTGGCGGCGGCCGGGGTCGCGGCGGAGCGGCCGGCCGGAGCCACCTGCTGCGGCCAGCCGGCCTGGAACAGCGGCTTCGTCCGCGACGCCCGCCGGGTCGCCCGGCGGACGCTCCGCGCGCTGGCCGACGCCGAGGCCGTGGTCGTCCCCGCCGGCTCGTGCGCGGCCATGATGCGGCTCCACTGGCGCCACCTCTTCCATGGGGAGCGGGACCAGGAGCTCGCCGAGCTGGTGGCCGCGCGGACGTTCGAGCTCTCCCAGTACCTCGTGGACGAGCGCGGCTGGCTGCCGCCGGCGCCGGCCGCCCGGGCCGACGTCTCCTACCACGACTCCTGCCACATGCTGCGAGAGCTGCGCCTGCACGACCAGCCGCGGGCGCTCCTGGCCGCCGTCGCCGATCTGCGCGAGCTGCCCCGGGCCGACCGCTGCTGCGGCTTCGGCGGCACATTCTCGGTGCGCTACCCGGATGTCTCGACGGCCATGGCCGACGACAAGCTGGCGTCCGCGGCCACGATCGCGGCGACGACGGTGGCGAGCGCGGACCCCGGATGCGTGATGCAGATCGAGGGCCGGGCGTCGCGCACTGGTGCGGGCGTCCGGGTTGCCCACCTGGCCACGATCGTCGCGGAGGCGCTGTGAGCGGGTTCGGCGATCGGGCCGCAGCAGCGATGGCCGACCCGCTCAAGCGGGCGAACGTGCCGCGGTTCGCCGAGCGGACGGCCGACCACCGGGTCGAGGCGTTCC
>DATIDU010000295.1:0-4114 GCA_035456145.1 Gaiellales bacterium | reverse complement strand
GTGATCCAGGGCACCGTCGTCTCGGCCGAGCACGTCTCGACGGTCGTCGAGCCGCTCAACCTGAAGGAGTTCATCGCCTCGCTCCCGGTGCCGGTCATCGTCGGCGGCTGCGCCTCCTACCAGGCGGCGCTCCACCTGATGCGAACGGGCGCTGCGGGCGTCCTGGTCGGCGTCGGGCCCGGCGCGGCGTGCACCACGCGCGGCGTCCTCGGGGTGGGCGTCCCGCAGGCGACGGCCATCGCCGACGCCTCGGCGGCGCGCACCCAGCACCTGCTCGAGACCGGCCAGTACGTGAACGTGATCGCCGATGGCGGCATGCGCACCGGCGGCGACATCTCCAAGGCGATCGCCTGCGGTGCCGACGCGGTGATGGTCGGCTCGCCACTCGCACGCGCCAAGGAGGCGCCCGGCCACGGCTACCACTGGGGCATGGCGACGTTCCATCCCAGCCTCCCGCGCGGCGCCCGCGTCAAGACCGACCAGGTGGCGACGCTCGAGGAGATCGTCACCGGCCCGGCGACCGAGAACGACGGCACCCTCAACCTGATGGGGGCGCTCAGGACGTCGATGGCCACAACCGGATACGACTCCATCCACGCCTTCCAGAAGGCCGAGATCATGTTCGCGCCGGCGCTTCAGACCGAGGGCAAGAAGCTCCAGCGCGAGCAGGCGATCGGGATGAGCCGGTGAGCTCCCGCCCGCGTCCCGGCCACGACGGCGCGATGGTCGCCGACGAGGCGGGCGCGGGCCACAGGCCGGTGCTGGTCGTCGACTTCGGCGCCCAGTACGCCCAGCTCATCGCCCGGCGCGTGCGCGAGTGCCGCGTCTACTCCGAGATCGTGCCGCACGACGCCCCGGCGGCCGAGCTGGCCGCCCGCGACCCGATCGGCATCATCCTCTCCGGCGGCCCGGCGTCGATCTACGAGCCGGGCGCCCCGGCGGTCGACCCGGGCATCTTCGAGCTCGGCGTCCCGGTGCTCGGCATCTGCTACGGGATGCAGGCCATGGCGGCCGCCCTCGGCGGCGAGGTCTCGAACACCGGCATCGGCGAGTTCGGAAAGACGCCGGTCACGCTGGGGGAGGGGAGCCTGCTCTTCGGCGACCTGCCGGCCGAGCAGACCGCGTGGATGAGCCACCGCGACAGCGTCGTCCGCGCACCGGCCGGCTTCACCGTCACCGCGTCGTCCGGCACGACACCGGTCGCCGGCATGGAGGACACCGACCGCGGCCTCTACGGCGTCCAGTTCCACCCCGAGGTCGTGCACACGCCGCGCGGCACCGACATCCTCGGCCACTTCGTGCTCGACGCGTGCCAGGCGCCGCCCACGTGGACGGCGCTCCAGTTCATCGATGAGCAGGTGGAGCTGATCCGCGAGCGGGTCGGCGACGAGCACGTCATCTGCGCGCTTTCCGGCGGCGTCGACTCGGCGGTGGCGGCGCTTCTCGTCCACCGGGCCGTCGGCGACCAGCTCACCTGCGTCTTCGTCGACCACGGTCTCCTCAGGATGTCCGAGGCCGAGCAGGTCGTCGAAGCGTTCGAGGATCACTTCCACGTGCCGCTCGTCCATGTCGACGCGGCCGACCGGTTCCTGGCCGCGCTCGCCGGCGTGACCGATCCCGAGGAGAAGCGGCGCATCATCGGCGAGCAGTTCATCCGCATCTTCGAGCACGAGGCGCGCGGCCTCGGCGACGTCAAGTACCTGGTGCAGGGCACGCTCTACTCCGACGTGATCGAGTCGGGCAGCCGCACCGCCGCCAAGATCAAGTCGCACCACAACGTCGGCGGGCTCCCCGAGGACATGGACTTCGACCTCATCGAGCCGCTGCGGCTGATCTTCAAGGACGAGGCTCGCCGTGCGGGCGAGGAGCTCGGCCTGCCGGAGGGGATGGTGTGGCGCCAGCCCTTCCCGGGGCCGGGGCTTGCGATCCGGATTGTCGGCGAGGTGACCCGCGAGCGCCTCGACATCCTGCGCGCGGCCGACGCCGTGCTGCTGGAGGAGGTGCGCCGCGCCGGCCTCTACCACGACCTCTGGCAGAGCTTCGCCGTCCTGCCGGCGATCCGCTCGGTCGGCGTCCAGGGCGACTCGCGCACCTACGCGTATCCGATCGTGATCCGGGCCGTCTCGTCGGAGGACGCGATGACGGCCGACTGGGCGCGGCTGCCCTACGACCTGCTCGAGCGCATCTCGAGCCGCATCATCAACGAGATCCCGGGCGTGAACCGGGTCGCGCTCGACATCTCGACGAAGCCGCCCGCCACGATCGAGTGGGAGTAGCTCCGGCGGCGGCTACGGATGCCCGGCGGCGAGCCAGGCCTCGATGGCGACGATCCCGACCGCGGCCTCTCGGCGTGTGAACTGCCGGCATGCCGTGCAGATCTGGAAGTAGCCGAGCGGCAGCGGATGTACCGGGCCGCCGCAGCGGGCGCAGCGCGGGATGCCGTTCTTCGATCTGAGAGGTTCGTGGTTCATACCGCTGCAGGGTACGAACCGGTCCAGACCGCCGCCGTCGTGCCTGCCCGCGAACGGGAGTGGGGCTAGCCCCACCCGGCTAGTGACGGATGCGGACGGTGCGGCCGGGCGACTGGGACGGCCGCTCGACATCAGAGCCCATGAAGACCGCGTGCCACGAGAGGCGCTTCGTCACCTTGAACTTGATGTCCCACACGCCGGTCGCGTCGGTGCGGTCGACACCGATGATCCTGCCGTTCCCGATCACGAGGATCTGCCGGTTGCGGATCCCGGTGTTGGCGTTGTCGGTGTTCGTGAGCTTGCCGGTGAAGTCGACGAGCCTGCCCTTCTTCACGCGCTTCAGGTTGAGCGGGTGGGTGCCGGTCAGCTTGGTGTGCTCGAACGTCGGCGGCGTGGCGACATAAGTCGCGAGCGCGGCGGCGAAGTTGCTGCCCTTCAGCGACCCCAGGCCGGTGACGAGATCGAAGTTGGCTACGGCTGTGAAGCTCGATCCCGTGCCGTTCGAGTTGCTCCCCTTTTTGATGTCGTGGAAGTCGGCTGGTTCAGCCAGGGTTCCGTAGAGGAACGGGTTGGCGAAGCCCAGGTTGAGGCCCGCGTCCTCGTTCGCGTCGGCCGTGACCGCGGCGGCGAGCGGGGCGGCTCCGCTGGTGCCTCCGACGATGTCCCACACCGCTGTCGCGCCCGCGCCGAGCCCGCGGCTCTTGATGATGTAGCCGCTCTGCGGGGCGGCGTCCATCGCGATGTCGGGAGTGACGCGGCATTGCGCCGGGCCGCTGGCGCAGAAGCCGCCGGGCACGTCCGGCGTGTTGCCGACCTGATACTGGGGCTTGGGCCAGTTGATCGAGATGCCGCCGCCGGAGCCCTTCCATGCCTTCTCGAGGAAGGCGCCATGCGGCGGGGCCCGGAGGTTCGTGCCGCCGACCGCGGTCGCGAACGGCTGGCCGGACGGGTCGTCGATGGCGAGGAACGCCGCGTTCGGGCTGAGAGAGCGGCAGTCGGTCGACCCGTCATCGCCCGAGGCCACATAGAACGAGGCGCCGCTCGCAGCGAGCAGCTCGAGCGCCGTGTTCTCGTTCGCGGTCAGCTTGACCGGAACGGCCAGCTCGCACAGGCCCCAGCTGTCGGAGACGATGGTGACACCGTCCGTGCGCATCTTGCTCAGCATCGTCGGGAGGAGCGCCAGGTTGTTGGGCGCCTTGTAGACCTTCCAGGTCGCGTCCGGCGCCGCGCCCATCGCCACCTCGAGGTCGAGGTTCACCTCGACCTGGCCCTTGTGAGCGGCGGGGCCGCCGCTGATCGAGGTGTCCGGCGCGAACGTGCCGGTGATGCCGGTGAAGCAGTTCCTGAACGACTTCGCGTCGGCCCGGTTGTAGTTCGAGAACTCGACGAAGCCGATTGTCTGGGTCGAGCCGTCGCTGCCGCCGGTGATCAGCCCGTCGTAGCCGTAGGCCGCTGCCAGGTCGCCCGGGAGGAAGCCGCCCACGCTGCTCTGCTTGTTCTGCGCAGCCACGCAACCGGTGACGTCGTGCGGCACGACTCCGACCTTCGGACGCGGGGCTCCGTGGACGTGCTTGGCGATCGTGTAATGCGGGTGCGCCTGAAGCGACTCATCGAGCCCGGCGACCGACTGCACGACCGAGGCG
>DATIDU010000294.1:0-5777 GCA_035456145.1 Gaiellales bacterium | reverse complement strand
CATCTCGCGCAACGGGCGCGAGGTGTCGTTGTGGTACGAGTGGCCGACGATCGCGTTCTTGCCGGCGCCACCCGCACTCGCCGCGTGCGGCGCGCGCGGAACGGGCCCGTTCACGTGCACGGCGATGCCTCCGCTCGAAGCACCGCCCGCGAGCACGACTCCGGCTCCGACGGACAGCACCGCGGCCGCGAACACGCCGGCGACGACGAGACCACGCCTCGTCCTCGCCGCGCGGCCGAACAGCTCAGCCAAGTTCATCCCCCATCCTCCTTCTGACGGCAGTCACGGCGGGGTCGCCGTAGTCGGGGTCTTACTCGGTCGACCGGACGAATGCAAGGCCGGCGGAGCAGACCTCCGAAGAGGTCGTGCCCCGCCGGCGAGCTCGCCGGATTACGTCTTCTTCGGGCCCTTGCCGACCGTCAGGTTCACCTTCGCGCCGTTCCGCAGCTTCTTTCGCGGCGTGGGGGTCTGCGCGAGAACTTTCCCCTTCTTGCCCGCCGTGGAGGTGACCCGCGAGACGCGGCCGACGCCGCAGTGGGCCCTGGCGAGCCTGGATTTCGCCTTGCCGACGGTCATCCCGACCACGTTCGGGACGACGCAGCGCGGAGCCGCCGGCTTGACGAACTTGGCCGTGACGGAGTGGTTCGTCGTCATCGTCAGGACGCACGCGCCCGTGCCCGAGCAGTCGCCCTGCCACCCGCCGAACCGTGATCGGCCGCTCGGGGTGGCCCTGAGGGTCACGACGGTTCCGTTCGAGAACGTCGCCGCGCACGTCGGGCCGCAGGCGATCCCGGCCGGCGAGCTCGTGACCGTCCCCGACCCCGGGCCCGTCTTGCTCACCGTCAGCGTCCACGTCAGCGGCGGAGGCGGCGGGGGAGGCGGGGGTGGCGGAGGCGGAGGCGGAGGCGGAGGTGGCGGAGGCGGAGGTGGCGGAGGCGGGGGTGGCGGAGGCGGGGGTGGCGGAGGCGGCGGGGGTGGCGGAGGCGGGGGTGGCGGCGGGGGCGGAGGCGGCGAGCCGCAGCTCCGCGAGGTGACCGTGATGCTGTCGACCCGCCAGCCCGTGCCCGCGACCGAGGAGTCGCTGCCCATCCGCCAGCGAAGCACCGCGTTGTGACCGGCGGCGGCCGGCGGCAGGTTCACCGTCGTCGTCACGAAGGCGCCGCTAGTGCTCCCGCTCCAGGCCCCGCGGCCGGCGATCGGGCTGCCGAACGAGGAGCTGATCGTCGCGTTGTAGCCCCCGGCCGCGAAGCTCCCACCGGCCGTGACGACGTCCTGGAAGGCGCCGCCGTCGATCGAGATCTCGAGCACGCCGCCGTCGAACCCGCTCTCCAGGCTGCGGTTCTGCCGGAAGGTGAGCACCGGCGAGGTCGCCGGCACGGCGATCGTCGGCGAGTCGAGCCGCTTGTCGCTCACCACCGACGGATCGTCGACGAAGGCCGAGTTCGGCGACGAGTCGAAGACCGGGGTCGGGGTCCCCGAGCTCGACGTCACCCACAGGGGCGCCGGGCCGGAGGCGTTCGCCGCCGCCCAGCCCGCGGGCAGCGCAGGCGCCGTCACGCCGTCGAGGTTCTCACTGAACGCCGTGGTCAGCGGTCCGAGCACCTGGATGGACGCCGAGGCGTTGCCGGAGCCGCCGTTCGTGCTCGCGAACGAGGCGGTGTTCGGGAGCGTCGCGCCGCACGTGCCGGCGGACGTGGTGCTCGTGACGTGCACGTGGGTGCTCGCCCCGGCCGCCAGCGAGGTCTGGCTCCAGACGAGCTGCTGGTTCGGCGGCGAGCCCGAGATCGACCAGCCCGCGCTCGACCCGCCGGCGTCGACCGTCCAGTTGACGTCGGTGCCCGAGGGCAGGTTGTCGGTGACCGCGATCCCCGTCGCCGTCTGAGCGCCCGAGTTCGCGAGCGTGACGGTGAAGCCGGCCTGGCTGCCGGCGTCGACGGTCGCCGAATCGGCGGTCTTCGAGATCGTGAGGAACGCGTTCGGGTTGTTGCACGACGGGAACTTGAAGTTCCCGATCCGCGTCCGCCAGTTGAAGCTGGTCGTCGTCGAGTAGTACTCCTGCGTGTACCAGAAGGTGCAGCCGTCCGCGGGGTCGACGGTCAGGTCGCTGTAGTCGCCCCAGCGGTTGTTCGAGCCCTGCTGGCTGCCGGTGCCGTCGTGGAGATGCGCCTCGGTCTGCGTCATGGTGCTCGCGGTGTCGCCCGCGAGGCGGCCGGTGTACCGGATCTGGGGGTTGATGCTCGCGCTCGAGGCGCTGTAGCCGAGGACGAGGTTGCCGTTGCGATCCATCGCGGCGCTGCCCATCCAACGCCAAGTCGTGTCGGGCTGGTAGGTGCTCTCCTGGACGAACGCGGGCGTTCCCGAGGTTGCGTGGTTGATCTCGTACCAGCGGATCCCCGCCACGTTGTTCGCCTCGACGGACATGTTCCCGACGAGCGCCTCGTGGCTGCCGAAGTTGCGGTAGGCGAGCCGGAACATGCCGCGGTCGGCAAGCCCGTCGAGGCCGTCGGTGGTCCCCAGCTGCGGGACGCAGCTCTGGTCGAAGGGGAACACGCAGAGGGCCGAGTACGCCGCCGGCGAGAGGGCACCGCCGAGGCTCCACGTCGAGTTCGCGGGCGTGGCGAAGTCGACGTGGAAGCGGAACAGCGGCCACGTCGGGTTGTAGGGCCCGGACATCAGGAAGGGCTCCGGCGCGCCGGACGGCGGCAGAGCCGAGCCGTCGAGATCGGCGGGCAGGATGGAGTCGGCGTTCGCGTTGAACACGGACGGGTCGCGCGTCGTGACGAACGTCGCCGGCTGTCCGGCCAGCATCTTCGAGCGGTCGAAGGCGAAGGGCTGCGACCCGAGGAACGCCGTGGCCGCGCTGTTGAAGACGTTCATCGACATGTAGTACGCGTCCGGCCAAACGCCGAAGTGCGGGTAGTCGAAGAAGTCGGTGCCGAGGGTGAAGCCGTAGCGGTAGTAGGCGCCCGTCGCGTCGCCCGTCTGCGAGATCGCGATGCACTCGTCGGTCGGCACGCCCGTGCCGGCGAACTGCGAGATCAGCCACCGGTTCGCGAGCTGGTCGTACATCACCACGGGGTCGCCGTCGCCGTTGTTCTCGCACACGCCGCCGAAGCCGGACCAGAGCGACTTGATGCCGACCGCCGCCGTCAGCGGCGCGCCGGTGCTCTTGTTGAACACCTGGAAACCCTGGTTGACCATCTGGACGTACTGCGTCGCGCCGACCTCGCCGTTCGTGTCGGGCGGGGCGCAGTTGCAGCTCACGCCCGGGAAGGGGATGCCGTCGAAGTTCAGCGTCGTCGCCGGCATCTTCGGGCCGGAGTACCTGCTCTGGCGCACGGCGTCGGGCGCGTCGACGTGCCGCGAGACGGGCCGCGGGTTCGGGCTCACCTCGGTGTGGAAGCCCGGGACCGGCCGCGCCGCGCGCGCGAGCTCGCGCACGGGCCGCGAGACGTCGTTCCCGTACGAGTGGCCGACGATCACGCGCTTGCCGGTGGTGGACACGGAATGCGGCGCGCGAGGCACCGGGCCTGTCGGCCTGACCGTGATCCCGCTCGGGGAGGCTCCCGCCAGCACGGTCCCTGCCTCGACCGCCACCAGCACGGCGACGGCCATCGCGACGACGATTGCTCCGCGCCTGCCGCCGAGGCGGCGCGCCTGCTGCTGCAGCTTCTTCAAGTTCCCCTCCTCTGACTGGACCCTCGGCCTATCGGCCGCGACGCCCCAGCCTCTTTAGCGCGAATCGCACGATCGGACAAGGCTACGACGGGCCCCGGCCGGAGTCGCCGGCCACGGCCGGGCGTCCCTAGGAGGAAAAGCGGCCGACGAGCACGCAGGCGTTGTGCCCGCCGAGGCCCATCGCGTTGGAGAGGGCGACGTCGATCTCGGCCTCGCGCGACTCGTTCGGAACGTAGTCGAGGTCGCAGGCCGGGTCGGGGTGCTCGTAGTTGATCGTCGGCGGCAGCACGCCGTCCCGCACCGCTAGGACGCACATCATCGCCTCGATCGCGCCCGCGGCCCCGAAACAGTGCCCCATCACCGACTTCGTCGAGGAGACCGCGAGCTCGTGGGCGTGGTCGCCGAAGACGTCCTTGACCGCCTTCGTCTCGGCCGCGTCGCCGAGCGGCGTCGAGGTCCCGTGCGCGTTGATGTAGCCGACGCGCTCCGGCTCGACCCCGGCCCGCTCGAGCGCGCCCCGCATCATCTCGGCCACGCCGATCGCCTCGGGCTCCGGCGCGGCGAGGTGGTAGGCGTCGTTCGAGGTGCCGTAGCCGAGCACCTCTGCGTAGATCTGCGCGCCCCGCGCCTGCGCCGCCTCGAGCTCCTCGAGCACGAGCACGCAGGCGCCCTCGCCCATCACGAAGCCGGCGCGCGTGGCGTCGAAGGGCCGGGAGGCGCGAGGCGGATGCTCCTCCTCGGCCGCGAGCCCCCGCATCGCCGTGAACCCGGCCAGGATCAGCGGGTGGATGCAGGCCTCGGTGCCGCCGGCGAGGATCGCGTCGGCGTCGCCGCGCCGGATGATCTCTGCGCCCTCCCCCACGGCGTGCGAGCCGGTCGCGCAGGCCGAGACGGGCGCGTAGTTGGGGCCGCGGATGCCGAGCGAGATCGCGAGCTGGCCGCTCGCCGAGTCGACGAGCACGCTCGGGATGAAGTACGGCGAGACCCGGTCCGGCCCGCGCTCGCGCAGGGTGTCGGCCTGCTCGACGATCCCGATCAGGCCCCCGATCGCCGAGCCGAACACGATCCCCACCCGGTGCGGGTCGAAGCCGTCCAGGCCCGAGTCGGCCACGGCCTCCTTCGCCGCCCCGAGCGCGAGCACGACGTTGCGGTCGAGGCGGCGGAGCTCCTTCGGGTGTGCGAGCCCGGTCGGGTCGAAGTCCTTGACCTCGGCGGCGACGCGCACCGGCAGCCCGTCGGCGTCGAAGGCGCGGATCCAGTCGATCCCGCTCTCGCCGGCGACGGCGGCACGCCAGGTCTCCGGCGCGGTGTTCCCGACCGGCGTGATCGCTCCCAGCCCCGTGACGACGACCCGTCGCACGGGTGCAGGCTAGGCGGTGACGCCCTCCTCCTGCAGCGAGAGCTCGGCGAAGCGGTCCCAGTTCGCCTCGATCGTTTTCGCGAACGCCTCCTCGTCCCTGCGGTTCTGCCGGGCCACCTCGGCGGTCTCGGTGTCGCCCGCGCGTTCGGCGATGCGCTCGAGCAGCTGGTAGGCGGCGATCTCGAGGTGCTCGGTCGCGTAGCCGTCGCGGGCGTTCCGGCCGGCCTTCTCCGACCGGACCATGTCGACCACGCTCTTCATCAGCGCGGCCATGACGCCGGTCGCCTCCCGCACCATCGAGGGCGAGGCGCCGCGGGCCTCGAGCCGCTGCCGCAGCCGGTCGGCGTGCCGCTCGGTCTCGAGCTTGTGGGCGCGCAGGGCGGAGGCGATCTCCTCGTCCTCGGTCGTCTCGATCATCCCGTCGAGCATCCGCAGGACGTTCTGCTCCATCGCCAGCGCCTCGTCGATGTGCATGGTCAGCTGCTCGTTCAGGCTCCCCTCGGTCATGCCTGACCCCCTCGTCTCGGATACGCGTTCGAGTGCGAATCGCCCGAACGTCCGCCCGCGAAACGTGGCCCGGCCGAGATAGCGGTCGGCGTCGGGCTCGAGCTCGTCGACGAAGCCGTTGAAGGGCGCCCGGTTGCGCAGGCTGAGGCCGACGACGTCGAACGGCATTCCCGGCAGCGGCCCGACGGCGGTCTCCCCGCGCCCGCCGCGGATGCTCTTGGTCACGCCGGCG
>DATIDU010000293.1:0-6068 GCA_035456145.1 Gaiellales bacterium | reverse complement strand
AGGGAGCCGCCACTCCCGCCGGCGGGGGACCCACCCCTGTGGGTCTCCGCGCTCGCGGCAGCAGCAGCGTCCGGCGCAGGGCCGTCGGGGATCGCAGCGATCCTCCTCGCCTTCGCGCTCGTGCCGCCGCTTCTCACGCGGGCGCGCGAAGGATCGGTCGTCAGGCGGCCGATCGGAGCGTTCTCACAGGTAGACGTCCCCGTCTGACCCCTTCGTCACGGCAGTGACTCGTCGGACGCTGGTCCGGCGGGCAACCGTTCATTCGGCTGTGACGAGAGAAGGTGAGATACGTGTCACGCAGACTGCTCGCACTCGGAGTGCTCGCAGTTGGGCTCGTGCTTCCGGCCAACGCATTGGCGGACATCGGGTTCAACAAAGACGCTCTGAAGGCGAACGTCCAGGCGTCGATCCAAAGCGCGACGGTCGTCCAGACCGGCGTGGCGACGTCCGGGCCTGCGACCGCCAACGGCGGTGCCGCCACGGGCGGCGCCGGCACGGGCGGCGCCGGTGGGTACGTCAACACCGGTAACGACGGGACGTCCCAGAGCCAGAGCGCCACGTCCTCGACGGGCGCGTCGAGCTCCGGTGGCATCTCGGGTGCGAACACGGCCTCCGTCGGCAACGACGGTGGCTCGATCGCGAACGACAACGAGACGAAGGTCGACGTCGACAACTCGAACAAGGCCGAGAGCGACGTCAACCAGAGTGCCGACGGCGGCTACTCCGACGCGATCAACGCCAACCACGAGGGCGACAACACGTCCGCGGGCGGCGACGCTGCGAACCTCTGCGGCGTCAAGGCCGGCGGCTGCCAGTCGGCCGACGGTGGCGACAGCGGTCGCGGTGGCAACGCCGATACGGGCCGCGGTGGTGACACCTCGTCCGACTCGGGCAACGGTGGCAACGGCGGGGCGGCAGCCTCGACCGGGGCCGGCGGGGCCGGCGGGGCCGGCGGAGCGAGCTCGGCGACCGGCACGGCCGGCGCCGGTGGCTCGGGCTCCGGTGGCTCGGGCACGGGCGGCGACGGTGGCAGCCTGTGCGTCACCTGCAACGGTGGCTCGGGCTCCGGCGCATCCGGAACCGGCGGAGCGGGCGGCGCGGGTGCGCCGACTGCGTCCGACGCGTCCGGCGGTGCCGGTGGCAGCGGGTCCTCCGGGGCAACCGGTGGCGCCGGCGGGTCGACCAGCTCGCCGAACTCGGGCGACGGTGGCGACCCGTACGCGATCGGTGGCGACACCGGCCGCGGCGGCGACGGTGGATCGAACGGCCTCGGCCAGACCGCCACGGGCGGCGCGGCAGGGCCGGTGTCCGACTCCACGTCCCAGAGCGCGAGCTCGTCGGCCAACGGCGGTAGCAACACGAACGGGAGCTTCACGGCGACCCAGACCGCCAATCCGACGACGACGACGACGTCGAACTCGACCCAGGGTGGGTCGACCGGTCGCGGCGGCGACACGTATGGCGCACTGAACACCACCGGGGACGCGGTCTCCGGGGCGAACACGACCGCCGCAGTCGGCGGCGACGTGATCGCCAGCCAGACGGGTGCGGGCAACGCCGCTGGCGGCGCCGGCACCGGCGGTGCGGCGAACGCGAACGGCGGCATCGCGACCAGCGGTCCCGCTGCGGTCTCCAACACGGCGACCGTCTCGCAGGCGTCCACGCAGAACATGAACGCCTGGGACAACGACACCTGGGTCTCGATCTGGGCGTTCAAGAAGAAGCAGCACAGCTGGTAGCACGACGATGAGGGATCGATCGCCCGCGATGACCACGACGCTCGAGACAGCCACCCGACGAGGTCGCCTGACGGCCTCCTGGTGGTGCCTGCCCGTCGTCGGGGGACCTCGCGGGCGGCCCCCTCTTCGGCACGGGGGAGCCGCCGGTGACCCATGCACGGCCGCGGTCTCGCGCAGCTCGCGTCCCGTCCGTCCCGGGACGGACGGTGCGGGGGCGCGGTGCGGACGTCGGGGCGCCGGCGGTGACACCCCGCACCGGCCGATGCGGCGCCGGCGCGGGTGTAGCCACGGGGCTACGCCCGTGCCGGCGGTCGGTCGAGTTGGCGTAGGTCCGACGTGGGGGAGCCGAGCGCTCCCCCGGCGGGCCGTTCCGATGGACGCCCAGCCGGTCCGACCCGGGCAGGATGTGCTCCGTGCGCATTCTGCTCTGGCACGGCTACCTGCTCGGCGGTACCGGCTCCAATGTCTACACGCGGCAGCTGGCGCGGGAGTGGTCGCGCGCCGGGCACGACGTCACCGTCCTGAGCCAGGAGCCGCGGCCCGAGATCTACGACCTCGGCGGCGCCGACACGGTCCGACCCGACGTGAACGGCTTCCTCCCCGTGTTCGTACTCGACCGGTACGAGGGCTACGACGACGTCCGGCGCCTCCCCGACTGCACGCGGGCCGAGCTCGAGGAGTGGGTGGAAGCCAACGCCGCTGCGGTTCGGCGGTTGCTGCCGGCGGACCTCGTGTTCACGAACCACGTCCTGCTCGGCGGCCCGGTGGGCGTCGCCTCGGGGGCCCCGTTCGCCGTCAAGGCGCACGGGTCGGAGCTCGAGTACTCGATGCGCGGGCGGCCCGACCTGGCGGCCTGGGGCGCGGAGGCCCTCGCGGAGGCGCGCGCGACCTTCGTCGGCTCGGAGCACATCCGGGCCGTCGTCGAGGACGTCTGTGGGCACATCGAGCATGTCTTCGAGGTGCCGCCGGGAGTCGATGTCGAGCTGTGGCTCCCCGCCCGGCGCGACGAGGCGCTCGCGCAGCTCGTCGCCGAGGCGGCGCTCGACCGGCCGAACCCCGGCAATGCCGACGAGCGCCTCCCGGACGACGGGAACGCAGAACGGCTGGGGGCGTTCCTCGCCGATGACCGGCCCACCGTCGTCTACTTCGGCAAGCTGATCGAGCAGAAGGGCGTCGACGTCCTCCTCGAGGCGCTTCGCGGCATCGCTGCACGCGTGGTGATCGTCGGGTTCGGGCCCGAGCGGGAGGCGCTCGAGGCCGTCGCGGCGTCGAACGGCGTCCGGGCGCTCTTCACCGGGCCGCTCGAGCACCGCCACCTGCGACATCTGCTCGCGTTCTCCGATGCGTGCGTCGTGCCGTCCGTGTTCCCGGAGGCGTTCGGAATGGTCGCCGCCGAGGCGGCCGCGGCCGGTTGTCCGCCGGTCGTCTCGCGCCACTCGGGTCTCGCGGAGGTCGCGGCCGGACTCGAGGAGGCGCTGCCGGCCAGGCTCGTGCCGCTGGTCTCGTTCCCGACCCGCGACGCAGACGCGCTCCGCGAGCGGCTCACCACGCTGCTCGCCCTGCCAGAGGACGACCGGGAGCTCTTGCGGGCCACCGTGCGGCGCGTCGTCGAGGAGCGGTGGAGCTGGGCGGGAATCGCACGTCGGTTGCTCGAGGTCGCGGAGATGCAGGAGCGCGGCTGAAACCCCGCTCCCCGGACGGCCCTCGTCTAGCCTTCCGGCTCCATGGGCGAGGCGGGCAGCGGCGCACCCTACGAGCAGGTCCTTGCCGACGCGTACGAACGCTTCGAGGCGGCCGAGGATTTCACCGTCTCGATCGAGGAGGAGTTCGCGCTCCTCGACCCGGAGACCCTCGACCTCGTCAACCGGTTCGAGGAGCTCCAGGCGGCCGCGCGCGGGACGGTTCTCGAGCCGAACCTCGTCGGCGAGCTGATCGCGTCCGAGGTCGAGGTCAAGACCGGAAAGCAGGCGTCGTTCGCCGACGTGCCGGCCGCGCTCGCCGAGCGGCGCGCGCAGCTCGCGGCCCTCGTCGACCCGCTCGGGCTCGCGCTCGGCGCGACGGGTACCCATCCGTGGGCGAACTGGCGCGACCAGCGGATCATCGACACGCCGCACTACCGGCGGAACGACGAGCTTCTGGCCTACGTCGTCTGGCGGAACAACACTTTCGGCGTCCACACGCATGTCGCGATTCGGGGCGCCGACCGGGCGGTGCGCGTCGCCTCGGCAGTGCGGAACTGGCTCCCCGAGCTCCTCGCCGTGTCCGCCAGCTCTCCCTTCCACGAGGGCGTCGACACGAAGCTGCACTCGGCGCGGACGCAGGTGTTCACGCGGTTCTTCCCGCGCTGCGGCGTCCCGGACGCGCTCCCGTCGTGGGCGGCGTACGCCGACTACGTGCGCTTCCTCTACGCCACCGGCTCGATGGACGAGCCGACGCAGCTCTGGTGGAGCGTCCGCCCGCACCTGTCGTTCCCGACGGTCGAGATCCGGATCTGCGACGCGCAGCCCGACCTCGGGGAGGCCCAGGCTCTCGTGGCGCTCATGGTCTCGCTCACGGCGCGGTGCGCGCGCGCGATCGACGACGGCGAGCCCCTTCCGGAGCACCCCCACCGGCTGATCGAGGAGAACACGTGGCGTGCGATCCGCCACGGCCTCTCCGGCGAGCTGATCGACCTCGAGCGGGGCGACGTCCTCCCGGCCCGGGCACGGGTCGAGCGGCTGCTCGAGTGGGTCCAGCCGGTCGCCGAGGAGATCGGCGCGGCCCCGTGGCTCCGGCTCCCCGAGCGGAACGCGGCGGAGCGTCAGATCGCGCGACACGCCGAGGGCGCGAGCTTCGAGGAGATCTACGCCGAGCAGGTCGGCCTGACCGTCTCCACCGGCTGATGCGCCTGCCGGGGCAGCCTTCCGGCTTGTGCTGCATAATCCCCCGCGCTGACGCCGCTTCGGCGTCACTTTGTGCGCCTTGACCCGGAGGACGGATGGACTTCTTCGTTGACCACGCCGTGCTGTTCGCGCTCGTCTGTGCGGGCGTCGCGATCGTCTACGGCATGTACCTGACCTGGTGGCTCCTGAAGCAGCCCGCAGGCAACGCGCGGATGCAGGAGATCTCCCGCGCGGTCCAGGAGGGCGCCGCGGCGTACCTCACCAAGCAGTACACGACGATCGCGATGGTCGCGGTGGTGCCGTTCCTCGCGATCGGCTTCTACGACAAGCTCGGCTGGGGAACCGCGATCGGGTTCTTGGTCGGTGCCACGCTCTCCGCCGCGGCGGGCTTCATCGGCATGAACGTCGCCGTCCGCTCGAACGTCCGCACCGCCGAGGCGGCCCGCGAGGGCATCGGCCCGGCGTTCCGCGTCGCGTTCCGTGCCGGCTCGGTCACGGGCCTCCTCGTCGTCGGGCTCGGCCTGCTCGGCGTCGCCGGCTACTACTGGGTCCTCACGGATTGGATCGGCAACTCGCCCGAATCGGCCGTGGACGACCTCATCGGCCTTGCGTTCGGCGGCTCGCTGATCTCCGTCTTCGCGCGGCTCGGCGGCGGCATCTTCACGAAGGCCGCCGACGTCGGCGCCGACCTCGTCGGCAAGATCGAGGCCGGGATCCCCGAGGACGACCCGCGCAACCCCGCCGTGATCGCGGACAACGTCGGCGACAACGTCGGCGACTGCGCGGGGATGGCGGCGGACCTGTTCGAGACCTATGCCGTGACCGCCGTCGCCGTGATGCTGCTCGGCACGGCGTTCCCGTCCGGCGAGCTCTGGCTCTATCCGCTCGCCCTCGGCGGCGTGTCGATTCTCGCGTCCGTGATCGGCACGTTCTTCGCGTGGGTCGGCCGCGGCGAGAACGCGATCATCAACGCGCTCTACAAGAGCGTGGTCATCGCGACCGTGCTGTCCGCGATCGGGTTCATCCCGGTCACGCTCGCCTACGACGGCGACCGCTTCTCGTTCTGGCAGCTCTACGTTCCCGCCCTGATCGGGCTGGCGGTGACGTTCCTGCTCGTCGCGATCACGGAGTACTACACCGGCTCGCGCTGGCACCCGGTGAAGCGGATCGCCGAGGCCTCGACGACCGGGCACGCGACGAACATCATCGCCGGGCTCGCCTACGGCATGCAGGCCACGGCTCTGCCCGTGCTCGTGATCGCCGCCGGCGTCGTCGGCTCGTACTACGCCGCGGACGAGTCGATCTTCGGGATCGGCGTCGCCGTCATGGCCCAGCTCTCAATGACGGGGCTGATCGTCGCCCTCGACGCCTACGGGCCCGTCACCGACAACGCGGGCGGGATCGCAGAGATGGCGGACATGCCCGAGTCGGTGCGCGGCGTGACCGA
>DATIDU010000292.1:0-2756 GCA_035456145.1 Gaiellales bacterium | reverse complement strand
GACCGTTCAGGGACTGTCCCTCCCCGGCCGGCCGGCTACCAGTCGGCCAGGATGTTGTCGTCGGCGGAGCCGGCCTCGACCGCGGTTGTGAAGGCGGAGAGCTCCTCCGGCGCGATCGCGAACACGTGCTCCGGGCCTGGGAAGGTGCGCCCGCGCACCTCGTCGGCATAGGCCTTCACGCCGTCGCGCATCGCGTCGCCGATGTGGGCGAAGCGCTTCACGAACTTGGGCTGGAAGCTGTCGGCGCCGTGCATGTCGAGCAGGTCGTGCAGGACGAGCACCTGCCCGTCACACCCTGCACCCGAGCCGATCCCGATGGTCGGGATCGTGAGCCGCTTCGAGATCGCGGTGGCGACCGCCTCCGGCACGCACTCGAGGACGATGCCGAAGCAGCCGGCGGCCTCGAGGGCGATCGCGTCGTCGTAGAGACGCTTGGCGTGGTGCCACTCGCGGCCCTGCGCCTTGTGGCCGCCGAGCTTCGTTGCGGTCTGCGGCGTGAGGCCGATGTGGCCCATCACAGGGATCCCGGCCGCCACGATCGCCGTCGCGCGGGCGACCGATGTCCCCGACCCCTCGAGCTTCACGCAGTCAGCCCCCGCGTCCTTCACGAACCGGCCGGCGTTGCGGACGGCGTCCTCGTCCGACACCTGATAGGACATGAACGGCAGGTCGCCGATCACCATCGCGTCCTGGCAGCCGCGGCTCACGGCGCGGGTGAGGATCACCAGCTCGTCCATCGTCGCTCGCACGGTGGAGATGGGGTCGTGGCCGAGCACCGTGTTGGCGGCGGAGTCGCCGACCAGCACCAGGTCGACGCCGGCCGAGTCGACGATCCGGGCCGTGGGCAGGTCATACGCGGTCACCATCACGATCGGCGTGCCGGCGATCTTCAGCTCGCGCAGATGGGGCAGCGTGACTTTCATCGACCCTCGATTCGAATGTTATCGATGAGCCGCGTCGACCCGAACCGGGCCGCGCCGATCACGAGCGCGCCGGGGCCGGGCTCGACCTCCGCGAACGTGTCCGGATCCACCACCGCAAGGTAGTCCACATCGCCCTCGACCACGTTCGCGTCGCGGGCGACGAGCGCCCGGTGCAGGGAGGGGGCGCGCCGCCGCTCGCCCGGCGACAGGTAGGCGTTTCGGGACGAGAGCGCCAGCCCGTCGTCCTCGCGGACGGTCTCGACTGCCCGGATCTCGACGCCGAGCCCAAGGTCGGCCGTCATCCGCCTGATCACCGCGAGCTGCTGGGCGTCCTTCTGGCCGAAGTAAGCGGCGCCGGGGCGGACGACGGCGAAGAGCTTCAGGACGACCGTCGCCACGCCGTCGAAGTGCCCGGGCCGGGATGCGCCCTCGAACACGGTGCCGAGCGCGCCGACCGACACGGTGGTCGAAAAGCCGTCCGGGTACATCTCGGCGACCGTCGGAGCGAAGACGCGGTCGACGCCCTCCTCGGCGGCGATCGCCCGGTCGCGGACCTCGTCGCGCGGGTAGCGGTCGAAGTCCTCGTCGGGGCCGAACTGGGCCGGGTTCACGAAGAGGCTCATCACGACCTCGCCGCACTCGGCCCGGGCGCGGCGCAAGAGGGCGCGGTGGCCGGCATGGAGCGCGCCCATGGTGGGGACGAGGCCGAGGGTCACAGGAGGTCGCGGACGGCGGCCGCCGAGCCGGGGTCGACCAGCGGGAGCGTGGTGCGGCCGAGCGCGCGGTAGAGCGGCCCGAGCTCGGGGCCGATCGCCTCGAGGTGGGCGGCGACGGTCTCTGCATCGCCGCGGCCGATCGGTCCCGTCGGGCCCTCTCCCGCGACTTCGACGGTGCGGTGCTGGAGCGGGGCGAGCACGCGCAGCGCCAGCTCGCGGTCGAGGCCGGTCCGTTCCAGGAGCTCGACCGCCGTCCTCGTGATCGTGACGAGGTAGTTCGAGGCGAACACCATCGCCGCGTGGTAGAGCACCTTCATCTCGTCGGCGAGCGGAAACGGCTCGAGGCCGAGGTCGCGGGCCAGCCCGGCACCCGTGTCCCAGTCGCCGGTCACCGCGGCGTATGCGCCCTCCAGCTGGTCGGGGCCGCGCTCCGGCCAGACCGTCTGCACAGGGTGCACGCACGCCTTCGGGCCGGGCGCGGAGTCGAGCGCATGCACGCTCGTCGCGCCCGAAAAGTGGGTGACGGCCACGTCGGCGGAGAGCCGCGGTGCGAGCGCCCGGCAGGCGCCGGCGATCGCGGCATCGGGAGTGGCGATGCACACCCGCTCCACTCCGTCGAGCGGCACATCGGTCCCCCGGCCGTAGGCCTGCGCGCCGAGGCGCGCGGCGACGACGCTGCCCACCCGACCCGCGCCGATGACCACGGTGTGGCTTGGCATGCGACTCGGGGGCAGGTTACGCCTCAGCGTGAAAAGACGGGGTCAGACTCCAAATTTTCACGACCGCCCAGCGGCTAGACTGGCCCCATGCCGATCTACGAGTACCTGTGCGCCGACTGCTCCGACACGTTCGAGGAGCTCGTGTCGGCCTCGAACGCCGAGTCGGTCCGCTGCCCGGAGTGCGGCGGCGCGACCGTCACGAAGCTCCTGTCGTCGTTCGCCACGCCGCGCCCGGTGGGCGCCACGGCAGGCGGCGGCGGTGGCGGCTGCTGCGGCGGAAGCTGCGGCTGCGGCCACTGACCACCCGTCGTCCGGGCCGCTTGCCAGAATGCGATCAATGAGCGACGCACCCGCACGCGCGGCAGAGCTCGAGCGACTGGCGGACGAGTGGAGGGGCT
>DATIDU010000291.1:0-12404 GCA_035456145.1 Gaiellales bacterium | reverse complement strand
ACGATGTGGGAGGCGCCCGTGACGAGCGCGCCGAGCACGGCCGACATCCCGGCGCCGCCGAGCCCGAAGACGGCGACGCGCTCGCCGGGCCGCACGCCCGCCGTGCGCCAGACGGCGCCGACGCCCGAGGTGACGGCGCATCCGGCGAGCGCCGCGATCTCGAACGGCACCTCGGCGGGGATGCGAATGCACGACCGCTCGGGCACAACCGCCCGCTCGGCGAACGAGGAGAGGAAGCAGTAGTGGTGCACCGTCGCGCCGCCGAACGAGAGCCGGGTCGTCCCGTCGAGCATCCCGCCGGCCAGCATCAGCGGCCAGGCCGTCCCGCACAGGTGGGGCAGGTCGCGCAGGCACTGCTCACACGTGCCGCAGTATGGCGCCCACGAGAGCGCGACGTGATCGCCGACGGCGAGGCCGCGCACGCCGGCGCCGACCTCCTCGACCACTCCGGCGCCCTCGTGTCCGGGGACGACGGGGCAGGGGATCTCGACCGAGCCGTCGATCGCGTTCAGGTCGTCGCTGCACACCCCGCTCGCATGCAACCGCACACGCACCTCGCCGGGCCCGGGCGGAGCGACGTCGAGCTCCACGACCCGAAGCGGCGTCCCGGCCGCCGGCAGGAGCGCGGCCCGCGTCGTCACGGCCTCAGGCATGCGCACCCTCGACCAGCTGCGCGAGGCGCTGCTCGAGCCCGTGTTCTCCCACGGCCCGCTCCTCCAGCGGCAGGCCCAGCTTCGCCGCGGCGTCCGCCGCCGCGACGCGCAGCTCCGGCGTCGGCCGCTGGGCGAGGTAGACGACCCGGCGGTAGTGTCGGAAATACGTGTCGCGGAGGTCCGGATGGCGATCCAGCCCGAGCGAGCGCCACACGGTCCGATCGAACGTCCGCGCGAGGAAGTCGGTGAGGAAGTAGGTGCCCGGCTCCTCCGCCATCGCAGCGCGCACCTCGTCCTCCGCGAAGATGTCGTAGCAGTGGTCGCCCGAAAGGCGCGGGAGCCCCAACCCGTCCACGGCGCCGTGGCTGCCGCAGTCGGCATACGCGACCACCACCCGGTCGTACTCGCCGTCGAGCTCGCCGGCCAGCTCGGCCACCGCCGGTGCGATCCGCTCGGGTCGGTTGTGGAGCTCGGGTGGCAGCGGATGGACGTCGACCGGCCATCCGCGCCGGCGCGCGATCGCCTTCACGTGCAGGGCGAGCGCGCCGCAGGCGATGACGCCGACCCGCCTCATCCCGGGAACGCCAGCTGGTCGACGAACATGTCGTTGAAGTCGGCGCGCCCGGAGAGCTCGACGTACTCGACCTCCTCGAGGATGGCATCGGCCGCCGCCCGCTCGCGCAGCGAGAGCGCCGCCATCTTGGCCCCCTCGCCGGCGACGTTCCCGGCCGAGACGATCCTGGGCAGCGGCAGCTTCGGCACGAGGCCGATCTTGACCGCGCTCGCGGGCGAGAGATACGAGCCGAAGCTCCCGGCCAGGAGCACCTGGGTGATGTCGTCCGCGGTGACGCCGAGCTCGGTCAGGAGGATGTGCCAGCCGGTGGCGATCGAGGCCTTCGCGAACTGGAGCTCGCGGACGTCGCGCTGCGACAGGTAGATGGCGTTGGCCGGGTCGTCGCCGCGCCAGGCGAGCACGAACACCCGCTCATCGCCGACCTTCACCAGACGCGGTGCGAGGCCGGGGTGATCCTCGGCCGCCTGCTCGTCGGGCACGAACCGCCCCGAGTGGTCGAGAAGGCCCGCGGACACGAGCTGCGCCACCGCGTCGACAAGGCCCGACCCGCACATGCCGACGGGCGCGGCGTCGCCGATGACTTCGAGGGCGATGTCGTCGCCCGAAATCTTCACGCCCTCGATCGCACCCTCGGCAGCCCGCATCCCGCAGCGGATCTGGGCCGCCTCGAAGGCGGGCCCGGCGGGCGCGGCGGTCGAGACGACCCGCTCGTTCGAGCCGAGCGCGATCTCGGAATTCGTGCCGACGTCGATGAAGAGGCGCAGGCGCCGGTCGCGCGTGAGGCCGGTCGCGAGCATGCCGGCAATGATGTCGCCGCCGACGTATGCGCCGAGGGCCGGGAACACGAACGCGGGCGCGCGCGGGTGGATGTGGACGCCGAAGTCCGAGGCGGTCACCGGCGGGAGCCGGCGGGCGGCCATGATGAACGGCGCGACGGCCAGCGGCTCCGGGTCGATGCCGAGCGCGATCTGGGTCATCGTGACGTTCCCGCACAGAACCATCTCGTAGACGCCGGCCGGATCGACGCCGGCCTCCTCGCACACCTCGCCCGCGAGCAAGTTCAGCGTCTCGGCGGCGCGTGCCTGGAGCGTCTCGAGCGCGTCGGGGTCGAGCATGGTCGCTGAGACGCGCGAGATCACGTCGGCGCCGAACGGCTGCTGCCGGTTCAGGACCGAGCGCACCGCCAGCGGCTGGCCGGTGTTCAGGTCGAGCAGCGTGGCGACCACCGTCGTCGTGCCGAGGTCGAACGCGATCGCGTGGCGCCGGTCGGTCGTGTCCCCGGCCTCGACGTCGATCACAAGCTCGTCGCAGACGACGACGGTCACGTCGAAGCTCGCCTGCCTGAGCGTCCGTCCCAGCGTGCGCACGGCCGCCGGATGGAAGGTGAGCGCGATGTCATCGACCGCCCGCTCGATCCGCTCGAGGTCGGAGGCCTGATCCTCCAGCGTCGGCTCCTCCATCACGATGTGGCGCTTCTGTACCGACGGGCGCAGGATGACGTGGCGACCGACGCCGACCAGGGCGGCCTTCGGACGGGTCTGGAGGGGCGGGACGTCGATCTCGAGGTCGTGGGCCGCAGCGGCCCGGCACGCGAGCCGCCAGCCGTCGCGCAGCTCGTCGGGGCTGAAGGCCCGCGGGTCGACGGCGTCGATCGGCACGTCACCCGACACGACGCGTACCTTGCACTTGCGGCACGTGCCGTGGCCGCCGCACGTCGAGTCGATGGCGATGCCGTTCCACGATGCGGCGTCGAAGACGGTCGTGCCCGCGGGCACGCGCACCTCGCCACCCTCGGGCCGGAAGCTGAGACGGACGCGGCCCGTCCCCGACTCGACGGCCGCATCGGTCACGCCTGCGCCGCCGCCTGCTTCGCCCGGTGCGATGCGATCCAGCGCGCCCCCCACTCGTCGTGCCCGAGGAGGAAGTCGGCCGCCCGCGCCCCCTCGACACACACCTCCGACCGGGCGTCCATGATCGCGCTCGTCAGGCCATGGCTCGCGGCGATCGCCAGGAAGCCGGCGCCCAGCACATGCCGGCCGGGCAGGCCGAACGACGTGTTGGAGGCGCCGCAGGTCGTGTTCACGCCGAGCTCGTCGCGCAGGAGGCGGAGCGTCTCGATGAAGAGCGTCACCGCGCGCGGCTCGGCGCCGACCGGCATCGCCAGCGGGTCGATGACGACGTCCTCGGGCGGGATGCCGTGGTCGCCGGCGGCCGAGACGATCTTGCGGGCGACCTCCAGGCGCCGCCCCGGCTCCATCGGGATCTCGTCGTCGTTCGCGAGCCCGATCACCGCCGCCCCGTGGCGGGCGACGATCGGGAGGATCGCCTCCAGCCGCTCGTCCTCGCCGGTGACCGAGTTCACGAGCGCCTTGCCCTCATAGACGCCGAGCCCGGCCTCGAGCGCCTCGATGATCGACGAGTCGATGACGAGCGGCAGGTCGGTCAGCTCCTGCACCCGCACCACCGCCGCCCGCATCAGCGCGACCTCGTCCGCCAGCGGGTCGCCGACGTTCACGTCGAGCATGTCTGCGCCGCCCGCGACCTGCTCGGCCACGTCGTCGTCGAGCTGGGAGAGGTCGCCGGCCTGGAGCTGGGCCTGGAACGCCTTGCGCCCCGTCGGGTTGATCCGCTCGCCGATCACGCAGAACGGCCGTCCCGCGCCGATCGTGACCGTCTTAAACCGCGACTGGAGAACCGTATCCATGCTCAACCCTTTCGGCGTACGTCGGGATGCCAAGGCGACGGCACGTCTTGGCGATGCCGGCGTCCTTTCTGAAGCTGATGAAGTGGAGCCCCGCGACCCCCGGGAGCGACATGGCGTGGGCCGCCTGCTCGTGGGCCAGATCGAGGCACGCTGCCAGCGGGTCTGAGGCCCGCTCGATGCGCTCGATCACCGCGGCCGGGACCGAGATGCCCGGCACCTTCCGGTCGATGAAGCGGAACGCCGACGCCGAGCGCAGGATGGTGATCGAGGGGATGATCGCAAGCCGCTCGGCGAGGCCCGTGCGGACGGCCTCGGCCATGAACGCGTCGAGCCGGTCGGGCTCGAAGGAGATCTGGAGCTGGACGAACCGGGCGCCGGCGGCGGCCTTCTTGTGGGCTCGCGCGACCCGGTACTCGTACGGCGGCGCGCCCGGGTTCTCGACGCAGCCGATGAGGAGCCGCGGCGCCGGCTCGATCGGCCGGCCCGACAGGTAGTGCCCCTCGGCGATCGCCCGGGCGGTGGCGATCAGGGTCGGGCTGTCGAGATCGAACACCCTCCGGGCCTGAGGCTCGTCGCCGGCGGTCACGTCGTCCCCGGTGAGGCAGCAGAGGTTCTCGATCCCGTGCATCGACGCGCCGACGATGTCGGCCTCGAGAGCCAGGCGATTGCGGTCGCGGCAGACGAGTTGCATGACCGGCTCGATGCCCTCGTCGCGCAGGGCGATGGCGATCGCGAGCGGCGAAGCATGGGCATGTGCGGCGGTGTTGTCTGTCGCGTTCACGGCATCGAGGTACGCGCGCATCGGCTCGAGCTGGCGGCGCACCTCCTCCAGGCCGCCGCCGTCGATCGTCGGCATCTCGGCGGTGACGACGAAGCGGCCGGCCGCCAGCGACTCGGCGAGGCGGCTCACCGCTCCGCGGCCGTCCACCCGGCCGGGCGCTCGCGGTCGCGCTTCGTTACGAGGTTCACCCACGAGGACGTGCCCTGGAGCCTGTTGTCCACCGGCGGGCGCAGGTGGTTGAACTCCTCGCGCCAGGACCGCGGCAGAAGCGGGAGCCCCTGGGAGCGCTCATAGCCCCTGAGCCACACGCAGCGCATCTCCGGCTTCACCTCGCATCCGCCGTCCTCGCGCACGCCGCCGCAGGGGCCGTTGCGGAGCGTCTTCGGGCACCTCATCGGGCAGGTCATGCCGGTTGAGTGCAGCACACACTGGCCGCACATCCGGCATCCGAAGACCGGCCGCTTGACGGCCGCCTCGACGCCCGCGACCACGCCCATCAGACTGCGGCCAGCTCGCGGCGGTGTTCGATCAGCTCCTTGGCGAGGCGCACGGCCGTCGACGCGTCGGCCGCGTAGCCGTCGGCACCCACGGCGTCGGCGTACTCCTTCGTCACCGGCGCACCGCCGACCATGACGATGACCTTCTCGCGCAGGCCGGCCTTCTCGATCGCGTTGATGTTGGCCTTGAACATCGGCATCGTCGTCGTGAGGAACGCCGAGAAGCCGACGATGTCGGGCTCGTGCTCCTGGATCTGCTCGACGAACTTCTCGGGCGCGACGTTGACGCCCAGATCGAAGACGGTGAAGCCGGCGCCCTCGAGCATGATGTTGACGAGGTTCTTGCCGATGTCGTGCACGTCGCCCTTGACGGTACCCATGACGAACGTGCCGATCGGCTTCGCGCCGGTCTCGGCAAGGAGCGGCCGCAGGAGGTCGAGCGCGCCCTGCATCGCACGGGCGGCGATCAACATCTCGGGCACGAAGAAGTCGCCGCGCTCGAACCTGGCCCCCACCTCCTCGAGGGAGGGGATGAGCGCGTCGTAGAGCATCTTCTCCGGATCAAGCCCCTCCTCCAGCCCGCGCTCGGTGAGCTCGCGCACCGAGGGTGCGTTCCCGACCAGGGTGTCGTCGTACAGCCCCTGAAGGATCTCGTCGTGCGTCATGCTGCTCCTTGGGTCGTGGCCCGGTAGCCGAGCCGGGCCGAGAGGCCGTCGGCCCCGGCGACGAGCACCGGGGCGAGCTCTGTGATGCGTGCGGTGGTGAGACGATGGTCGGGGCCGGAGATCGAGAGCGCGGCGATCGCGTCGCCGTTTGCGGCGCGCACCGGGGCCGCCATTGCGGCGAGCCCGGGCTCCAGCTCCCCGACGGCGACGGCGTAGCCGCGCGCCCGCACCGTCTCCAGCACAGCCTCGGAGACCGCGAGCTCCGGCGGAGCCGTGCCGAACGCCGCGAAGACCTTCCCGACGGCGGTCGTCGAGTACTCGACCCGGCGTCCGAGCCAGTTGGTGCTGCCGATGAAGTGGCGGCTGTCGACCTGGGCCAGGTGCTCCACCCCGAGCGGGGTCGGCACCGCCAGGTTGATCGTCTCGCCGCTGGCCTCGCCCAGACCCTCCAGGATCGGGGCCGCCAGGTCGACGAGGTCGGCGTCGGGGACGCCGCGGCGGGCGAGACCGAGCAGGACCGGGCCGGGCCTGACGCTGCGTCGGGCGCCGTCGCGCTGGAGCAGGCCACGCCGCTCGAGCGCGGACACCGCACGGGAGACCGTGCTCTTCGGGAGGCCGCTACGCTCCGCGAGCTCGCCCACGCTGGTGGCGCCGTCGCCCTCCACGACGAGCACAAGCAGCTGGGCTGCGCGGTCGATCGACTGGGCGCCGGTCATTGCGTTTCGCCCCGTATTATGAAACACTCGTTCCACATATAGGAATCTTAGGGAGTACGGAGATGTTCGTCAACAGGATGCCGCGGTACGAGATCCTCTCCGAGGACGCGATGGCGACCCTCGACCGCGGCTGGCGCCGGATCGTCTCGGAAATCGGAGTCGAGTTCATCCTCCCCGAGGCGGTCGAGGTGTTCGCCGCGGCCGGCCAGAAGACAGAGGACGCGACGGTGTGGCTCGACCCGGACTTCGTGATGGAGCAGGTCGCCAAGGCGCCGCGTGAGTTCGAGCTCCAGGCCCGAAACCGCACCAGGAACCTGCAGGTCGGCGGCAACGCGATGGCGTTCGGCTCGGTCTACGGGCCGCCGTTCGTGCGCGAGGGCGGCGTCCGCCGCGAGGCGACGATGGCGGACTTCGAGAACTTCTGCCGCCTCTCGCAGGCCTTCCCGCAGCTCGACTCGGCCGGCGGAACGATCTGCGAGCCCAACGACGTCCCGCTCGACTCGCGCCATCTCGACATGGTGTTCGCGCTCCAGACGCTGACCGACAAGCCGTACATGGGGTCGGTGACGTCGGGGCCGAACGCCGCCGACACGATCACCATGACCGAGATCCTGCACGGCGGGCGCGAGGCGATCGAGGAGACGCCCGCGGTCATCTCGCTCATCAACGTGAACTCGCCGCTTCGCTATGACGACCGCATGCTGGCGGCGATGTTCGAGTACGTCCGCGCCGGCCAGCCGGTCATCATCACGCCGTTCCTGCTCATGGGAGCGATGTCGCCCGTCTCGGTTCCGGCCTCGCTCGTGCAGCAGATGGCCGAGGGGCTCGCCGGGATCGCGCTCGCGCAGCTCCTGCGCCCGGGCTGCCCGGTCGTCTTCGGGTCGTTCCTCTCGAACACCGACATGCAGTCGGGGTCACCCAGCTTCGGGACACCCGAGTCGGCCGTCGGCCTCCTCTGCACGGGCCAGATCGCACGCCATTTCGGGCTCCCGTGGCGCTCTGGCGGGGGTCTCACGGCGAGCCAGACGGTCGATGCCCAGGCGGCGTACGAGGCGCTGATGACGATGCTCCCGACGTTCCTCGCCGGGGCGAACTGGGTCATGCACTCGGCGGGGTGGCTCGAGTCCGGACTTGTCTCGTGCTACGAGAAGTTCGTCGTCGACATCGAGATCCTGCGGATGCTCCAGGAGGAGTTCACCCCGCTCGAGATCGACGAGGCCAGCCTCGCCTTCGATGCGCACGTCGAGGTCGGCCAGGGCGGCCATTTCCTGGGCGCTGCGCATACCCTCGAGCGGTTCCGCGACTGCTTCTACCGTCCGCTCCTGTCCTCGACCGAGAACTTTGAGCGGTGGAACCGGCTTGGCGCCCGCGACGCGACGGAACGGGCCGGCGAGATCTGGCGGAAGACCCTCGAGGAGTACGAGCAGCCCCCGCTGGACGAGGGGATCCGGTCGGAGCTCGAGGCGTTTGTGACACGCCGCCGGACGGAGCTCGGCGACTAGGACTGGAGGGAGCATGCGACTCGCGGGGCATTACGAGCGACTGGGGACGGAGCGGGCCTTCGAGGTGCTCGCGCGGGCGAAGGCGCTCGAGGCGCAGGGCCGCACCATCATCCACCTCGAGATCGGCGAGCCGGACTTCGACACGCCGCCGCACGTCGTCGAGGCGGGAGCCCGCGCGCTCCGCGAGGGTCACACCCACTACTGCCCGGCGCCCGGCCTGCCGGAGCTGCGCGAGGCGGCGGCCGACCACCTCACGCGGACGCGCGGCGTGACGGTCGACCCGTCCCGGGTGCTGGTGGCACCGGGGGCGAAGTGGTTTCTCTTCTTCGGCGTCCTGGCCGTGGCCGGCGAGGGCGACGAGGTCATCTACCCGAACCCCGGCTACCCCATCTACGAGTCGGCGATCAACTGGTCGGGGGCGAAGGCGGTACCCTTGCCGATCACCGAGGAGACCGGCTTCGCGTTCACGGCCTCCGACCTGGCCGAGCGGCTCACGCCGCGCACGCGCATGGTTGTCCTGAACTCGCCCGCGAACCCCACCGGCGGCGCGCTGGACCGCGCGCTGAATGCCGAGATCGCCGAGATCCTCGCCGACCACGACTGCTGGATCCTGAGCGACGAGATCTACTCGGAGCTGCTCTACGAGGGCGTGCACGATTCGATCACCGCGCATGGGCTGCTCGATCGCACCATCCTCCTCGACGGCTTCTCGAAGACCTATGCGATGACCGGCTGGCGGCTCGGCTACGCGGCGGTGCCGCCCGCGCTGATCGAGCCGCTCTCGCGGTTTCTCATCAACTCGGTCGCGTGCACGGCGCCCGCGGTGCAGCTGGCCGGCGTCGCCGCGCTGACCGGCCCGCACGACGCGATCGACGCGATGGTGGCCGAGTTCGTCCGCCGCCGCGAGGTGCTGGTCGAAGGGCTGAACCGGCTCCCCGGCGTCTCGTGCGTCATGCCGCGCGGCGCCTTCTACGCGTTCCCGAACGTGACGGCAACCGGCATCGACGAGCGGACGCTGGCGACGCGGATGCTCGACGAGGCGGGGGTCGCGGTGCTCGCGGGCACGGACTTCGGCGAGTACGGCGCGGGGCACATCCGGCTCTCCTACGCCAACTCGCTCGAGCACCTCCAGGAGGCGCTGGAGCACATGAGCGGCCTGCTCGAGGCCGTCGCGGTGTAGGTGGCTGCGCGGATCGTCGTCACGCGGCGGATCCCGGATCCGGCGATCGAGCTTCTGCGGGGCGTGGGGGAGGTCTGGGTCTCTCCGCACGACCGGCCGCTCTCGACCCCGGAGCTGCATTCCGCGGTCGCAGGGGCCGACGCCGCCGTCACGCTGCTCCACGACCGGGTGGGCGACGCGTTCCTCGATGCCGCCGGGCCGGGGCTTCGGATCGTCGCAAACGTCGCGGTGGGCTACGACAACGTCGACGTTGCGGCGTGCGCCGGGCGGGGCGTCGTGGTGTCGAATACGCCGGGCGTCCTCACCGAGGCGACGGCCGACATCGCGTTCGCGCTCATCCTCATGGCAACGCGGCGGCTGGGCGAGGGCGAGCGGCTGATCAGGTCGCGGACGCCCTGGTCGTGGAGCATGTTCTTCATGCTGGGCACGGGCCTCCAGGGCAAGACGCTCGGCATCGTCGGGCTCGGCAAGATCGGGCAGGCGACGGCGCGGCGGGCGCGGGCGTTCGGGATGGACGTCGTCTACGCCGGCCGGCGACGGGCACCGGAGGAGGTCGAGGCGGAGCTGGGCGCACGGTTCCTGCCGTTGGAGGAGCTCCTGGCGACCGCTGACGTCGTGTCGCTTCACTGCCCGCTCAGCGCCGAGACGCGGCACCTCATCGACGCGGCGGCGCTTGGGCGGATGCAGCCGTCCGCGTTCCTCGTCAACACAACTCGCGGGCCGGTGGTCGACGAGGCGGCGCTCGCGGACGCTGTACGGGCCGGGACGATCGCGGGCGCGGGCCTGGACGTCTTCGAACACGAGCCCGAGGTTCAGCCCGCGCTGCTCGACCTCGAGAACGTCGTCCTCATCCCCCACCTCGGCTCCGCCACGGTCGAGACGCGGACCGCGATGGGTGTGCTCGCGGCCGAGAACGTCGCGGCGGTTCTGGGTGGCGGCTCGGCGGTCAGTCCGGTCGCATAGCGCTGGAAAATTCCCCCATTTGGGCGCAATTCCCGACCGCCCGTGCCGATCTCTGGGAACGCGCAGCGTCCGACGCCGCGCACACGTTTCCACGGAGGGAGCTCGATGGGCCAGGGAAGGACCCAGCGCGGACGGCGCCTGCGCGCCGTCGCCCGGACATTTGTGGTGTTGGCTGCGCTCGGCGTGTTCTACGCCGCGGCGGCGTACGCTCATGGCGGCCATCCGAACAGCGGGCCCGCGGGCTCCCTCCACGTCTCGACGTCGGGCGCACTCGGGCTCGACGCTGACGCTCAAGACGTCGCCGCCGGGGACATCGTCGCTCGCACCGCGACGCTCGAGAACCGGGGCAAGGGCGCGATCGGGGCAATCGCCCTCTCCGTCGACGCCACGCGCAGCTCCACGCTCGATCGGGACGCCCGCCGCGGGCTCCAGATCCGGGTCGACCGCTGCGCGACCCCATGGACGACGGGCGCGGGCACGGCGCTTCGCTGCGCCGGCCGTGTGTCCGAAGTCGTCGGCTGGCGTCCCCTCGCCGCCAGCCGATCCCCTTGGCTGCTTGGGAGCCTCCCGGCGAAGTCGTCGATGTACCTGCGCGTGTCGCTTCAGCTGCCCGCGGACGCGTCCGCAACGCTGGCCGGCCGACGCACCACGCTCGAGTACCGGTTCACCACTCAGTAGCGGCGGCCATCCACCGCGCGCGGTTCTCGCCGTGTGAAACACCTGCGCCTGTCGCCACTGTTTCAGCCCGAAGCCGCCTGCTGAGCGTCGCAGGCGACAGACCCACCACTGCGGCGATCTCGCGCAGCGAATAGCGGTAGACCTGATTCGCGGTGGCAATCTCCGCGACGGTTCCGCGACTCACCAAGGCTTCGAGCGTTGGGCGTTGCTGAGGCTCGTCGACACCTTCGTCGACCCACCGGCGATAGCGCTCGATCGCGGTGCTCCCAGTTCCGAACCAGCCCCTGACAGCATCGACGTTCAATAGCGGTGTCGCGGCACGCAGCCCGGCCGTGGCGGCGTGACTCGACCACGGCCACTGCTCCGGCAAAGCGCACAGACCCGCGCGACCGGGATTGCGGACGATGTAGCGCACGGCCTCCATCTGTCTGGCCTGCCCATGCTTGATCCATGATCGGTATCGCCGCTCGAACAGGTGGCCTTCTGAGCTATGCCGACGGTTGAACCACTGGACGTATCCGGAATTGATGCGGTGCATCGCCTGACCAAGATTGGCCAGCGGAGTCTCCACCAGTAGGTGGTAGTGGTTCCCCATCAGGCAGTATGCGTGACATACGAGTCCATCGATATCGCACGCTCGTTCAATGAACCCAAGGAAGCGCGCCCGCTCATCATCATCAAGGAAGATCGGCGCCCTGAGATTCCCGCGTGTAGACACGTGATAGATGCACCCCGCCCTCTGCTCTCGGCGACCGTTTGGCATGCCACGAGGCTACGAAACTGCCTGTAACAGGACACGACGCAGCCTCAACGAATATGTCGAAACTCGTCGGTGTCCGGGTCGACGTGTGAAACAACGGCGACAGGCGCGAGTGTTTCACTGGCCGCCCTGAAACATTGGCGACAGGCGCCGGTGTTTCAGGTGCCGGTTGGGGCGAGGTCGAGCGCGGCGCGCATCGCGGCGACGTGGGCCGGGGTGGAGCCGCAGCACGCACCGATTACGCCGACGCCGAGCTCGCGCATGCGGATCGCGTAGTCGGCCATGACCTCGGGTGTGCCGTCGTAGTGGAAGTCGGCGCCTTCCAGGCGGGGCATCCCGGCGTTGCTCTGGGCGATCAGGTGGACGCCGGACGGCCGCCGCTGGGCCATCTGGCTCATGACCGGGCCGATCTCGTGCGGGCCGTTGCCGCAGTTGCCGCCGACGATGCGCGCGCCGAGGGTCGCCAGGGCCTCGACGGCCTGCTCGGGGCTCACGCCCATCATCGTGTGCCCGTGGGTATCGAAGGTGAGGGTCGCAGCGACGGGAAGGTCGGGCGCAACCTCTGCGGCCGCGCCTACCGCCGCATGCACCTCGGCGAGGTCGCTCATCGTCTCGACGAGGATGACGTCCGCGCCGCCCTCGGCGAGCGCCGAGATCTGCTCGGCGAACATCGCCTTCACCCCGTCCGGCTTCATGACCCCGAGGGGAGCGATCAGCTCGCCCGTCGGACC
>DATIDU010000290.1:0-8886 GCA_035456145.1 Gaiellales bacterium | reverse complement strand
GGTGGCGACGGCACGACCGTGATCGACGATCACGATCCGGCTCGCCAGGTGGTCGGCCTCGTCCAGGTACTGGGTCGTGAGCAGCACGTCGGTGCCGGCGTCGACCAGGCCCCGGATCGCGTCCCACAGATCCATCCGGCTTCCGGGGTCGAGCCCCGTCGTCGGCTCGTCGAGCAGGAGCAGGCGCGGCGCCCCGACCAGGCTTGCGCCGAGGTCGAGCCGGCGGCGCATGCCGCCCGAGTAGGTGCGGACGAGCCGGTCGGCGTCGCCGGTCAGGCGCAACCGCTCGAGCACGTCCGCGGCCGCGGCCCGCGCCGCCGCCCGTGGCAGCCCGAAGAGCCGGGCCACCATCTCGAGGTTCTCGCGGCCGGTCATCGCGGGCTCCACCGCGGCGAACTGGCCGGCGAGGCCGATCGTGCGGCGGACGGCGCCCGGCTCGCGGCGCACGTCGTGGCCGGCCACGCGCAACGTGCCGCCGTCGAGGCGAAGCAAGGTGGCGACCGCGCGGACGAACGTCGTCTTGCCCGCGCCGTTCGGGCCGAGGATGGCCACGACCTGACCGCGCTCGGCGACCAGGTCGAGCCCGTCCAGCGCGCTGGTCTTGCCGTAGCGCTTGACGAGCCCGTGAGCTTCGATGGTCGGTGTCATCGGGATTCCTCCTGTGTGTGCTTCATGGGGTCGTGCTCGGAGAAGAGGCCCATCAGCCAGTCCTCGGTCCACGTCAGCCGGCCCGCGTCGAGGTCGGCGACCACCGAGCGCACCCAGTCGAGCTCGGCCCTGAGCACCGCCCGCCGGTACTCCTCCTCGAGCAGGAAGAGCCGCGGCAGGTCGGGGGTCTCGGCGATCACCGCCTCGGTCTCGGCGAGCTCTGCGGCGAGCCGGTCGGCCCGCTCCTGGAGCTGCGCGCGCGCGTCGTCGGGCGCGAGCCCGAAGAGCACGGAGACGGCGGCGATGAACTCGGGGTACTCGGTGCCGGTCGTCCGCAGCATGTCGCGCAACCATTGCGCGGCGGCCGTCCGGCCGGCGTCTGTGACGGCGTAGACGACCCGGTCGGGGTAGCCCTCAGAGCGCACGGTCTCGTGCACCTCGACGAGGCCGTTTCGAACGAGCCGCTCAAGCGCTTGGTAGAGGCTCGCGCGCGAGCGGACGTTCACGACCTTGTCCTTGCCGAACGTCTCGATCAGCTTCTGCATGCCGTAGACGTGCATTGGTCGGGCGACGAGCAGCCAGAGGACGATCAGGCCGAGCGAGGAGGGCTGGATGGGCCTTCGTTTGGTCATAGTGAGAACCTTACTAGAAATATTATTACTAGTCAAGTGCCCGGGGAAAGGAGCCGGGGATTCCCGGATGCGCCCGGCGTCCATCGCCGCGATGCTGCAGTCGTCTGATGAGCTCGAGCGCGCACAGCCTGGAGGGTCTCCCCGCCGGCCGCCCGCCGAAACAGCGGCGCACGGTCTTCTCGTCGACGATCGTGCTCGGGCGGGTGGCGGGCGTCGAGATCGGCCTGAACTGGAGTTGGCTGGTCGTGTTCGGGCTGATCCTGTGGTCGCTCGCGACCGTGCAGTTCCCCGCCGCCCTCCCCGGCCGGAGCTGGCAGACGTACGCGGCCATGGGAGTCACCGCCACCGCGATCTTCTTCGCCTGCCTGATCCTGCACGAGCTGGGGCACGCGATCCAGGCGCGGCGCGAGGGCGTGAAGATCGAGGGGATCACGCTCTGGCTCTTCGGCGGTGTCGCCAAGATCGCGGGCGAGTTCCCGTCGGCCGGCGCGGAGTTCCGGATGGCGGCCGCCGGCCCGCTGGTGAGCCTCATCCTGGGCGTCCTCTTCGTCGTCGAGGCGGAGGCATGGCCGGGGCCCGGCGGGATCGCCACGGAGCTGGCGTGGCTGGGCTACATCAACCTGGTGCTGCTCGCCTTCAACCTCGTTCCGGCGCTCCCCCTAGACGGCGGCCGGATGTTGCGGGCCGCGCTCTGGGCCCGAAGCCGCGACTTTGCCGCGGCGACTCACCGAGCGACGCGTGTGAGCGGCGTCCTGGCGGCGGCGATCATCGCGCTCGGCCTGGTCGAGGTGCTCGCCGGCGGGCTCGACGGTATCTGGCTGGCGGTCGTCGGCTGGTTCATCCTGGAGGCCGGGCGCGCTGAGGAGATGCGCGTCGAGACCCGCGATGCGCTCGCCGGCGTCACCGTCGCGATGCTGATGACCCGCTCACCTGTCATCGTCGGGGCCGACCAGACGCTCGCCGAGGTGGCCGACGCGCTCGCCGGGACGCCGCGCCACACCGCCTATCCGGCGGTCGAGGACGGCGCCGTGATCGGCCTCCTGCCGCTGAACGCGCTCGCACAACGGGGAGGCGACCTGTGGAGCCGGCGAGTGCGCGACTACGTCGTGAGCGTCGGGCAGGTCCCCACCTTTTCGCCCGACATGCCGGCGATGGCGGCCCTCGACGAGCTGGTCGCAAGCGGCACCGGCCGCGGGGTCGTGTTCGACGAGGAGCGGCTGGTCGGCATCATCTCGACGACCGACATCGCCCGGGCGCTTGCGCTCGGCCGGCCGGTCTAACCGCGGAAGCGCGGCAGCCACTCCGCGTTCGCGCGCAGCATCTCGTCGAGGAGCGCGCCGATCTGCTCGAGCTCCAGGCGCGCCTGGATGTTGGGGTCGAGCAGGAACGCGTGCATCGCCGCGTCGCGGTCGCCTGAGAGCGCGGCTTTCACGACCTGGCGCTCGAAGTCGACGTAGCCGCGCAGGTGGGCCGCCAGGGGCTCCGGCAGCGGGCCGGCGGCGATCGGACGGATGCCGTACCCGTTCACCGAGGCGTTCACCTCGACCACGGCGTCGACCGGCAGGTTCGGGATCGCGCCGCCGTTCGGCGCGTTCACGACGAACGTCTGGTTTCGGTTCTCGACGATCGCCTCCATGATGTCGATCACCTCGATCCCCCAGTCCTCATCACCGGGCGGGAGGTCGGCGAGCGTGACGCGGCCCGCGTCGGGGGCCGTCCACTTGGCCGCCAGCGCCTCGAGCTCGGCGACGCGCGCCTTCTCGTAGGCCATGTCGTGGGTGGTGATGCCGTAGCGCATGGCGACGCCCTGCGCCGTCCCGGCGTACTCGGCCTCGAGCCGCTGCATCTGCGGGAAGTGCTCGACCCAGTGGCTCCAGCAGTACGGCAGGACGCCGTAGGTGTCGAGCGCCCAGCGCACGATCGGGTTGGTCGCGTTCGCGCGGACGAGCGGCATTGCGTCACGGCCGTCGCGGAGGCGAAGCTCCGTGACGGATGCGCAGTGGTTGATCCCCGCCACCACCGGCGGCATGGCGATCTCGGCGGGCTCGACGCCCGCCTGCTCGGCCAGCCACTCCGCGCTCGACGGATGCCCGGTGCACGAGCACAGCGCGTAGCTTCTCACCGACGGCGCCGCCGTGAGCATGGCGAGCGCCTCGGTCGGCGCCGGATTCGTGTAGTTGAAGACGTGGGCGTCGGGCGCGACGTCGGCAACGTTCCGCGCCACCTCGGCCAGCACCGGGGCGTTGCGGAAGGCCCGCATGATCCCGCCCGGCCCCACCGAATCGGCGACGTGCATCACGAGCCCGTAGCGGCCGGGGATCTCCATGTCCTGCGCCCAGGCGTCGAACCCGCCCACCGAGATGGCGGCGATCACGAAGTCGGCGTCCACGAGCGACTCGCGCTGGTCGAGCGTGCTCTCGACGCGAAGCGGGCTCTCCTCGCCCGCCACCAGCCGGTCGCCGAGCTCCTGCATCACCTGGAGGCGGCGCTCGTCGATGTCCATCAGCGTGACGGTGGAGTCGCCCAGCGGCCCCGACTGGATGAGGCGGCGAAGGAGCACGGGCACGAAGCTCGAGCTGCCGCCGCCGATGATGGTGACCTTGAAGCTCATCGTCAGTTCATCGAGTCGTCGGCCATTGGCAGGATGGAGGCCTCGAACATGCGGCCGGTGCGCGGCCGGGTGACCGCGTACATCACGGCGTCGGCCACCTCCTCGGAGCGCAGCATCCCGGGCAGGTCGGGATCCTCGGGCGTGCGCCCGCGGTGCATCGCAAAGGCCGTCTCGACGCCGCCGGGCGCGAGGATCGAGCAGCGCACGCCGCGCTTGTAGAGTTCGTGGTCGAGCGAGCGCATGAAGCCGATCTGCGCGTGCTTCGTGGCCGCGTAGACCGCTTCGCCCTCGGGTGCGCGCTGGCCGGCGATCGACGTGACCGCGACCAGGTCGGCAGACGGGCTCCGGAGCAGGTGCGGCAGGCCGGCCCGGATCGTGGAGATGAACCCCTTGACGTTGGTGTCGAGCATCTCGTCGAGCCACTCCGGCTTCAGGGTGAGGAAGTCGCCGTAGGCGCCGACGCCGGCATTAGCAATCAGGATGTCGAGCCCGCCGAAGCGCTCGACGCAGGCCGCCACGAACGCGTCCACCTGCTCGCGGTCGCGCACATCGCACGAGGCCGCCAGCGCGCCCTCGATTCCAAGGTCGCCGCCACCGCGTGAGGCCAGCGCGACGCGCGCCCCGCCTGCCGCGAGCGCCCTCGCCGTCGCCGCGCCGATCCCGCTCGTCGCCCCGGTCACCAGGGCGACCCGCCCCTCGACTCCGCTCATGCGTGGACCCCCCCTTGCTCGCAGCTCCCGGCGTGCGGCTCCGACGGCGGCACGTCGAGAGCGGGATTTCGGTCGAAGAACCCCACCGGCTTCAGCATGAAGCCGATGGTCGCCACCGGCATCACCGGCCAGTCCTCAGGCCGGGGCACGTGGTGGTGGCCGAACGTATACCAGACGACGATGTCCCGGCCCTCGACGGGCCGGTCGGCGCTCGTCCACTCCGGCAGGCCCGCCCCGCCGGGGTGCTGGCTCGGGTACTCGCCGGCGGCGTAGCGCTCGCCCGGGGTGTACGGCGTCACCCACAGGTGGTGGCCGATGAACCCCGCCCGCCGGCTCACGGGCGCGTCCGGCTGCGCGAACGGCACGGTGTTCTCGCCCGGCACCAGCCGGTAGGCGACGGGCTCGCCCAGCCGGTGGCGGACGTCCGGGTTCACGATCTCCCACCAGCGGGCCGAGGCCGGGTCGAGCCGGCGGCGGGCCTCGAGCTCGGTGCGAAGCCGGCGGCGGTGAGCCCGGAACGCGTTTCCGACCGGATTCTCCGGCCCGGACGGAAGCGATTCCGTCCACACCTCCTCGACCGCGTTCTCGACCCCGTCCACGTCCAGGTCGAGGCGCATGTTGAAGAAGTGCTGGTGCACCATCGCGTTCAGGCCGGGCGCGACCAGGACGCCGTGCTCGGGCCGCGCGCCCGGGGCGACGGCGCCAGTCGAGAGCACGCCGGTGAGCTTCACCTCGAACTCGATCGACCCGTCCTGGTACAGGTACCAGAAGAAGCCGTAGTCGTAGTTCCCGATGGCCGAGAACGACGAGATGACGAGCCGGCGCGAGCGGCGCACCTCGCCCGTTCCGTCGCGCCACTCCATGTGTCGCCACAGCACGCCGACGTCCTCCTCGTGCATGCAGATCGCGTTTCGGATCTCGACCGGCTCGCCGGCGGCGTCGTTGCAGACGGCGTCCAGGTAGACGATCTCGCCCAGGCAATCACAGCCGCGCGTGAGCGGCGAGGCCGAGACGCCGACGCCGTTCTCGCCGGCGTCGAACGCGTTCTTGAAGTAGTGCGTCGGGCTGGGGTCGCCGTAGGGAACGACCATCTCCGACAGCGAGGCCCGGTGCATGATCGAGCGCAGGCGGCCCCCGTCCTCGTAGCCGACGCGGTTCAGCACGAGCCCCTCGCGCGGCGTGAAGCCGACGTGGAGCTGCCAGCGCTGCCAGCGGACGACCCGGCCGTCGACGGTGAAGCCCGGGCCGTCGGGCTGGGTGATCTCGAGTGCGGCGATGTCGGCGCGCAGCTCCCCGGCGGCGGCGACGTCGAAGTTTCCGCTCTCCGGCGGGACAGGCACGACGCCGTGGTCCTCGACGCGCAGCACCTCGAGGGTGTTCAGGTCGACGAGCGCGACGACACCGTCGACCGGGTGCGCCCACTCGTTGTCGCCGGGGCGCGGCTTCACGAACGCCACGCCGCGGGCGAGACGGCGCTCCGACTCCTCGGCGCGGCCGAAGTGGCCCGCCGGCCAGGCGTCAACCTGGATCTGGTCGGGGTCGGTGATGCCACGCCGGGCGAGCGCGGCCTGGAACTCCGGATTGCGGCGCAGGAGCTCCTCGGCCTCCATGAGCTCCGTCACGACGGCCATCGGCTGGACGCCGGTTCGCACCTCCAAGGCCGTGACGGCCCGGGCGTCGAGGTCGACGACCGCCTCGACGGTCTCGGCCCGGGCGCGGTCGTAAAGGACGACCTCGGCCTCGCGGGCCGGCCGCGGACCGCCTCGCTCCCACTCGAGGACGGCGTTCTTGGAAGGCTCTTGCAGCGCGATCGTGATGAACCGGCAGCCGTCGCCGCGCGCGCCGAAGTCGTCGTCTTGACGGACAACGGCCGCCGTCGCGGCCACTTCGAAGGCGGTCAGCGGGTCGAGCGGATGGGCGGCCGCCGCGTGTTGTGTTCCGTCCATCCAGTCCGTAGTATCGCGGAATGCAGCGTTCCAGGCGCGTCCTCATCGGCCTCGCCACCGCCGCGCTGACCCTCGCGGCGGCCTGCGGCGGAAGCGACAGCGGGTCGACCACAAGCAGTGGAGGCGGGTCGAGCGAGTCGATCCGCGGGCAGACCATCACGGTCCTCATCCCGTACGCCATGCCGCAGAGCCTCCTCAACAAGTTCACCGCGGAGACCGGCGTCAAGGTGAACTACGTCCGCACCGGATGGGACGCGACGCACAACAAGCTCCTCGTCGCCAACCAGGCCAAGAGCTACATCGCCGACGTGGCCGAGTTCGACTGGTCGTTCACCGGCCAGTTCGCCGGGGCCCAGTGGGTGGAGCCGCTCGACGGTCTCGTCGACGCGAAGACGCTCGCCGACCTGAAGTCGACGGACGCCGCGTTCATGTCGGGCGGGAAGACCTACGCCGCCTGCTACTCGAACGACTTCCGCGTCTCGATGTACAACACGAAGATGTTCGCGAAGGCGGGGATCACCGCGTTCCCGCAGACCTTCGACGAGCTCGCCCAGGACGTCGCGAAGCTCAAGGCGTCGGGCGTGCAGTACCCGCTCTCAATCCCGATGGCCGCGACCGAGGGCGGCGTCACGCCGTGGTACCTGCTGACGCTGGCCATGGGCGGGCAGCTCTTCGACGACCAGCTCGCGCCGACGTTCTCCGACCCCAGCTCCGCGGGCTACAAGGCGCTTCAGTGGGAGGCCGACGCGGTCAAGAACGCCTGGGTCTCGCCCGGGTCGGTGGCGATGGACGACTCGGTCGCCTTCGACAAGTTCACGGCCGGCGAGACGGCGATGGTGCTCGCCACAGGGCCCGGCAACATGGCGACCGCCAACGACAAGAGCCAGTCCAACATCGCCGGCGACGCGGCCCTCGGGCTCGTCCCCGGAGTCAGCGGGCCGGGCGCGTCCTTCGGGCTGCCAGAGGGCCTCTCGATCCCGGTGACCGCGAAGCACAAGGCGGCGGCCGCCGCGTTCATCGAGTGGTGGGAGCGGCCCGAGAACGCGATCGCGATCTACAAGACGCAGGGCAGCCTGCCGTGCGGCGCGTCGACGATCAAGCAGCTCGCCGACTCCGGTCAGCTCCAGGGCGGCGACGTCCTGAACGCGGAGCTGCCGCACGTGTCGCCGCTCTTCTCCGCGGGCGCCCCGATCTGGTACTCGCAGTTCAGCTCCGACGCCCAGGGGCTCCTGAACGCAGCGGTGAAGGGCCAGATGAGCGTCGGTGACGCGCTCAGCCAGCTCTCGTCGAAGGCCGAGTCGCACAACCAGTAGGAACATTGCGTCTGCGCCGCAGCGGTGGGGGCGGCGACCGGGCCGCCCGCGAGACTCAGATCCTGGGGTGGATCCTGGTCGCCCCCGCCATGCTGCTCGTGGCGGCCCTCGTCCTCTATCCACTGACGCAGGGCTTCAAACAGAGCATCCGCTCGGGCGGGTTCCTGTTCGGCGAGCTGCCGGGCTACGTCGGTACCCGCAACTACCGCGACGTCCTGAACGACCAGACCTCGCGCGACGCGATGCGCCACACCGTGGAGTACGTCCTGCTGGCGGTGTCGCTCGAGCTCGTGCTCGGGATCTTCGTGGCGGTCACCCTGCACCGCGTATTTCGCGGGCGCGGCCTCGTGCTCGCGATCCTGATCCTGCCGTGGGCGCTGCCGTCGGTCGTCTCGGGCGTCCTCTGGCGCCGCGTCTTCGACCCTGACAACGGCCTTCTGAACAGCGTGCTGCTCCAGCTCCACATCATCAGCCAGCCGCATGTGTGGCTGGCGAGTGGCCGGGGGGCGATCGTCTACATCACGCTTGTCCACGTCTGGGGCGTGCTCCCGCTGGTGAGCCTGATCTTCCTGGCCGGCCTGCAGAGCATCCCCGAGGAGGTCTACAGCGCCTCGGCGGTCGACGGCGCCGGGCCGTGGAGGCAGTTCCGCTATGTGACGCTGCCCCTGCTGCGCCCGTCGATCGCGATCGCGCTCACCGTGGGGACGCTGCTTGCGATCTCGATCTTCGACGAGATCTACGTCCTGAACGGCACCGCGCTCAACACCCGCTCGATCCTGATCCAGGTCTACAACACGACGTTCGTGACCGCCGACTTCGCCCACGGGACGGCGCTCGCGTTCCTGCTGGCGGCGCTGACGGCCGTCCTCGGGGGCGGCTACGCGCTCCTCCTGCGGAGGGCGACGATATGACGACCATGAGCGGGCGGTTGCTGAAGACGGTCGCCGTCCTCGCGATCGTCGTCTGGTCGCTCGCGCCGATCGTGCTTGGCGTCCTCACCAGCATCTCGACCCAGCGCGACGTCGC